>PAOO01000052.1 GCA_002708065.1 Chloroflexota bacterium
ACCGTGAAAGCAGAGGATGCTGAGAGTGATGTTGAAGGAGTGTTTATCTCCATAATCAACCCAGGCGGTGGGGGCAGTGTTCAAACGTGCAATATCGGTGCACAATCTAGCCAGTGCGAGACCTCCATTTCCATAGGATCGGGAGACTTCCAGATGTTAGGTACTTATGTAATAGACTGGGTGAGTGCTGCAGACTCGTTGGGAAATACCACATATGCTGCTTCCTGGGGCGATTCTGATGTGAGCAGGCCAGGATTTGTGGTCGGTCAATAGATTACTTTTGGTACAGGGACCGCGAATAAATGATTAGAATGTCGATAGATATCGACGCTCGCACTCATGAGAATGAGGGCTAGTTAAATACTTGGNTTAGAAATTAGAAGACTGAGAAAAACGAACATAAGGAAAATCGATGCTAACCCGTAATCTAGCTGGCAAATTGAACAGATGGTATCTGCCTGCGGGTGCGTTGGCAGTAGTAATAGTTATTGTTGCAATCGTTTTNTTAACTCCCATTCGTGGAGTAGTAGGACTTGCGTCAGGAACTCCTTCATGTACTGAATTCATAGCTGGAAGTGCTGCTTCGGGTGAGATAACCAAAGAGAACTTGTTTGACTGTTACTTTGTTACCGCAAAGCAGGGCGAAAATATATCGATCGAAATAGGCACACCTGATGGAAACCTTGACGCCGACATATTTACTCCCAAGAAGCAGGTCAATGAAGACGCCTCCAATGCCGGTTTTGCCTGGCTTACAGGGCCCAAAGGATCTTCAGCAAAGAAGGATATTACCCTACCGACTTTTGACGTAAATCTTCCAGTAGGNCAAACCTCCAGGTTTGTAGTNAANGTGTGGTCCTACCAGCACAAGGAGAGGGGGAAGTACACGCTTAATGTGACTATTCCCGAGGCTGGTGAGCAGGNGGCAAAGGCGGTAAAACCGGCCTCGAACTGGGAGAAGTGTATTCCTGCCGATACGACTGGCTCCGTCACTGGTTCCATAAGCTCTTCAGATCCCTATGACTGCTTTAACATTACGCTCGCAAGCGACCAGAAATTCACGGTAATCCTCACTTCGGATAACGTCACGCCCCAGTCTCCCAAAGGTATAAGCCTGGATGTGGACATACTGGAGCCAACCGGGTCTGTCACCGGAGAACCGAATAATGTGGGTTCCCAGTACATGTTCACCTCTTCAAAGCAGGACAAGACGTTCAAGGCCAAAAACGGTGCGGGTATATACAAGGTGAAGGCGTGGTCTTACGGAAACAAAAATCAGGGCAAATATGAACTTGCCATAAATGTCGAGGAACCAGCTTCTTCAACCGCAACGAAGCAGATATCGCAAGGGAAGAAAGAGTGTAAGCCCATTCTATCTGGCAGCGCTGCCGAGGGATCTATCCTGGCCGGCAATCTTTACGATTGTTTCACCTTCGAGGGATCTCTGGGTGATGAGATAACCATAACCTTTGAGTCCAAGTCAAAAACATCCCTCGATGTCGATCTTTTCACTCCGGGTGATCAGNTCACAGACGATCCAAAGAACGTNGGTTACATCTGGNTGACATCNAAAGGTAAGGAGACTAAGAANTTCAANTTGAGTGGNAGTGGTAAATACAGTGTCAAGGCATGGTCCTACGACAATATGACGATAGGTCCCTACAGGCTGACAGTCGATTATTCTGAAAAGTCACAGGTCAAAGCACCATCTGCACCGACCCTACCTGCTACAAGTGAGAAAACCGGGCAGACCGAGACCGCAGCAAAGCCTCCCACTTCAGTGGGGCCAGCTGAAGTCGACTCATGCGGGAATGATATTTCGGCCGATGCGCTAAAGATCGACCCCACGGGATGTAGCGAACCTGACTTTAAAAACGGGGTGTTTGGCATCTTTGATGTTTCATACGATGCTGATGCAAAAAACTTTTCTGATATGTCTCGCCTCTCCAGCCTGATTGACGGAATTATCATAAGCGGTTCGTCGGGGACTCAGGGTTCACTCAGATATGCAAGCCTTTGGCAGGATAAAGACCTCCAGATTGCCGGGAACGATCTAAATCATTGTTCTGACGGATACGCACAACACCAGCTATTCAGGACTTTTGAAGAGATTGGAGATGCCTCTAAACAAAATTATCCTGTGACTGGGCTGGACTACTTCAGAACTTACGCCCCGAGTAGCTCCCTGTCTGATCCGTGCTATTCAGGAATGTTTCTATTCAATGAAGGTGACAGGTACGGTGCTGTACAACTTCTGAGTAACTATCAGTCTGGTCCTCCGATGGTCGATAGTAGGCCCTGGAAGGGCGGCACCATGGGGAGAATAAAGGTTAAGGAGTCGAAAGATTTCGATATAGGCACTGGAAACATCATGTGGTCTTCCTCTGGTGGGAAGCAGGGATATTTCTACAGCGGTTCCGGACTCTCCATTGCTAATGTGGATAAGGATTCAAAAAGCAGCTGCGGTGGGGATGGTCCGGGGACTAATTCCTACACGGGTGCATCCGCTTTGCCAGAATTAGCCGATGTCTCAAGCTATACGTATACCTCTACTACCGTCGGGTTCTGTTCACTCGATTACGAAGGCAAAGGTTCAAATGACGGGCTGCTTGTTTTCAGGCAGGGAGAAAGTTATGGAGTTCTCCAGTTCACCAGTATATCCGGATATGACATGGTCATCGACTGGTGGGTGGGAAAGAAAGGTGTTACGGATTTCTCTGGTGCTCCCACATCTCTCTACATTCCTGTTGGTGGCACAGTCCCTTCAGAGTTTACCAATCCTAAACCATTTGTCTGGGGAGCGACCAAGTCGAGCAAGGCTAGTTTCAAGTTCTGGCTTGGAAAGCCAGGAGTTAAGAGCTTTCTTGATGCTGAGACGTGGCCTGTCTATGAGTCTAATAAATGGCCCCTCTCACTGGCTGACAGGCGGCCTGCCCCAGATCGGAAACCGATTCGCTATGAAGGAGAAGACGGGACAGAGTACTTTACGTATTTCTGCCCGTGGTATGTTCCCGANTGTGATGANGGAATAGGCGTTTTCGCGATCGGTGACAAGCCGGCAGTTAAGCGAGCCATGGATTCGTACGGTAGTGATCGTACAGCTAGCTCCGTTCTTAAAGAACTGGCAGACTCTGGCGTAATAATGGAGAACGATTATTACGGTGGGCTTGACTTTGTTTACAGGCGAAAGCCCGTCGCCCTCGGGAACGTTGAGCCGGTCCTGCTGGTTGCTCACTGGTCGGATTCGCTGCAAGAGGATGACACAGGCGAGCGTCTCTCAAAGGCCATATCACCGGAGTTAACGGAAGAATTCTTCAGACAGAGTTCCTACGGTAAGTTCTCTTTCAATCTGAAACCGGAGAATATCTACTGGTTTGACATAGGTGAGAATGAAAAGGGTGACACAGGCAAATGCAGCCAGATCGAAAATATACCTGGGAGACCCCTGTCATCTTGGAATATCTACAGGATTAACTTGAAAGATGGTAAACCTGTCAAGGAGAACGTAACCAGGGAAGACCTGGCCGGTCTTATAAAAGAGGGCAGACCGTTTGCCGTATTTGAATATGCGAAAGATTGCGCCACCGCTGAATCAAGCGGCGGCAACTATGGATCATTAGTCGACAATAGGTGGTCACTGATTTCTGAAGATGGGCAACTTGTAATTGGTGACCTTTGGTGGACCCATAACAGGTCTGGTGAAGGTATAAAGAGAACAGACGCCGATCCGTTCACCCAGGATCAGCATACATGGCTGCATGAATGGATACACAGCTGGAACATTGACTATCACGAAAACGCGGTTCTTTGCGACAAAGAGGATGTACTCCTCTCACAGTGTGACAGCCGCGAATACGGAAGTCAGTTCAGTGTCATGGGTAACGGCCGGGCGTCAAAGACGCCAGGCTCACCTGTTAGATACGCGCTGGGTTGGTTAGACNGCAGCGAAATTTTACAGATAGACAAATCTGGCACGTACACGATAAGGCCTATCAACTCCAGTGATGGCCATCGGGCAGCGGTTATCAATGGGGGAAAACTTGTTGCTGGAGGAGACACAATCTGGCTGGAGTATCGCAGGCCGGCCGGCGCAGANGCAGGTCTGGTTGAGACCAGGTATTTGAGCAACACCCAGGGTCTGATGATTCATGCCGGAGGTCTCGCCGATGCCAGGCCTGAATACGAAGAGGCAGACAGGTATTCTAATGATCTTGACGAGGTGACGTTGAATTCCGGTTCGTGGAAGGACGTGAATACTGGAGTGAAGATTTCAAACGTAACACCTGACGGAGATATCAACATAAAGTTTGATGTGGAATTCGAGTCTCCTTCCGAATGTATCCGGGGCAACCCATGGTTAACAGATGGTCTCTACAGCTTCTTCCATCATTTTGTGTATTACGGTGGTTACGCTTCAGGCGACACTAACTCTGCTACTCAGGACCGGCAACCCTATTACAGGACTAACCCGGCATTACCTGACACAGGGCAATGCGGGCCAAACTGGATAATAGCCGAGGTATCAGAAAAGACTGATCCTGATGGCAAGCGAACGGTTATAGATTCCTCTGCAGTTTGCAAGAGTTACAAGAAGGCTGATGGTAGCTGGAGGGTAATAAATAACAAGCTTTTAATTGCAGAATCTAATGGTGGATGGTGTCATTCCTCTCCTTCGAGATATTCGGTGAAAGGTGGGTCCGGGCTTCCAAGAAACGGTCAGGACCTGGGTGACGACTGGTGGTTTACAACCAGTCCTACGAAAGTAGGGGGTGATCTCCAGTTCTTCTTTACAATTCCGTCCGGTGCTGCCAAGGGCCTGCACATGATGAAGCTACGATTTGTGAACATAGTGTCAAATCAATACGAGGAATACCTGCTACCTGTATTTGTAGAGGAAGAAATTATCGGGCCGTCCAACTGGGAGGATCACAGTATCGAACGAAACCACTGGCAGCCGGGTCATCTAAATGCGATTCCCTTACCGAAGGAACCAGCCGGGGAACTTGAAGTTGCAAGCGGCGGCATGATCGCAGGTAATTTTGATGATTATTCTTTAGAAGAAGGGGAAAGGGTTTTTTACTACCTGGATGGTGCTGACAGGGAGTTATTCACCGTTTCTAAAGCAGGGGAAATCAGCTTTAAAAATGTGACATCATTCGCAAACCCTGCTGATTTCGATAAGAATAACGTCTACGAGGTTGATGTGACACGGACTATTATNCCGGTTAAAGACCAGTGGAAAATTGAATCTGTCGCAAAAAGTTTCAAAATAACGGTTATTAATCAATAAGGATACCGGGGTTAGAGATATGTGGGTGAACCCACGGGGCGGAAAAACGTAATGTCGTTCTTTATAGATATTGTGGCCGGACCGGGTAATAGCGTCAGGTATTTCCTGTCTGCAACTCCCACGGTGGTAGGCAGGTCTCATACCTGCGATGTCCCAATAGATGACGCCTACGTCTCGGGCAGACACGCTGAGTTCTGGGAAGACGATTCAGGAAACTGCTTTGTACGTGACCTGAACAGTTCCAACGGGACCTCATGCAACGGGCAGAAAATGGAAGCTTCCGTGACCAGGACACTGCAGTCGGGAGACAGGATAGACCTGGCCGACGGGAAGGCTATGATCACCGTGTCCAGACAGGACCAGGGAGTAGCTTCGAAGAACAGGTTCCCTCCGCCAGAGGGTACAGTGACTTTTATGTTCACCGATATGCAGGGTTCAACTGACCTTGTTCGTGACCTGGGCGACATAAAGTCCAGGGAGGTATTCAGGATCCATGAAGAAGTGCTTACCGAGGCCATACTCCGGAACGAGGGTTACATCGTAAAGGAGCAGGGCGACGGCTTCATGGCGGCTTTTACCAGCAGCAGGGGAGGAATACTCTGTGCCATTACCGTTCAGGAAAACCTCATGACCCTGAGGGATTCTGATCCCGATCTACCCATCCATGTCAGGATAGGCCTGAATACGGGGGAATCCATAATTGAAAATGAAGACTACTTCGGCCGGGCCGTAAACGAGGCGGCACGGATATCGGCCCAGGCCGAATCGGAAGAGATACTGGTTTCAGGTGTAAGTAAGAGAATGGCCGATTCGGCTGGAGATATGGTGTTTGGTGAACCCCGTGAACTCGTTTTGAAAGGGCTGCCAGGCAGCCATGTCGTCCATCCGGTCATCTGGCGGGGAGAATAGGATGATTTCAAAGGGGCACTTATTTCTATTTATCACATTGGACTCATCCTGCCGAACTCACATCAATTTATCTGCCAAGATTAGTCGGCAGACTCCTTAGGAAAATCCTCACACCTGTTTGTGCGTAACCGATAAGGTGTAACATCCGTTTTAGTATCAAACGGACATAAAACATGGTGATAGATATAGGAGTGACAGGATATGCATGACCTTCTGATACATGGAGGAACCGTTGTAGGCCCGGCGGGTGCGGGGAACTTTGACGTCCTTATAGACGACGGAAAAATAACAGCGATTACCACGAGGTCAAATGATCTTCCGGAGGCNTCTCGCTCGATCGATGCGACCGGGAAGATAGTAATTCCGGGCGGAGTAGAGCCGCACGCTCATATCGGAGGTCCTCGTCAGCCGGAGCGTTCAGGCGCGCTGGCCGTATCAAAGGCCGCAATTTTCGGAGGCACGACCACCGTGCTGGACTTTGCCACCCAGGTTCCGGGTCACGATCTTTACCATGCAGTAGAAGAGGCTGAGGAACGCTGGTCTGGGAATGCTTTCACGGATTACGCATACCACCCCATTCTCACCCACGGTGCTGGAATCGATTCCATAAGGCAGATCCCGGAACTTGTAACTGAAGGGGTCGCGAGCTTTAAGATATTCACTACAAGCATAAGGCCGCCAAGTCCCCAGATGCAGAACAACCATACTGACTTCGGACGCCTTTCCGAGATTATGGACCAGGTGCAGGAATCCGGTGCCATGTTACTTGTTCATTCAGAGGATGATGAAATGGTTCATTACAACTACGATCGGTTGCGGGAGACCGATGAATGGGAGTGGTGGAACATGCACCGAATTCATACCAAACAATCTGAAGATGTCTCTTTCAGGCGGGTAACTCGTCTTGCCGAGGTTAAGGGATGCCCTGTTTACTTTGTACATGTAAGTGCCTCAGAGGGTGTNAGCGAAGTTGCCAGATGCCGGTCACTGGGGATGCCTGTGTATGGCGAAACACTGCATAACTATATGAGTTTCAGCGCGGAAGACTACAGGCAGGACAACGGCATGAAGTTTCATACATACCCTTCTCTGAAGGGAGAATCGGATTGCCAGGCCCTCTGGGATGGTATGTTGGACGGAACATTATCCACGGTAGCAACAGATCTTGTCTCCACAACCTGGGAAGAAAAGATTAAATTCCGGACAGTAGCAGATGTTACCGGAGGTCATAACGGCATAGAGACCAGGGTGGGAATCGCATACACGGAAGGTGTCGTGAAGCGGGGGATGTCCCTGGAAAGATTCGTTGACATCACATCTACGAACGCGGCCAAGATCATGGGATTGTATCCGCAGAAAGGAGTCCTTTCGCCAGGGAGCGATGCAGATGTAACGATCATCGATCCTGATTTTGACAGGACGTTAACGATGGAAGATCTTCATCTTGAAGACTACAGTATCTGGGAGGGCTGGCACGTTAATGGATGGCCGACTACGACGATTTTGCGGGGAGACGTGGTCATAGATGATGGTGAGCTTACAGATGACGGGCAGAAGGGAAAATATGTTAAGCGCTGTATATCGGGTGAGGTTGTGAGATCTCCGGTTTGCTAGTCTGGTCGGATATGGGTTTCGGCTTATTGCCGTGACTTGACTCTGGTCGTTTCGACAGGAAGATATTCTGGAGGAACAAACCTTCAGACCATAGCTGTTCATATATGTGGCTTTGCGACATATTATTCACATCACTATCGTTGCTCAGAAAAGAAATTAGATGGTGCAAATAGCTGTTTCCGCAAGCAGATCAGACGAGAGTTGAAGGAGAAAAGAGGTAACTAATGCAGATCACCCCTCATGTTTTTAATATGCATATAGATGATGGGGCAACTTCCCATCCTGGAGGGAGCAATAATTTTTTCGTCGGCGACCCTTCTGACGAGATGGTGTTAATCGATACCGGTGATTATGAGAGGAGGTGGACCAGGAATATCCTGGATTATTACCAGGAGCTTGGGAGACCCAGGATAACGGCTATAGTTATTACTCACGGACACGGTGATCACACTGGAGGTCTTGATAGGTTGCAGGAGGAAACGAATGCTCCTGTNCGGTGCCATCCCAAACTGGTAGACCGGCTCAGAAAGATACTCGATAACAACGAAGTCGTGATACCACTNAGGTCCAGGGAGCGTATAGCGACTGGTGGAGGCGTCGGATTGAGAGCTCTTTTCACGCCTGGTCATGAAGTAGACCACGTCTGTTACTACCTCAGAGAAGATCGAGTGATGTTTACAGGGGATACGGTACTGGGAGCAAGTTCAACTTCCGTGGGGGACTTGAGCGCATATGTTAAATCCCTTGAACTGCTAACCACTTTCGGTCACGATACGGTCTGCCCGGCTCACGGTCCCGTTGTTCCTCCACCCAGGGGAGGCGGGCTTGTAAAATGGCAGCTGGAACATCGACTTAACAGAGAAAAGCAGGTCAAGGCGGCACTTGGCAAGGGACTATCCGGAGTGAGTGATATAACTTCAGATATATATCCTTCAAATCTTAAGAAAGGACTTCGCCCGTCAGCTGAGAGAAATGTTAGTACCCACCTGAAAAAGCTCATCGATGATGGAATCGTTCAGGAGGTTGCTTCAGCTTACAGTCTGAAATAGCAACCAGTTCTAGAATCGCGATCTTTTCTTGCAAACGTTCCGAGGAGAATGAAATGAAATTTGGATTCTATTTGCCCACACATGGACCATTAGCCAAACGGGAACCGCTATTGAGCATAGCAAGACATGCCGAATCCCTTGGCTTTGATTCTATGGTCGCGGGGGATCACGTGATCGCCCCCATCGAACCGGAATCTCAGTATCCNTATTCAGTAGGTTCCGATGTTCCATGGGATAGTTCAGGTGAGCATNTGGAAATGATTGCCGAGCTTGCCTTCCTTGCGGCGGTGACCGAGAANGCAAGCCTTGTAACAAGTGTGATGATAGTTCCACACAGGAATCCCGTGGTTACGGCAAAGATGTTGTCAACCGTAGATGTTCTTTCGGGAGGAAGGCTCGTTGTTGGCGTTGGAGTAGGTTGGCTTGAAGAAGAGTTTGAAGCACTCGATGCAAAACCTTTCAGGGAACGCGGCAAGGTAACCGACGAATGCCTGCGGATATTCAAGGCCCTCTGGACAGAGGAGACNCCGTCNTTCTCAGGTGACTACTACAGCTTTGAACCACTTCAATTTGCTCCAAAGCCGATCCAGGAACCCGGTCCCCCGATCTGGGTGGGTGGTCAGAGTAGGGCTGCAATCAGGAGGGTCGTCAGGTATGGAGACGCCTGGCATCCGGTAGGTGCAAATCCAGCATCTCCCCTTGAGCCCGATACCCTGGTTACTGAGATTGAATACATGGGCTCCTTTTGCGAGAAAGTTGGCAGGAACATGTCAGAAATAACCATCGCCATGAAGGCTCCTGTCTATGACAGGGAAGTAACCACCGGGGGTGGCCGAAGACGATTTTCTGGCGAACCCGACCAGATAATCGAGGATGTTAACACTTACGCTGAAGTAGGCGTNAGCCATCTCATACTGGATACAAGATCNTCTGACTTAAATAAATTCTTAGAAAAAATGGACTGGNTGGCCGAGGAGGTTATCTCAAAGGCNAGGTAGTTTTTCGGTTCCCTGGCAGCACAGGTATCATGCATGAACCCCGCCGGGGTTCAGTATTTCCCTTGCGATCAGCATCTTTTGTACTTCCGTGGGGCCTTCTCCTATTCGCCTTATCCTGGCTTCCCTGTACCAGCGTTCCAGTGGGAGCCATTCTGTAACGCCCATTCCCCCATGTATCTGGATGGAACGATCCACTACCTTTCCAAGTGTGTCTGCCGAATGCAGCTTGGCCACGGACGCTGCCTGCCTGAAGTCTTCCCCGTTGTCGAACTGCCACGCGGCCTCCCAGATAAGCCACCTGCATGCCCTGATCTCTATCTCACTATCTACAAGCATCCACTGTATGGCCTGTCTTGTGGACAGGGGAGCGCCGAAGGTTTCTCTTGTCTTCGAATATTCCACGGCCATATTGTGAGCGGCCACCGCGACTCCCAGATTGGACGCCGAATATGGGATGCGGGCCCTGGCAAGCAATTTGTTGGCGAGTAGATCCCAACCCTTGTTTACCTCCCCAAGAACATTCTCGCTGGGGACCCTAAGGTCATCGAAATATAGCTGCCCTGGATAGTAAGCTCTCATAACGGGGACCGGTTCCACCGTCAATCCTGGCCAGCCGTTCTCAACCACGAAGGCAGTTATCCCTCTCCTGGTTTCAGGGTCTGTCCGGGCAAAGACAATTCCCCAATCCCCCCAGGGAGAACCGCTAATGAAAATCTTGCTGCCGTTGATAACCCAGTCGTCGCCATCCCTTTTGGCAGTAGTCTGTATCGCCCGGGCTGGGTCAGAACCACCGCTTGGTTCCGTGATTGCAAACCACCCCTTCTTTTCGTGCTGGACCGAGGGAATTCCGTATTTCTCACTCAGGTAATCACTTCCTGCCCAGATGATTTCAGGGGGGGCGGTTCCCATTGTCCCGTAAGCGGGACAATAGAGCCCTGCGGCGTGCTGAACGATCTCTTCACTAATAACGACGTTGGCAAACAGCGATAACCCAGCACCACCGTATTCTTCATCGACCCCGATGCACCATAACCCCATATCCTTCGTTAGCTTGGATAGCCTGTCAAAATGNTCATCCGGAATAGTTATCGAGTCATGGGGAATTTCCTGCTCCAGTGGAAGAATCTCGTTCTTTATGAAATCCCTTGTAAGATTCCGGGTTAATCGAAGTTCCTGGGGCAGTTCGTATCTTTCGGTCATTCTCTTCCTCGTATCCTTATTGCTAGACGGTATATGCTTTCTATTCGCCTCTAAAGTTTGCCTTCCTCTTCTCTGCGAATGCGCGGGGCCCCTCTTTTGCATCTTCTGTAGTTTTCAACATAGATTGCATCATGACTTCCATTCTCAGGCCCTGCTCCAGGGACATGGACTGGCTTCTTACTGCCAGTTCCTTTATTGCCCGAACAGCCAGTGGCCCGTTTTCACAGATTACGGCTGCTCTCCTTTCTGCTTCGGGCATCAGGTCTTTCATTGGAACTATGTCGTTGATCAGGCCGTGCCGCAATGCCTCTTCTGCGTCAATCCGCTCCCCACTCAACAGGAGCCACATTGCGATCGGGTATGGGAGTTGTCTGATAGTGCGTTGAGTACCCCCATTACCCGGAAGGATTCCCCTTTTTACCTCGGAGAGCCCAAAGGTAGCATGTTCGGCAGCTATCCTCACATCAGTTGCCAGTAAAAGGGTCATGCCACCTGCCAGGCAATACCCGTTTACAGCTGCGATGACCGGTTTCCAAACTTCAAGTCCTCTGTTGAGTATCTGCTCGTTCTGTGTCTGCCACAGTTCCCATTTCTCCGGCTCCCTGGGAATTGTCTTCTTAAGATCCGCTCCGGCAGAAAACGATTTGTCGCCAGCACCCGTAATGATAGAGCACCAGACATCAGGATCGTCACGTACCTCTATCCAGGCCTCTGATAGTTCACTGTATGTCTCTGGATCCATCGCGTTCATCGCCTCGGGGCGATTAATTGTTATATAGGCGATGTTTCGCCTTTTTTCAAAAATCAATGCCATTTGATTAGCTCCCGACTAAATTTGCACCTGGATCTACACTATCTGGCAGTGTCCCCAGGTTTAACAAAAACATAACTTGGTTCGATGTCATTTTCATAGACTTTTTGTTTCGCGAAAAGCTCTTAATTTAACTATGGTATACGCGATCGATGGGCTCAAGAGGCGTTGTTCCAGACTCTGTCATTTCGCGGGCCTTGTCGTCGGATATCCCGAGTAGATCTTTCAGTATCCATTCAGTGTGTTCTGAATATAGAGGTGCCCTTATTCCCTGTATGACGGGCATTTCGGAAAACTGGAATGGCAGTCCTGGTGTCGTCGAAGGACCGGCATCCGGATGATCGAATCTGTCGAGGTATCCTCTTGTTTCTATATTCGGGTCTGACAGGATATCTGACGCTTTTGTGACAGCTCCAGCCCTGACCCTGCCAGCTTGCAGCTCTTCCATAGCTTGATACCTGGTTCGGTCCAGGGTCCATATTTGTATTTCTGAATCGATAAGATCTCTCTGCTTTTTCCTTTCTGATAGCTCAAGCAAATCTTCAGCATCTCGCAANCTGTTTGAACCGACTACATTGCACAGGCTNAGCCATTCCTCACTGGACTCGATAGATATTGCGACCCAGGAATCATCTCCTTTACATGGATATATTCCATGAGGTGAGAAGTTGGGGTGATCATTTCCTATACGAGCAGGCTCTTCACCTGTTAACTGGTATCCCAGGAAATGTTCCCCTATCACCGACATCGTCGCTTCTCGTAATACGATCTCAATATGCTGTCCCTCTCCGGTCACGAACCTCCTGTATAGGGAGGACATTATGCCCGCAGCCACGTGAAATGCGGAATTATGGTCGGCATAGAAATTACCAGGTTTGTGAGGAGGACCGTCTGTGTAACCTGTGATCGAAGAAAGCCCACTCAGTGCATCGGTACCAGGACCGAATGAAATNTATTGGCTCCAGGGTCCCTCCAGGCCGAGTGCAGGCATGGAAACCATTATTATGTCAGGTTTGATAGATACGAGATNATCGTAGTCGAGCCCNAGATTACGCATCACCCGGGGGCTGAAGTTTTGTATCACGATGTCGCTNATTCCTACTATTTCTTTGAATGTTTCTCTTCCTTCTTCGTGAGTCAGATCGATGGCAATGCTTTTCTTGGCCCGATTGACTTCGTTGAAGGAGGTAACCTGGTTGTAAGGTCTATCTCCACCGCCACTGGCATGCATCGTGATGTTCCCGATGGCTCTTCCCCAGGGAAGTTCCACCTTGATTACCTCAGCACCTAATTGGGCAAGTATCCGGGTCGAAACGGGACCTGCGATGACGTTAGTCAGGTCAGCTATTCTGACACTGTTTAGAGCTGTTCTAGCCATTCAAATAACCTCGTCATGGGTGAGAACGGATAATTCTCGTTTCGAAAACCCAAGCATGTCAGAGTAAATTTCGTCGTTATGTTGGCCAAGAAGTGGAGGGGATACAGTCGCCCATTCTGACGTCTTCAATCGAAAAGGAGAAGTCGGGTATTTTAAGGTGCCGGCAATCGGATGGTCGATATCGACAAAAAACTTCCTATGTTCGTTCTGGGGGTCATTCATTGTTTCTTCAATAGTCTGCACCATAGTAAAGGGCACCCTGACTTCCTGTGCCAGGGTTTGTACCTCTTCTCGAGTGTGCTCCATAAGCCACCTGGTTAGTAGCTCGTCTATCTCATCGGCGTGGGCTCTCATTGCACCCAGAACCTCGTCGTCAGCAAGCCGCTCATCTCCGGCGAGGAACGCCAGACCTTCCGGGTTGCTGGGAGAATAGTGCACGTGTACCCAACCGTCCTTACAGGGAAGCAGGGTTGAGGGGTAGGCTGCAGAAGGCTCCCGCGCTATGAGACGGGTTCCCGCTCTTAATGGTTCTACCCCTGTGTTCTCATACGTCCTGAAATATCCAACACCGTCAAAAGTGCTTGTTAAGGCTTCAGTCGCTGAAACATCAATGTGTTGCCCTTGGCCAGAAAAAAGGCGACCTATTAGACATGAAACTACGGAGAGTGCTCCAGCAAGTCCACCCTGGTATTCAGCCTGTCTGCCCCCGGCCTTTAAAGGCATCTTTTCCTCGTCGCCTGTGAGATACATGTATCCACTTTGGGCATACGATGTTAAATCGGATCCTTTATAGTTACGATACGGGCCTGATTGACCGAAATGGGTTAACGAAGCCATGATAAGACCTTTGTTTGATCCTGATAGTACTTCGTAGGAAAGTCCAAGTTCCGACATAAATCCAGGCTGATTACTTTCCACTATAATGTCCGACCTTTGGGCAAGGCGGCGGATTATATCTCCCGCTCTACTGTCAGTCACGTCGAGAGTGATGCTTTTCTTTCCTGCGTTCAGGTAAAGGAAAGGCGCGCTGGTTTCGAGATTTGGGTCATCATTAAGAAAAGGACCATAGCTGCGGCAGACGTCACCTCTTTTAGGTATTTCAACCTTTATTACACCGGCGCCAAGATCCCTGAGTATCTTCGTACAATATCCACCGGCATAACCTTCAGATAAGTCGAGAACCGTTAACCCGGAGAGTGCTGGTTCGTTTGATTTCATTTTTTACCTGGATTGAATTAGTTTCGGCCGTTGAAATGGACAGACGGATTATAGCGATGATTAACCTGAAGGGTATGGCCCTGCTATACAATCGCCTTGACTAAATTATGTTTGACAGTCTGAAAATTCTAGAGATCGGTAGCGGTATTGCAGCTCCTTACTGCGGCAAACTCATGTCTATCATGGGTGCGGAAGTAATAAAAATTGAGCCTATGGAAGGTGACGAATCCCGTCGAATGGGGCCCTTCCCCAAAAACGACTTTTCTACAGATAGTAGCGGTTTATTCATCGCTTTAAATAATGGGAAGAAATCAGTTTCTGTCGATATCGATAGTGATCCNGGTGAAAGAGATCTTATTGAACTCATTCGGAGTTCAGATATTGTTATCGAGAGCAATGTATTTAATTCTCTTGAGAATAAGACCTATTCACATCCGACACTAAAGCGGTGTAATAGCGGGATAATTCACCTNGCAATTACGGACTTTGGTAGCTGGGGAAGCCGCAAGAACTGGAAGAGCAGTGACCTGACCCTTTTCCATATGAGCGGAAATGCTCACGGTATGATCGGACCGGTGGATAATCCTGATGTGGATCCACCGATTCGAGCNGGAGGATACCAGGCCGAGTTTGTTTCGGGATTGACCGCCTGTACGGCATTGATGATGGCTATATTCAGGCGCAATATGACGGGACTGGGGGGATATCTTGAAGTATCTAAATATGAGGCGATGGTTACGCAGACTATAGCGGGGCTGGCCAACATGGCTTTTGGAGGTAGTGCCCCGGAGAGGGATTTGCGAAAGGTTAAGGAAGCGTCTATAGGAGGTATGGTTGGAGCTATAGGCGGCGTTCTGCCTACAAGTGACGGGTACATCGCTATTTCTCCGAGAGAAGACGATCAATGGCTTCGATGGGTCGAGTTAATGGGTAGCCCGAGTTGGTCCCAACAGGAGAGGTTTTCCACTAGGTCAGGAAGGCAACAGAATTACGAGTCTCTATGGGAATATATCTCAGCATGGACAAGAAATTATTCAAAGCACGAGATTGCGAGATGGGGGCAGGAAAATCATATACCATGCTTTCCCGTTAATACCGTCGACGATTTGTTTGGGGATGAACAATTCTCCTTCAGGAATTTTTTTGTCGAAACAGATCATCCAATTTTAGGGACACTGAAAATCCCTGGGGTTCCATACAAGCTTTCAGGGATGGATCTTCATCTCATTGGATCGCCTGCNCCTTTTCTTGGNCAGCACAATAAAGACCTCCTNGGCCATTCATANCAGATGANGTTGCCACTTCACGGGGTTAGNGTACTCGACTTGAGTTGGATCATTGCCGGTCCNACAGCTACTCGTTTTATGGCTATGATGGGGGCCGAGGTTATAAAGGTAGGAAGTTTCCGTAGACCGGACCCTTCCTACTCAGGCCCAGCATTTCACTCGTACAATCAATCCAAATCTTATGTCAGCATCAACCTCTCTTCTGAGAAAGGTGTGGAGTTAGTCAAAGAGCTGGCTTCCCTATCGGACGTAGTAGTGGAGAATTTTGCCACGGGTGTGATGGAGAGAAGGGGACTAGGTTATGAAGAATTAGCCTCGGTCAACCCGACCTTAATCATGATCTCATCGTCTGGTGTAGGGCATACGGGGCCGAAAAAAGACCAGGTTGCATATGGCAGTCTGCTCCAGCATTACACGGGGTGGAACAGTCAGTCAGGACATCCTGGTGGAGAACCTATCAAGGGAGGACTTTGGGCAGATCCGTGGGTTGGGATGGAACTGGCGATGATTACTACAGCCTGTCTTAGCTACAGGGCAGCAACGGGATCCGGCCAATACGTTGATTTTTCCATGGCTGAAGCTCTCGTCGAGAGCATGCCTATTTCCGTTCTTCACGAGCAGATGACAGGAACCCCAAAACTGCCTATTGGAAATGACGATGAGTTTGACATCCTTAGTGATGTATTCTCCTGCAGAGGGGACGATGAGTGGATTGCAGTATCAGTATCGACAAGGGATCAATGGGATTCCTTGTGCGATCTACTAGATATACCAGGCCTCAGAAGTGCCGATTTAACTGAAAAATCGGTTAGAAAAGATATGACAAACGCAATTTCCGAATGGTCTGCTCAGCGAGGCGACTACGATTCAGTTTCCATGCTCCAGAAAAATGGGATCCCGTCAGCTCCTTCATGGGATGTATCGCGAGTCTACCGGGACCAGTTTCTCAGAGAGAGAAACTATTTGGTAGAAATGGAAACAAGTGATGGAAACCTGAGATACATGCCGGGTGTGCCCTGGTGGTTTGATGATACTTCAAGTCCCGTTATTAAAGCAGCACCTGAGCTGGGGCGGGACAATCAACGGGTTTTCAAAAAATTACTTGGGATAGGTGATCGTGAATATGATGATCTCACGGACTCTGGTGTTCTAGGGTAATTTCATTCAGTACTTCTCCGTATATCCATAAGTCGTTCCCACTCCTCATCATTGAGAGACGGATATTCCTCACCTTTTTCGCGTATTCCCCCCGTGAAGAGCGGATCCCTTTTTTCCAGAAAAGCAGCCCGTCCCTCGTCTCCGTCCGTGGTCATCTGGGTCAGGAGGGTATTCATCAGAGTTTGAACTCGCCACGCTTCGGTCACTGGCGTTTCTCTGAATCTTGTTACGAATTCCTTCATCATACGCACTGCGATTGGTGGCTTGGAAGAGATCTGATCTGCAAGTTCTTCCGCTCTTTCAATCAACTTACCGTGGGGCACNACTTCATTGATAAGGTTGATTCTAAGAGCCTCATCAGCATCAAATGGTTCATCAGTGAGTAGTATCCTCATTGCGTCAGCATAGGCGATCTGCCTGGGAAGATATGTAGCCCCGGGGCCGCCTCCAACCCATCCCTGGCTCGTGAGAGCAAATTTGAAGCGAGCATTTTCCCTGGACGCTATCCTGATGTCGGTCGATGTGAGCATTAGGTAGAATCCGGCACCTGCTGCCCAGCCGTTGATGGCACCGATGACGGGTTTGTAAATTTGAGGGTAATGATCACCTAAATGACCTGAGGCCCCGATCTTGGCCCCATTTATGGTTTCAGCCAATGGCCAGAACGCGCTTTCGGACCTGATTCTAGCTCTCTCTTCATCGGTTACATTTGGAATCGGTGCCAAGTTATGGCCAGCGCAAAAATATTTATCACCCGATCCGGTGAGGATAACTACGCGGACATCTCTGTCTTCCCATACTTCTTTCCATGCGTCACTTATCTCATTAGAAGTTTGTTTGTCCAGGATGTTAGCTTTTGTGGGATTATCGATGGTTATATAAGCGGTATTTTTGCGTTTATCGAGGATTATGCCCATTCGACGACCTCTTTCGTTATTTCAATAATGTTCTGTTTATATCCTACAACTAAAGAACTTACCTCCCGCTGCTACGGGTTTAATACCCTAATTGGTGCTCCATTGAGATACTGGCCAATACATTCCACAGTCTGGCTATAAAATATTTTGTAACCTTCGATAGTTACATACCCCATATGTGGGGTGATGAGAGTGTTTGAAAGGCTAAGAAAGGGGTGACCATATGGAAGGGGTTCAGTATCAAACACATCAAGCCCGGCCCCCGAGATTACACCTTCCCTCAGAGCCTGAACCAGGGCCTCTTCGTTCACTATGGGACCCCTTGAAGTGTTTACCAGAAAAGCGCTCGGCTTCATGAGGTTAAGTTCTCTCCTCCCTATTAAATTCCGCGTTCTATCGCTGAGCACGGTGTGGATAGAAAGAAAGTCAGAGCTTTCCATAAGCTCATCAAATGAAACCAGAGTAACCTCATTTTCAGCGGCTTTGGACTTGGTAAGATTCTGGCTCCACGACACTACATTCATACCAAAAGCATTTCCTATCCGAGCCACCTGTGCGCCGAGGTTTCCTAGCCCTAAAATTCCGAGCNTTTTNCCATTAAGGCCTATACCCAAAGTAGTTTGCCACGAACCTGAACGGGAAGAAGAGTTCTCTTCAGAAATTTTNCGNGCCAGGGAAACAATNAGCCCCCAGGTTAACTCTGCNGTAGGATAGCCNAGCCCCTCCGTACCGCAGACTGTGATTCCCAATTTTGAGGCGGCCGGNACATCTATGGAAGCGTTTCTCATACCAGTGGTTACGAGAAGCTTTAAATTAGGAAGATTTTCAAGTAGACGTTTTGGAAATGGAGTTCGCTCGCGCATCGCAGAGACAACCTCAAATTCCGCAAGNCTTTTTGAAACATCACATTCATCAGACAGATGATTCTTAAAAACCGTGACCTCGGTCCCTGATGGAAGCGATTTCCAATCGGCCATCTCCAGGGCCACTTCTTGATAATCATCTAGAACAGCAACTTTAGTCATCTGGTTGGGCTCCTTNGTAGATAGGCTCGCGTAATGCGCATTATTACACTAAANCCTTTTAGGGAAAANTACCTATGTNGANAATNTTNCTTCAATCATAATTCCTGCAAATTTATGTGAGCATGATGCTAACATCTGTTTAAGAANACCATAGAGTTGAGGAGATATGTGTCATGGTAAAAAAAGTTCTTATAACCGGTATGAGTGGTTTGATTGGGGGACTTCTAAAGGACCATCTAATTGAGCAGGGTGGATACGAATTAACAGCACTGAATAGAAGCCACGTTGATGGAGTNAATAATCATCAGGCAGACATTTCTGATATAGACGCAATCTCTCCTGCATTTGAGGGCCAGGATGTGGTTGTCCACCTAGCTGCTTATCTTGGATCCCAAGACTGGGAAGGTCAGCATTCTGGAAATGTACTCGGAACCTACAATGTTTTTGAGGCGGCCCGTCGGGCAGGGGTGAAACGCGTCATCTTTGCTTCCAGTGGGAATGCAATTCGAGGATTTGAACGTATATCGCCGTATAAGGAGATTGCCGAGGGGCGATATGACGATGTGCCCAAAGAATACCCTATGATCACTCACGAGCAGATACGTCCGGAAGCTTTATACGGAGCGGCCAAAGTCTGGGGAGAAGCGCTGGGACGACATTTTTCAGATGATTACGATATCTCTGTGATATGTGTTCGAATTGGCTCGGTACACAAGGAAAACATACCGCTAAGCGTCAGGGAAAATGCTATTTACCTTGGCCACAGGGATATATGTCAAATGTTGACCCTCTGTATTAATGCCTCTGAAAGCATCAAATATGACGTCTTCTTTGCCGTGTCAGATAACAAGTGGAATTACCGAGACCTGGAGCACCCGAGGGATATTCTTGGCTATAAGCCTCAGGATTCAGCTGATGAAAACTTTTTTGTTTCCAAATGATTTGTAAAGCGTCGTTCTTTGATTACTGACTTGCATGCGAGAGGTGTGGGGTGAGTTAATGCAGGTTCTTAATGACATCCAATCGAGACTCAATGAAACGGAGGTTTCAGGTGTTGAAAGCCCTGAGANCGCAGGGGCAATTGCAGCGACTATATCGCAAGCAGCACTCTCCGGCGTTCCCTTATGTCCTGCTGGGGCACTTCACTCCATGGGTGGTCAGCAATTTGTTAAAAATGGCCTTTCCCTCTCTTCCAGAAAGCTGAAAAGAATAGGCCCCCTTGAGAAAAACTCTCAGGTTGTAAGTGTTCAATCTGGAGTCAGCTGGCCCGAATTGACTAGGTGGCTTAGGAATGAGCAGAAAGGACAGATTAACGAATTAACCATAATTCAAAAGCAAACCGGGGCCGATGAGTTAACCCTTGGAGGGGCGTTGTCGTCAAATATCCACGGGAGGGTTCTCGGGCGTAAGCCCATAGTTAATGACGTACAGGGTTTCTATATTACTACTCCCGATGCTGAAAGAATCTACTGTAGCCGCAAGGAGAATCAAGAACTCTTTAACCTTGTAATTGGGGGGTACGGTTTGTTCGGGTTCATCGACTCGATTGATTTGAGTTTGACAGAAAGAATAAAGCTCAGACGAAACGTAAGTGAAAATGGGCTCGACGAGGTTATTCCAGCGCTCGAGGAACATACGGCGGACGGAGCGATGTTCGGTGATTTTCAATACATGACAGATGAGACTTCTTCAGATTTTCTTTCAAAGGGAGTTCTCTCTGTCTATAAACCTGTCGCCCAAGATACAGTNATACCNGATAACCAACTGGGGTTACCGCTAGAGGATTGGAAGAAACTTTTCGTGCTTGCCCATACGGATAAAAGACAGGCTTATAAAAGCTACCTTGGTCATTATCTTCAGACTGACGGACANATTTACTGGTCCGATGACCACCAGTTCAGCCCATATCTACCCGAGGCTGGGGATATGCTCATTCAGCAATTGGGTTGGAAAACATATGCTTCCCTGATGATTACTGAACTCTACGTGCCCAGAGATAGATTCCCGGAATTCATGAAAAAAGCCAGGGAGGGCCTTTTAAGTACAGGTGCCAACGTTATTTATGGCACGGTAAGGTTGATTGAAAGTGAAGACGAGACCTTCCTCAACTGGGCACGAGGTGATTTCGCCTGCATCATTTTCAATCTTCTTGTGGAACATACCGTGGAAGGTAGGGAAAATGCTAAGAACCAGTTTCAAATGCTAATTGATTGTGCACTTGAACAGGGAGGATCCTTCTATCTAACCTATCATAGGTGGGCAAGAAAAGATCAGATTCAGAATGCCTATCCACAGTTTACGGAATTCTTAGAAAAGAAAAATCAATATGACACCCGAAATCTATTTACGAGTGAATGGCACCGACATTATCGAGAGATGTTTTCATGAGCGTATTTTCTTCCAAAAGCGTGCCTGGGAATCCTGCACGGAACAAAATCTTATTTTCGCCTATTTTCGCCATCATTTCCGGAACCGAAAACAGAGGATGAATGCCCTGCAGCTACGCTTCCTTTGAATGCCAATATCTGGGGCCACAGGACCAGCGCGCCCATTATGAGTCCTACTCCGGTAACTCCGTTTGCCAGCAAAGTAGGAGCCACTCCAAAATTCTCAGCCAGAAACCCCGATAAGGTGAGCCCTAGCGGTAGGGCACCAACAGCAAGTTGTCTCAAACCCATGATACGTCCTCTAAGATAGGGAGGAGTCAGGTCCAATATCATCGTTGATAGAAGCACCACGCAGAGTGACTGCCCGATTCCTGCAGCCAGCAATACCAGATAAGACAGTGACGCTATTGACGTAATAGACATTACGGCGACCGATAGATGCCACAATACTGAGCCAAATATCAGTATGTGTGATTTGTATTCTTGAAATGCTGTGCTACTCATTGCAAGGGACCCTAATGCAGCACCAGCGGAGTAAACACCCAGCATCACTCCCAAACCACTTGAATTCATATCAAAAACTTCTCGGGCTACTACCGCAGCTAGCGAAAAATACAGGGGGAATGCTGTCAGGTTGATAATTACGGCGATAGTCATCAGAAAAGATAACTCTGGAACCTTTATAGCGTATTGAAAACCCTCTTTAATGGTTATGTGGAAGTTCCCGGAGCGCTTCAATTTCGGTGACGGGTTTTCTATGTGACCTAGGGGAATTGCACTAATTAGAATGGAAGCGAAGAGGGATATCGAGTAGGACAGAACTACGATTACATAGCTGAAGCTCATACCCATGGAGTTCAACAGGAGCCCTCCAATAATCGGACCTGCAATTTGAGTCAGGTCGCTTCCGGCTCTTTCCAGGGCTATTCCATTCTTAAGGTTGTTTATGCCCACTATGTCTGGCATAAGAGATTGTCTGACTACCATTTCCGAGGTTTTTGAAAGCCCCAAAAAAGTCGCCATTACCAAGATTTTCCAGATGTCTAAACTATTGGAGAGAGCTAACAGTAAACCTGCCGACGCGTTGAGCAGAAATGACGATCTAACTATGATCAACATGGTTCTTCTGCCGATCAGATCTACAAGTACTCCAATGAGTGGAGCAAGAATGNTTCCAGCGAATCTAAGTGCTCCATATACACCGAGGATAAGAGGCGAATTTGATTTTTCCAGAATGAACCAGGAGAGGATCACTAATTCCATGTATTCTGCCCAGTGAAGGACAGAGACTGAGCCCCATAAATACCTGTAATCTCTGATCTTGAAGCTTTCTAACAAGGAAGTCCCCGATCCGTAAACCCATCGTATGCCGTGTCATGGAGAGTTGGGAGTGGAATTGGAATATTTTTGTGCAACTCGTTTATGATCTCGGCATTGGTAATGAATCTATTCTAATAGTTGAAGGAGATTAAATGATAAATAAAGCGAAGCAAAAAATGCTCGGAGGCAAACCCGCAGTCGGAGCTGAAGTCAGTCTGGGGTCAACTCTTTCTGCAGAAATCATCGCCCCTCTAGGGTTTGATTTTGTACTCGTTGATAATCAACATGGCAATTGGGCTGACCAGGCATCTATGTTGGCATTCCGCAGTATTGTGATTGGTGGTTCCGTTCCGATGGCACGTGTGAGGAAAAATGATTTCGGTCTTATTGGGAGATTACTTGATAATGGTTCGATGGGNGTTGTGGTACCCATGGTGAATAATGCTGAGGAAGCGGAGCAAGCGGTNTATGCNACTAGGTACCCCCCTAAAGGCGGCAGGTCATCGGGAGCATTTGCAGTTGGGATTCACGGAGACGACTATGACGCGACTGCTAATGATGAGATCTTCTTGGCCGTTCAAATTGAGACGGATGAAGGGGCCGCCAATGCGAAGGAGATTCTCTCTGTAGATGGNATAGATGGATGTTGGATTGGNCCCGGGGATCTTTCACGGTATATGGGCCTCGACCTNTCGACTCCGGAAGGCAGGACTGCCCATACGGAGGCGATAAGGAACGTTATCGCCGATTGTAAGGAGGTTGGNAAAATTCCTGGCATTTGGACGGGTACTGCACAGGACGCCAACCGGTGGGCATCAGAAGGATGTTTATTTGTGACTGCGGGTACNGANGGTGCCTGGGTTGGTAAAATGGCTCGCCAGACACTGGANGAACTTGAGACATCCTAAACATTAGTTTTAAAGTGCGTCTAAGTTAGTTGATGTAATCAGGGCCCAGCTTAATTTTTAACTGGCACTTTAGAACGACTTTTCAATGATGGATGAATCGGTTTCTTGGCAAAAATGAATATCAGGCTACCAGTAAATCCGATCGCCGCTAATAAGAGAAATGCTCTGGCGTAGTCTCCATCCTGGTCGAAAAACGATCCGGCCACAATAGGTCCNGTCATTGTCATNATCATCATAGGAACAGCNGAAATACCCATTATTTTCCCAAAAGATCTACGACCAAAGTATTCTCCCCGCATGGAGGTAGTTATAGGGGCCCTNCCNCCAAANCCNATACCGTAGATTATTGCGAATAACACAGCAACAGGGATGGATTGAACTAGTGTCGCTGACGCCACTCCAATCGCTTGCAAGCATCCGAACCCGCATAAGGCGAAACGCTTGGGTATTCGGTCACCAATAATGCCACCGAATATTTGCGAAGCTCCGCCAATACCCATTGACACCCCCCACATTACGGCTGCCATTTCTATTGATAATCCTTGACCTTTGAAGGCAAGAATTAGGTGAACCATCATGGTGGAAGTCAACATTGCTGAAGCGCCGTGCCCGATAGATATTGTCCAGAACACTTTTTCCCTTAAAGCTTGACCTATNGTGAAATCTTNCTCCCTACTAGATTTGAGAATTTCCTGGCCTGATAGTGAATCTTCAGTTCTAGACATCCCGAGCCCATCAGGAACTTCACCAATTTCCTCGGGGTTATCTCGTATGATCCTCCACACAGGAATCGCTATAAAAGTAAAAACCAAGGCTATTAACAAAGCCGTATTTCGCCAGCCGAGGTTATCCGGAGAAATGAGAATGGCCAGGGCGGGCACTATTGCGAATGTCCCGACTGAAAAGCCCACGGATCCGATAGACATCGCCAGGCTTCGTCTTCTATNAAACCAGTTATTAATGATGACCGTCATNGGGATCCATCCACCTAGAGTGATCCCGAGCATCATTAAGACATATGCTGCATAAAAGATGACAGGATCGTTCCATTCAGATAATCCCGGGGTGAAAGGGCGGACCTGGCTTAAACATACGAAACCGAGTGAGGCTACGAATGCACCGGAAAGTGCGATCTTCTTTCCTCCGAACCGGTCTATCAGGAACCCCACGATAGGGGCCGCAATACTGCCCTCTAACTGCCCTAAGGAAAATGCGAGGGAAAGTTGAGCCCTAGTCCAGCCGAATTCACGCTCAAGGGAATCAACCCATAAACCGGTGGCACCGAATGACGGTCCTGAAAGAATTGCGTTTACGAATAACGCAGTAAAAGCGATCCACCAACCGTAGAAAATATATTGTTTCGGAATCGCTCTATCCAATCGAAGTCAATTTGCATCAGATATGGACTGATACTCGAGAGCCAATGTTAACGACTGGCAATGATTATTAGCAATAGGGAAATTGTCGACGTACCTATGCGTTGAAAGTATTAATCGAGTTAAATCGCCAGTAAATANCTGGAAACTGAGAATTATTACTTATTAATATTCCTAGAAGGCTAGTACCGCGTTTACTTTGATCGAGAATCAAGCTTCGATCGTCTAGGGGTGTGCAAGAGTTAACCGTAGGTCCTAAAGTTATGGTGGGCCAGACGTTTTCTGCTTTTCGGAGCTCCCGGTGCCTTGATGGTTTGCAATCTTCACTATGTTGGATCTCATCGGTGGTCTGCCCGGCTGGAACACCACCACAATCACGTCCTTTGCAAGCCACCCCTGTGTTTACCAACATGCCGGTAAACACAGGGGTGGCTCAGGTTCCAGAGGCTAGACTGGAATTGAGGTTCCGTCCGTCAGGTTACTCATCGCCACGGGAGCTATCTTCTAATTCCATTATCTCGCTTAGTTCGGAGCCAAAGTCANNGAGACTCTTTNTATCAAGGCCNCCCTTTTCAGAAATNCTTTGNTTGAACTGGTCAAANAGCCAGTCTTCGCTACGNCCCTTGGGGATTTCAAAGAACTCGGTGTCNAATTTTGGCAATTCACCTGGGCCAAAATATCCNCCCCTGTCTTCGAATGNGNANCCTTCTAGGTTGTCGGTATTCTTGCCCAGCACTTCGCCGGTCTCTACGTAATGCTTCATGACTGGTTCCATGCCGTATCTCTGGATAGGACATACCTTCATGCAGACNCCNCAGCCNTCNTATTTGGCCATNACAGGCCGGCAACGTTCGTACATGAGTTTGTTCTTTTCTGCACCTCGCCACCAGACTTTCTCTTTCACAAGAGCCCTTCCAGGGCAACGATTAACGCAGACCTGGCAGATATCACAAAACTTGTGGATTCCATAGTCAACCGGTGAGTCATAATCAACAGGAGCATCTGTCGTTATAATCATGAGTCTGGANCTGGATCCAAAATGAGGTGACAGCAATTGTCCGTTTGCACCAAGCTGTCCTAACCCGGCCTCGACGAACATCGGGATATACGGCGCGCTGTTGTCGTTTGGGCTGTGTATCTGGGCACGGTAACCTTTCTCTCTTATGTATTCGGCGAGTAGGATACCCTGCTTATTCTCCTCCTCGTATGCCCCGTAATGAGCATATTCTGCTTCCATACTTGGGATCGTCTGAGTTTGCCGATAATCNTGTTCATAAGCCAAGCATACGGCGTGCTCGAATTTGACCCATCCCTTTTTTACCTTGAATGTATATCTTCTGTCGTAACGGGTGAAACCTATCTCACCAAACCCTAGTTCACGTGCCTTGGTCCTGATTTCGTCAGTTATGTTGNCCGCGGGGTCCGGTGTGCCNGTNGGGGGCANGTCAGCNGAGCGCTCCGCTATGTCGACCAACGGCTTGGTGGCATTTATGTGGTGATTTAAGTATTCGGCGACCTCNTCTGAGAATACTGACCACGTCCAGNCGCGGTCCGCAGTCTTCTCTATTGTCTGGCTCTCAAGAGGTTGAGTCCTGGAATANAAAGAAAGATCAACTTCNCTTTTTGGGATTCCCGGAGTTGTTGCGAGTTCNTNAGCAACNGGAATNGAAACTGNNCCACTNCCTTCACGGGATTCCGGACGAGTGACTNTGTGACTGATTTTCTTGAAAACCATAAATGCTCNCCTGCNTANGCCATTTANNTTTGTAACTCTGACGNNAGCATCTTAGCGANTACANCCACGACTNNTCGAGCNTTTNGCTCGNATTTATNTGAGGNNACCATATCAACNNGGCACATTATAAACAATCTCTATATTTAAAATANATATCNTAAATAAAGTTTAATTTAATCAAANCTGCTGAGAGGCCCNACCGGNGCTGTGCGNAGCGTGGCGTANNCGCTTTCAAGNAACGTGAAGTCTCCTATCCGCTCCATNTTGCGCCACATCTCCCGNACCATATCATTGAGCGNTTCNTTGAAGTCGGGGCATTCNGCAAGATTGTTCATCTCGTAAGGNTCATCCTCNAGATCGTAAAGTTCATCNCTGCCAGCCGGATTGAAGATGTATTTCCAACGNCCTTCCCACGTNATTCGCTGGGTGTACATAAACCGTTGAGAAAAAAACTCCGCATAGGACNTCGTCCANTCTTCTCTGNTATNNGTGNTACGTATAANNGGCNTCAAGCTTCTACCGTGTANGNCTGAGGGTATNTCCACGCCTGCNTAATNGAGTAATGTCGGNGCNATGTCGACTGTGCTTACCTTGATCCCCGCCGTTGAATCAAGNTGGCAACCATCTGGAGNCTTGATGATNAGTGGTATGTTGTAGACTTCNTCNTAACCGGTNCCAANACCTTTTGTGAGAAGNCCATGAGCTCCNAGCATATCNCCATGGTCNCTTGTGAANACNATGACCGTATTTTCGTANAGATCTTTCTCTTTTANCAGGTTGATAACNCTCTCGATTTCTGTGTCNACNGATGTTATNGANGCATAATAGGAAGNCACAACTTTTTGCCAGTCGGATTTATCCATNCCGGACCANACCGACNTCATTCGTTTCAAAACTTCAGGTTTTNTTTTNANGTCNTCATNGAAACTCGGATTAAGACTGATCTGNTNNGGATCATACNNGTCCATTANCTCNTCAGGNGCGANGTANGGATCATGAGGCTCCAACNCGGANATGAAACAAGTAAATGGTATGTCGAAACCGTTGNTTTCNATGTGCCTCTCTATGAAGTCTATTCCNTGNTCGAATGCCGGATGNGTAATTTCGNTCGCNCCNNTTACGGTTGCTGACAGAAGATAATCCGGGTAACCGTCNGTGGTAATTATTACNTNGTCATCAAGTTCCAAATCNGAATGGTAGTCATTATCTCCAATTCGNCTCCGNTCGATCATTAACGAATTGTTNGTGACGTCAAATTCATGCCAGCCGAAGTTTTCCAGNTGGTTACTTTGTTCAACATGCCATTTTCCNAAATATCCGTTCCTGTAACCTTGATCAGATAGTAATTCCGCAAAATGNGTGAANCGGCCCGCNGGTGCGTCAACCCANTCTGCGGTGTGGGCATGTGTGACGTCCCAGACTCCGTGGGTNGAAGGGTACAAACCTGTCATTAACGATGCNCTGGCAGGGGAGCANATTGCGTTGGTGGTATANCAGTTTTCGAATTGNACTCCATCATTAGATAAAGCGGCGAGGTTTGGNGAGAGNCATTGNCTATCGGGGCGGAGTGAAGCTGCGTTGGCATGATCNGTCATGATNANGAGGATNTTAGGTTTGTTAATCATGTGAGTATTTCCTTGAGCAAAGAAGCCCCGGTTTTACCCAGGGCTTCTTCTGTTTTCTGCGAGGTGAAGTACGCTTTATACAGTAGTGAGCGAATGATTTCTCATGGGAGGAGCGATGCTATTTTNATCGAGTTCCACCGACTCCTTTTGGTAAACCTGAAGTCTGTAAGAGCTATGATCGGCGACACANATTCTGAATTGNTTATCTACCCTGACNGANNTTGGGTTTCTGAAATATTTTTCTTCTTCCAGATTCGTCATTTCCCTAAGTCGATTGGCGTAGGCGTTTGTCATCATGTAGTCTCGGGCTACTCTTGAAAGGGTTGCATCTCCTAGGAATCTCCACACGTAGCGGCCATTACTGTCATAGACAAGAACCCTGTTATTGGTCCAATCNGTGATGTAAATGTCNCCGTGTTGGTCAACGGTTACNCTAGANGGCNTGNTTATTGNGACGCCATCTGGAGTNTTNCCTTCCAAAACCATCTTCACATCGCCATCGTTTGAAAAAACTTGTACCCTGTCATTTCCCCAGTCAGCTACGTAAACGTCGCCAAGTTCGTCGACATGTATGCCCCAGGGGTTTTTTAGTTGCCCCTCGCCCTCGCCAGATTCACCGAACTGCTGTACTAACTTGCCGTTGGCATCGTATGTCTGGATCCTTGAGTTTCCTGAATCTGCCACCACCATGTTTCCTTCCGGGTCAAATGAAATTCCAGTGGGAGCTGTGAATTCCCCTTTACCACTACCCTCATTTCCCCAGCGAGTGACAAATTCTCCTTCTGGATTGAATTTACTGACCTTGTGTGTGGCTTCATCACTGACGTAAAGATTTCCATCACAGTCAGTAATTATTTGTACCGGCCATTGAAACTGACCATCGTTCGAGCCATAGGCTCCAATCTGCACCAGGTCATCTGTAAGCCTTTCAGCGTCGTCAAAGGTCCACACTCTAATAAATGCCCTCCCAGATGTACGACACAGTACGTAGAGCTTATCGTCGGGTCCAAAAGCTAAATCGTAGGGATAGTCGGTTACCCTTCTCATGCCAAGAGTCTTAAGATATGGATATCCGGCACGTAATAACCCTAATGGCCTACTCATGTTTTTCTCCGTATTTCCTCTTTGAAATTAATTCAGGAATGGGTTTATTTGTTCGTAATGACCTCTAACTATTGGACTGGATTCCACTCCTAGCCATTGTTCGAGCAAGGTGGCATAAATTCCTCTGAAGTCAATCGTGTGCTTGAGATCCTCACCATGTTCCCATTCCGAAGGTTCAAGGGAGGGATACTCCGAATAGAATCCGCCCTTGATGTTCTTTCCTATGAGAAAGGCTCCGCCTCCAGAACCGTGATCGGTACCGCTGCCGTTGTCGCGCATTCTTCTGCCAAACTCTGTGAAAACAAGTATTGCTACTTCTTCCGCCGCATCATGTTCTTCCAGGTCATCAATAAAGTCTGCAATAGCGCCCGAGAGGTCTCTCATTAATCCTGGATGAGCCAGCATCTCATTCGCATGATGGTCATATCCGCCGTGGTTTGTATAGAAGACTCTGGTGCCCAGACCTGCAAGGTGGATTCGTGCTACGTCCTTTAGACTTTTTGCAATAGGATTGTCAGCGTATTCAACTGAGGAGGAATAGGAATTGGCCACATCGGAGAGCATATCGGCTCCCTTTAATATGTCGATCCCTGTCTTCCCAATGTATTCTGACACAGGACCACTTCCAATTGCCTGCCCGTAAATATTCTTGAATGCCTGAATGGACCGATCTCGCAAGTGAGCCTTTTCCACATCATTCATGACACCGTATCCATCGATATCACCTATTGATGTGACTGGTACTCCTGCGACGGACATTGCCCTGGTAAGCCCTCGTCCAATATTCACACCGGTGAGCACATTTTCCTGGTTTGGGTCCATCTCGCGTACAGCCAGACCAAGCCAACCTTCTGTTCCAACTTTGTCCGGTTCGCAGGTATGCAAGATATCCATACCTCTGAAGTGTGATCGGTTAGCATTTGGGTATCCGATACCCTGGATAATGCCAAGTTTCCCGTCATCAAACAAAGGCTTTAGTGCTGCGTTATTAGGATTAAACGCAAGCGTGTCATTTATTGGGATAACTTCATCCTGGCGTATCACTACCTTTTTTCTGGCGTCGTAATAGTGTCCGTTGGTGTATGGAACTATCGTATTCATAAAGTCATTACCGCCAGTGAGCTGTATTACTACCAGGACTTTCTCTTTGCTTTCAGTAACCATGCATACCCTTCCTTTGCTTATTACAGTCTCACGACATGAGTTTTATTCGACATGATTAGGCATACTGATAATCGACAGTTGAAACAATCATTCTTATCAAATCAGTGAGATCATTTGTTTCTTCTGAAGTTCTGAGCTCAGATACATATTGGATGAGCTCACTATGAGTTGTTGAACTGACCTGTACCCCTCCAAGCAAATCCAAGCAACGATCCACAAGTTGACTCGGTTCGTCGTCCAGGCTTCCCGCTCGCCGTATGATATTTTTCATACCTGGAGTGTCATCGTCGCTAAACTCAGTTGATGCGAAATTTATACGTTCGCTTAAGGTCCCAGAATCTATCCATTCAGGCCCCGTATGCCATCCTTCNACGGTAGGAGGATTCAGAAGACTTTGTCCCATCACGGTCAAGGCACCGACGTAGGATTCCANNCCAGGCTTGATTTCTCTGTAATTACCAACTTGTTTTAATANNCCGGCTAAAAGCTCGGTGGGGCTCTTGACCTTCGGTTTGTTGATGGAGTTCTTGAAAGAGTCAGAATTGAACAANTCNCNCAGNACGGCACGCATNTCNCCNNTGCTACTGGAAAATGTNTTNGCGAGATGATCNACTAGTTNTGGNTCTNTNGGANNTTCTATATTCCAGGCNGGAACTTGCGGNTCATCNTCNACNAANAAATTGCAGAGATGTCGTGACACNAATNTTGCCGTAGCCTCTTCTTTCACAATGATATCTATTATGTCTTCACCATCAAACGTTCCATGATGACCGAGAAATGATTTTTCATCGCCATCATGATCTTCCGGGTGAAATTCAAACCTGGAGGGATAGTGCCCCTGGGGGTATATTGGGATTGGCTGACTAAACGTCCAACCTGTAAAAGCACGTGAGGCGTTTTTGATATCGTCTTCTGTGTAGTTTCCTACTCCCATTGAAAAGAGCTCTAGAAGCTCTCGTCCATAGTTCTCATTTATTTCGCTCTTATGATTTTCATTATTATCCAGCCAGTAAATCATGGCAGGGTCTCGCGANAGTTCTAACAATATGTTTTTGAAGTTGGTAAGNCCGACCCGTTTAAACATATCAATTTCTGTGAAGATCGATGGCCCGTGCTCGCTTTTACCCCATGCAACTGGGAATATATGATGCAAAAACAATGCCATTTTCTCTTCTAATGGTCTTTTTGTATTCACCATCCTGAACAGCCACTTGCCTACGTAGGGCGGAACTCCTTCTCCAGAGTAGTATCGGTCTACAAAGCTGTCATCGATATTCTCACATTTCTCCGGATTAACGAGTTCATCCACAATCTCTTCGTAGGACTTCTGCTCAGTTAAGTCATCCAACTCTTCAGGAGTTGCACCAAATCCTGCCCTCCTAAAGAGATGAGCAATTTGGGTTCTATCAGATTTCATGGGTTACCCCTCAATTTACTGATCTAGTTACAGATTTANACCGCAAAANATCATACTAAGTCTCCNGCATTCTATTATNACATTCANTAGACGTAAATAGCGCCATCATCCAAGGCTTGAAAGGAATTCAAGGGGCAAATATCTTGANAGGACAACAATCANAAGGCTCGTGGCNAAAGAAATAGGNTGAATGATAAGTCTGGATATGTCGGATCGTAAAAGGCGGTCGANGAGACTGCCAATTGCGGAAAATAAGGCACCAGCGATAAGTCCTGGATATATCCCCATAGTTGCATAGACAAACATGTTCTTTGGAGCACTAATNAAGGCACTCAGGCTCNCTTGGAATATATTCTGACTATGGCCATCGTAGATGTCGATAAAGAGTTTGCCAAAGGGCATGAAGAAACCGGTTAGTAGGGGAATTCCTATACTGGTTAAGATAAAAATTAGGATCCAAAAACGGNGACCTCTCCCTGAATTAGGGTTGCTTTTTATCCAGCGTAAGATTAAGAACCCGATACAAATTCCTGCAACTGCTCCGCACGTTCCATAAAATATGGAGGGNATTGTTTCTAAATGCACGAGATCATTCCCGTGTCTTAATCTCACTTCAGTCAACCGGCTCACAGCGGTAATGTAGTGTGCGGCCACGCCAACACAAGCTNCCAGAGGCAGTAGAGTTAGGCTTAACTCTCTAGTNACGCGGAGATAGGTTNTCTCAATTTCCCTAGACGAGGAATAGGATTCTAGTAATGCCATAAATATTCTATGGTTACCAAACTAGTTTGCCGCGACTCCTGGCAATTCAATTTCACCGGCGAAGTGACATCTTGAATAGCTGCCATTATCCAGCATCTTAAATGGAGGATCCTCAGTTTTACATATATCTTTTGCAAAAGCACACCGCGGATGAAANTAGCACCCCCGGGGTGGATTCGACGGGTCGGCGATCTCCCCTTCGAGGGTAGAATGACCGCTGGAAATNTTCGGATTTGGAACAGGGACTGAGTCTAACAAGGCTTGTGTATACGGATGTTTCGGGGAAGCAAATATTTCCTCTGTATCGGACAGTTCCACAAGTTTTCCTACGTACATGACTGCTACTCTATGGCATATATATTGCACCACACTGAGATCATGACTGATGAATAAATAGGTTAACCCCAGATCTNCTTGAAGATCCTGCATTAAGTTAAGTATCTGTGCTTGTACTGAAACGTCCAGTGCAGATACAGGTTCATCTGCAATGACCAGTCTNGGATTCATTATTAGTGATCTTGCAAGGCCTATACGTTGACGTTGCCCNCCACTGAAAGCATGTGGATATCGCCGTGATAGTTCGGGAGATAANCCGACGGTTCTAAGCATTTCGCTTACTATGTCCTCGAGTTCTTGACCTTTGGCTATGTTATTTACCTTAAGCGGATCGGCGACGATGTCAAACACAGTAAGCCTCGGGTTTAAAGAGGCGAAAGGGTCTTGGAAAACTATTTGCATCTCTTGTCTGACCCGGTCTAGCAGGTTATTGCTTATGGAAGCTGTATCAACAACATCTCCGTTGTTCATTCGGAAAAGGACTTTCCCGTCAGTTGGATCGATGGCTCTGAGTATGGCTCTGCCTGTTGTGGTTTTTCCACAACCACTTTCACCGACAATTCCTAAAGTCTCTCCCTCACCAATTTTGAAATTGACATCATCGACTGCTTTCACGTAGCCAATTGTTTTATTCATCAATCCAGAAGTGATCGGGAAATGTACCTTTAATCCATCTACCGAAAGTATTTCGTTTGTGGGTTCTGCTACCATCTATTTCACCTGGGCTTTCTCTAGTGTCTCATCGTAAAGAAGGCACGAAGCTTGGTGACCAGTTGAAATTTCAATTAGTTGAGGCTCTATCACGTCACAAGTACCTCTAATTGCTTTTGGGCACCTCGGGTGAAACATGCATCCACTCGGCCTGTAAAATGGTGGAGGNACGCTGCCTTCGATCGCTGTCAAGCGTTCACTACTTTTTTCTCTTGAGAGGGTTGGAATAGATCTAAGTAATTCTTGTGTGTACGGATGCTTTGGNTTTTCAAATAAGGTTTTGGTATCGGCGATCTCTACAATTTTCCCTAAATACATAACAATGATTCTGTCAGTCATTTGCGCTACTACGCCTAGATTATGTGTGATCAGAATCATNCCCATACCAAATTCTTCTTGAAGATCCTGCATCAATTTCAATATTTGTGCTTGGGTTGTGACGTCAAGTGCTGTTGTCGGTTCGTCCGCAATTAAGAGGCCAGGGTTGCAACTAAGCGCCAATGCTATCATTGCCCTCTGACGCATGCCTCCACTCAACCGGAACGAGTATTCGTCGATCCTCATTTCCGCGTTAGGTATTCCAACTTTTTCTAGAAGCGAAATAGCCTGTGATCTTGCTTCCTTCTTATCAACATCGTTATGAAGAAGAATCATTTCAATTATTTGGTTTCCGATAGTATGCACAGGACTAAAAGACACCATNGGCTCTTGAAAAACCATAGCTATCTCACCGCCCCGAATTCTTCGNATTTCATGNCCGTTATTAGGTAGAGACAATAGATCCGTTTTTTCACTGCCACTATTTGTGGTTTTGTGATANGTGATNTTNCCTTCTATGGTTTCNCCCGGGGGCTGAACTATTCTCATTATTGAGCGAGCGAGAACACTTTTCCCGCAACCACTTTCCCCAACGACTCCTACCACCTCTTGTTTACTCATTGAAAAGCTGACGCCGTCAACTGCTCTCACATCACCTTCTTCGAGATAAAAGTATGTTTTGAGGCCGTCTACTTCAAGTAAGGCGTTCTCTTGGGTCATTGTTCAAACCTACTCACAAATTAATTTTAGATTTATTAATACCAATAATAACTACAAAACTCAATCAAAAATAAAATGGATCATTATAAACGGACCGGTTACTGTTTTAGCCTATACTTTGATTCGAACCATTTCTCTCTTCAAGCGATACGTAATAAACGAGATATTGAATTTATCGGATAAATGAAGGTTATGCAATTCCTGACATCGTTTTTACGGTTGGATACTGATCTAAAAAAACGTCGACTAGTGGGATTACTACTTGCCGTTATCGCCCTAACGCTTTTCCTAACGCTCAATAGATTTCCTAAGTTAGACACTATAGATGCTGATTTAGCGATAGTCACATCGCCAGTCGCTGAGTGTTTTCAAGGATTTTGTCTGGAAAATGTAGAAAGTAAACCTCTTATTGAGAGGTGGTGGAGTTTTTCAGTTAACTATCTCCGACTCGTATGGATTGGAATGGTTTTTGCGTTCGCTATGGCGGGGATTACTGAAGCTTTCGTTTTTCCCTCAGACATATCTCAGAGATTTACTGGCAGGGGGTTTACCGGGGTCCTTAAAGGGGTGATTGTCGGTCCTGTCGTTAATCTTTGTTCCGCTTGTATAGTGCCAATTGCAACTGCTTTCAGGAAACGAGGAGCTGGGTTAGAAACAACGGTTGCTATTACCCAGTCTTCTTCGACTATGAATTTACCCGCTCTGGTTATGGCAACCCTTGTATTCATTCCCTTAATTGGCGGGAGCAGAATTGCTTTGAGCATCTTAGGGGCGTTCTTATTGGGTCCCCTTGTCGCATGGGTGGTGGGTAGAAATTCTGGTGAATCAGATTCGTTCGATGACACTGATGATTCAGTTAATTTGGATTTACCCGATGGAATAACATGGACCGAATCTATTGGGCAGGCCTCTCTTCAATTTCTTCGCGCTACATTTCATCAGATGTTGAGACTTGGCCCAATTATGATCTTGGCGGGATTCGGTAGCGGATTGGTCATTCAATGGATTAGTCCCCAAACCATAACTACCTGGATAGGAGATGATGTAGTAGGGATAGTAGTCGCGGCATCCGTCGGAATAGCAATCAACGTTCCTTTAATGTTTGAAATTCCGCTGGTTGCAGCCATGTTATTGGCAGGTATGGGAACTGCACCAGCGGGCTCCCTGCTGTTCACGGCTGCTGCTGGTGGACCTATAACATTCTGGGGTTTGGCAAAAGTTATGCCTCGACGGGGAATATTCACCCTTGCAATTGCTACATGGATTCTAGGGATAGCTGGTGGACTAGTACTTCTNTTGGTAACTTCCATATTGGAAGAGGAGAGAGAGTTTTCTTTCAGAGCAAATTACACAAACCAAAATTCCAATGCGACTTTGAAGTTGCCTCCACCTCCCCGAATACCTGAACTTGTAGGTGAACCTGAGCCAAGTACTGTTAACNACTNGGTNCCATCTCCTTCCGTTGTTACTAACAATGTAGCTGTTGGAAGNGATTCTTTGGGGAATGAACCAACANCAATCGACGAGATTGATGCTTTTCAAAATATAGTCGTCAGTGGATTACTCGATGGATACAACTATTTGAGCAATGATCTACCGGGTGTTGCTATATTTGATTTTGATAGAGATGGGGATCAGGATCTATTTTTTACACAAGATGAAGGCAATCCAAACCTATTCTTTGAGAACGATGGGAAAGGGAATTTTTTGGAAAAAGCTTCTCTTGTGGGATTGTCTTCTCATGTTAGTGCTGCTACAGGAGTTGTTGCCTGTGATTTAGATAACGATGGTTACCAGGATCTCTACGTTTCTGCTCAGGGACGTATCGGAGACAATAAAAACTACCTGGACGCTGTGAACGAGCCGGAATTAAAGGCGGTACACATGGACAGGCTTTTTCGCAATAAAACCGATGGCACATTTGAGGATGTGACGGAGGAGGCTTTCGGGGACGCTGTCAATCTCAGAACCGGATCAAGTATAGGATGTGCAGACGTAAACAACGACGGCCTAAACGATTTATACGTTGCNAACAGAGAAGATCTTGATTCTTTTCATGTGGATAATCCTTCTCAAGGTAACCTGAACGTGATGTACCTGAACAAAGGCGAACTGAAGTTCGATGAGGTAGCAAAAGAGGCCGGTGTTATGGGTGAACTAACTGTTACCTGGGCGGTTCTATTTTATGACTTTGACGACGATATGGATGTTGATCTGTGGACGGCAGAAGATGGAGGAAGATTGAAGGTCTACAGAAATGATTCAACTCAGACTCAGGTTAAATTCGTTCCCGTTGAACGTGCTATGGGTATAGATAAAGTTGGGTCATGGATGGGATTTGCACTTGGTGATTATGACGGGGACAGTGATTTAGATGTTTTTGTTACAAACATTGGATATCATCCTAGGCTCCGTCCACCTCCCTTTGATGATAGTGCTGACTGCGCCTCCGTACAAAGATACGAATGGGGCACGTGTGATCACTTTCTGTTAAAGAATGGTGGTTTAAAGTACTCGCCCGGTTTCGGAGTGTTGGGTTCATATAGCGATGTTGCATATTCTATTGTCGTAGAGCCGAGCCGGCTTCTTCCGCCGTTGTCTCTGGATCCGACAAGAATACTAAATNCCTGGCAAGTTCCTACAGGATTAGCCGCTTATGATTTCGGATTTGGAGCCGTCTTTTTTGATATGGAAAATGANGGAGACGAGGATCTGTACTGGTTAGGTTCTGCGCTGGGTCGCGGTGAATCCCGCCTTGGCCCTGCATTCCCATCCGCAGGTCGAATGTTGCGGAATATGTATCGAGGCGACTATCAGGACGTGACAGTGGAGACCCAACTACTTGCTATTGAAGGAGTTGATTACGGCGTTACTGATAGAAAAGACCCTAGATTTGACGCTGATTTACAAAGGATTGCGTTCAAATATCACGAAAATGGCAAGGGAGTTGCGTCGGGTGACTTGAATGGTGATGGCTATATGGATTTAATTGGGACTAACGGGAGTGGGGAATATTTAGATCCACAAGGGGAAACAATAACCAAGGGTGGCCCGATTTTTGTATGGATTAACCCTGGGGGGGAGAGAAGTTGGATAAATTTAAGATTAGAAGGAGCCGGTTCGAGCGGGGGCGGGTTAACCAATAGAGATGCAATCGGTGCGAGAATTTACGTGACAGCAGATATCGATGGTAAGGATGATCTCGTAACCCAGGTTTCAGAGGTAGTGGCAAGTTCGAGTTTTCTTTCTATGAGCAGCCTTGACCAGCATTTCGGACTTGGAATAGCTTCAAAAGTAGATAAGGTTGAAGTGATCTGGCCCAGCGGTGTGAGCCAAACTATTTATGACATTCCACTAAATACGACCACCTTGATAGCAGAACCAAAATAATTGTCAGTTATTATCTGCCGAAAATTTTCTAAGGGAGTCGATAGTTCAACTACCGGGGCAGAAGACAGACCTTTCTAGGCGTGTGAATAGGGATCTGCGGCGTCTCTTAGTCCGTCTCCCATGAAGTTGTAACAAAGAACGACTACTATGACAAAAAGGCCGGGTAACAGAAGCCACGGCGCCCCGGCTACAGTTTGTAGTTTCTGAGCTTCATAAAGCAATACACCGTAGCTGAGGGTCGGAGGTCTCAAGCCCAATCCCAAAAANCTAAGTGAGGTTTCTGCAATTATGAATCCCGGAATGCTCAGTGTGGTAGCAGCGATAATATGGCTGGTGAATGAAGGGAGCATATGCCTGAATATGATGACGAATTCACTGGTTCCATAGAGGCGTGCCGCTGTAACGAAGTCTTCCGAACGCATTGCCAGNAAACGGCCACGTACTTCGCGTGCAAGCCTTGGCCATCCAAGAAGCGAAATGATTATGGTCATAGCAAAAAACAGTCGAATCTGAGACCACTCTGGTGGAACAGCAGCAGCTAATGCGAGCCACAAAGGAATCGTTGGAATAGCCCTGAAAAACTCGACGATCCGTTGAATAATNACATCAGCCCATCCTCCCCTGTAGCCAGATATNCCTCCAAGCAGCAGGCCCAAAAATAGGCTTAATGCGACACCTACAAGTCCGATTAGCATCGATATTCTCGTGGCAAACATTATTCTTGAAAACTGGTCCCGGCCCATTCGATCGGTTCCCAGAAGATAAAGCGGCATGGGTTTCTCTTCATCAAGTTTTTCCACCCCCACCAAATGCCTGTTAGAAGGAATGAACCCCAAAAATTTGTATTCCTGTTTTTTTCCGCCTTTCACAAAGAAACGGATTCGGTACTTCGTCGACTTGTCATCTTCAAACACCATCGCAAGGGTTACAGGGTCTCTGGAACCTACCTTTTCGTATACATATGGCAGCGTTGGTTTCAAACCATCAAAGAAATGAATCCGTTGAATCGGCATGAATGCCCGCTTGGCATATCGCTCAAGTGGGTCATGTGGCGCGAGAAATTCGCAAAAAGCTGCAATCAGGAAAAAAATAATTATGAAAACCGCGCCGACTATCGCTAACTTATGTCTGAGAAACCTTAGCCAAACCAGTTTCCATTGNGATGCAACAAATAGCTGCTCCTCTGCACTTGTGCTGTCGATAGGCATTGGGTTTCTAGTTGTGGTCACTGCATCACGCCTGCATCCTGATTCGAGGATCCATCGATGCAAGAACAATATCTGATATCAGGACTCCTATCTGTACCATTACCGTGGTTATCAGGATTAACGATCCTGCCATGTACATATCTTGTGAGAGTAGTGCTCTTAGTAATAGTGGCCCGATGGTAGGGAGGCTCATTACGGTTGCTACGATTAGGCTGCCTGAAAATGCTTGTGCAAGTTCGAGTCCTGCGGTGCTTACAAAAGGATTAAGGCCTAGTCTTACAGGGTATTTNAGTATCAGCNTCCATTCCGTCAGTCCCTTGGACCTGGCCGTTTCCACATAAGGTTTGGTAAGTTCGTCCAGGACGTTNGCTCGCACGATACGCGTCAGCCTGGCAGTCCCATCTGTTCCCAGAATAACCATCGGGACCCAAATGTGTTTTAACATGTCTACGAACTTGGCGAAACTCCAAGGTTGATCTATATATTCATGGCTGAATAATCCTGTCACATTCAACCCGAATTGTGACAAAACGATATACATCATAATTAGAGCCAGCAGGAAATTAGGTGTTCCAACGCCAAGATAGGAAAGGAACGTAAAAAAGTAATCTATGATGGAATACTGCTTTACGGCCGATATAATTCCAATGGGAACAGCTAGGCTCCACGTAAAAANGATGGTGAAACCAATCAATACGATGGTCATCAAAAGGCGTTCGTTAAGCAGTTGGGTTACAGGCATTTGAAACTCAAGTGATATGCCGAGATCCCAGTGTATTACTCCCCATATCCATTTCATGTATTGGATATGCAGCCCTTGATTGAGACCATACTGCTCTCTTAACGCATCTTCNTCATCCTTGGACATAAAGTCGCCCATTGCCTGTTGGGCGGCCACGTAATCNGTTAGGTAGTCGCCTGGNGGGGCTTGGATTAACGCAAACGCAAGAATGGACATTATGAACAACATGGGAAAGAAGATCATGAGTCGTTTTGCGATGAACTGTACCAAGAATCACTCCGATGGACGTGGCTGCGCTGAGTTGGTAAATCAGATTTCTTTAAATCGTAGTCAATNGTTTCCTATTANTTCAATACCACGNGTGCCTAAATAAAGCTCCAGACCAGATCAAATGTGACNCCCCGTAAGGCTGAAACTATCTTCTCTAAAAGTTTTGTCAAACTAAGAGGGGAAGCCAGAAACTAGTCCGGGCTTCCCCCCACCGATTCAATTCGGTTCTACGTTATCGCTATCGATCGTAATACCACTGCTCTGGGAATCCCGTGTTTGGGGTCCTATGGGGCCAGGAGTTAGCTGCGGCGTCAGGAACGTTTCTAAGATCCTTATTCTTTACTATTACGCCNTGAATCATAGGGCTTAATCCGGCGACGCCGATAGTGTATTGCGCCTCCGCCAGTCTCCTGTAAATTTCTTTGCCGATTTCGGCTCGTTCAGCGTCGCCTACAAGTGGGCCCTGTTTATACAAGTCCAGTAGGTCCTTGTATTCCTGCGGCGGCTCTATGCCTTCTGCGCCACCAGTCATCTCCCAAGTACCAAATGCTGGTCCAGGCTGGAAGCCGTTGCTGGTTGGGAGCAGGTGCTGNGGNGCNCTGAATATNAANCCNGCTGATATCTGGTCCCAGANNCTNACGTGNNNCTCNTTGGCGTCACGNCGNGTCNNAAGCAANGNGCGNGTCACTATGTCCGCCTTTGAGTTCACTCCTACGTCTTTCCACATCTCAGCTGCCTGTTCTGCTATGTCGCACCATGCACCAAAGGCGCANGTGGCAGTGATGATAACTTGGAACGCGTCGCCGTTTGGCAGCAATCTGAATCCATCGTCACCAATCGTATCGAGCCCGACACTGTCCAGATATGCATTGGCCTTGTCAGTATCATATTCCATATACAGATCTGCATACTCGTCACCGGGATANAATGGGTGACTTTTTTGGGCAGGAACCTGGTTTCTGGGGGTTCCGAGACCAAGGAAACTTACTTCGTTAATCTCGTCACGGTTTAACGCGTGAGACAGCCCGTGCCTAAAGTCGGCCTGCTTGAAGATATCGCCCAANGGGCCTTCAAGGCTTGCATTAATGGCCAGTCCCGCGTCTATCTCTTCCNCCGTAGGCCATATGGCCATCACGTNCCCGCCTGCAGACTCTCCGGCCTTGAGGGTCGGATAGTCTTCCAGGGCTATATGTCGGCCCTGTAAATCGATCTCGCCAGCCAGGGCCTTTACCTGCAGGACCTCTTTATCGGCTACCAAAATCAGGCTTACCTTATCCAGGTACGGAAGCTGATTGCCTTCTGCGTCTACGCCCATGAAATACGGGTTGCGTTCCGCACTAACGATCTGGCCGCCGAGAGGAGAGGAGAATTTCCAGGGAGCTAAGGTTGGCTTCGCAACGTTCAGGTTGTACTGAGTTCTGGACAGATACAACTGAGTCCAATCGTCGAATCCTCCTGCCTCTGCCAACGCAGCGACATCAGAATTGTACTTAGGAAGGAACTGTTTCATGTAATGGGCTGGGGCCCACGGTACGTTCCTGGTATTTCCGTAACATGCCTCNTCTGCCTGCGCTGCTATTTCAGCAAANAGGAAGTNTTGGCCAGGGAACCTNAACTCAACCGTGGTTTCGTCTATCTTTGACTACTTCCCCNANNCNGTCGCCAAGCTTTAGGAAGGGAGGCTTTGAAGGGGTCAATTCATCGTTCATAATGACGTCTTCATATTGAAACATGAAGTCATCAGCAGTAAACGGGGAACCATCCGACCATTTCATCCCTTTCCGGAGTTTAGCTGTCCAAACTGACCCATCAGAGTTAGGAGTTAGAGATTTGGCCACTGACGGGATCAGGTTGAATCCATCGGCTGCGAATCTCACAAGGCTGGTTCTGGACACCCGGAACATGTTGCAACCGTCGGCCGGCCCTAGGTAGCCTCGGCGGAGTGTTCCACCATACTTACCAATGGAACCGAACACGGGCATGACCATCGGTTCTGAAGGAAGTCGCTCACCGACCGGAGGGAGGCTTCCTGCTGAAACAGCCTGTGCTAGGCCCGGGGCCTCATTATATGTCTGAGGCTTTTCAACCATCACCTCTACGACTTTAACCACTTCCTTTTCTACTATTACTTCTACAGGAACTTCCTTTTCTACTACCNTAACGACTTCTTTCTCAACGANAACNGTCTCNCCGGCGACTTCTACAGTCTTAACGACTTCCTTCTCAACGATAATAGTCTCACCGGNGACTTCTANAGTCTTAACGACTTCCTTCTCAACCTCAACGATCTTCTCTACGGGAACTTCTACAGTCTTAACGACTTCCTTNTCNACGATGATAGTTTCGGCTTCGCCAGCACAGGCAATTACCAGTGCCAGCATTGACGACAATATCAACGCCNTNGCTGTCCTTTTTATTGTTNTCAAAGTCATCGAAATCCTGCCTCCTAAGAGCTGCTTTCTATTCGCTAACCACTGTTCGTAATTTTNNTCGTNANTTCCANTTGTNACTGAATACGGGNNCNACAANCAACANTTTGACCTCTAATNAAACGGCCAATANTGNGNTGAATTTAAGCATGACAATCGAATAAGTGTCAAATTNTTGTTTCGANTTNAGATTNTAATTCGCCTTAGTTACAACNGGATTTGAAAAATGAGTCTATGNTTATATTCTTTTTACCNCGCTCTATTAATAACAGTTNCAAGAATCGNCAAAGTTTCCACAAACATCTTGAAATATCCTGTTTATTGNATTTATAGGTTGGCTTCATTACTTATGCANCACAGTAAGAGAANAAGTAAACAACCTTCCACTTCAATTGACCTTTCATTATTGGAAAGGTAATCTCGACAGTGTTGCGAGTGACAATTGTTTAGATCTGCTTAGTGGTTTGAAACTAGTACAGAGGGATAATTNGGTTATGGCNAAAGACGACATTGGACAGATAGCCCATTTAATGCGCAGGGCTGGGTTCGGCGCTACTAGGGCTGAGCTTGAAAAATTGGCTGAAGTTGGATTTGAAAATCTGGTCGANGAATTGCTCGACGATACTAGATCTGACCAGATTGAAGATGATCTGGTGTCCCGNTACCACAGCGACCACACTGCCGGTATGGGNATGGGGGGCATGACTGCTAATTGGCTGTTTCGCATGGTGAATAGCCAGCATCCACTNGAAGAAAAAGTCGCCCTTTTTTGGCATGGGGTATTTGCTACTGGATATGCTAAGAGTGCTCAAGGAAGAGTCCTTATGGATCAGCACAAGATGTTCAGAGAACATGGTCTAGGGAATTTCAGGACGCTTTTAATTGAACTTTCCAGAGACCCGTCAATGATCCTTTGGTTGGATAATCACGATAACCGGAAGGGATCGATTAACGAGAATTACGGCAGGGAACTATTAGAGTTATTCTCAATGGGAGTGGGGAATTATTCAGAAGACGATATTAAGGCGTGTGCCCAAGCTTTTACTGGGTGGACGATCGGAAATGCGGAATATATGGCAATACGAGCAAATAATGATTCGCTTTGGCCTTATGGCCGTTTGAATTTAAATTTTGAATATAACCCTGATGATCACGATAGTAGAGAGATAACTTTTCTTGGAGAAACCGGGAATTTCGGTGGCGAGGACATTATAGATATCATTTGCAGACAGGAAGCTACTGGTAGGTTTCTGGCCAGACAAATATATAGTTTTTTCGTTGCGGATGAACCCCCAATTTCCCAGTGGGCATACACACCGCCCNGGGATTCTGATGCTATCGAAATGCTAATGGAGGCCTATTTCAGCAGCGGATATGATATTCGNTTTGTTCTCAAGACCTTGTTCAAGTCCGACTTCTTTCGCTCATCTAAGTCGCGTTACGCCAAGGTGAAAAGCCCTGCCGAACTTGTCGCAGGAGTGTTGAAATTAACTGGCGAATTCAAGGTCCCTCATCCTAAACTTCAAGCTGCTGCTGCGACTATGGGCATCATGGGCCAAGTACTTGGCAATCCACCTACTGTNGAGGGATGGCACGAAGGAATAGAATGGGTTGAAACAGGATCACTGGTCGAGCGTATAAATTTTTCTTCCGATAGGTTTTCTGACATAGCAAAACCTGGAGTAAGAGAGATGATAGATAGTCTCGAGANCAAACTTGGAGACGCCACATCGCCTCAAGAGATTGTACAGGGTTGCTTAGATCAGATGGGGGCTATCGAGGTATCCGAGGAAACAAGGANGATTCTGGTCGAACATGCTGCAGAGTTTGAGAATGAAGAACGAGACGGGAAGTTTGCAGAAATTTTAAGGATGGTAAGTGCCACCCCTGAATTTCAGCGAGGATGATTCAGGAGCTATTTTGAGATGACCACAAAAGAATTTGTAACTAAGTCGGATTTTCTTGCGTACGAATGTACATTAGGGGCTGCGGGTATGACCGACAAGGGTTTTTTCTTTCCCGTAGATACTGCCATAGGTAAAGATGGGAAAATATATGTGGTCAGCCGTTCCCACGAGGCTAATGGGCCCGGTATAAGAATTACTGCTATGAGCTATCACCATGATTATTACGGAGCGTTTGCTTCTGTAGGAGAAGGTGATGGCCAATTNACATGGCCGACTTCAATCACGCTAGATAGTGACGGACAGGTTTATGTAAGCGATGAATATAACCAAAACATCTCTATATTTGATGGTGAGGGTAACTTTCTACGTAAATGGGGACATGAAGGTTCTTCAAAAGGACAGTTTGACGGGCCTGCGGGGATGAGTTTTGATCGGAAGGAAATTCTTTATGTTTCGGATCATCGTAACCACCGCGTTCAGAAGTACTCTAAAAATGGAGATTATCTGGCCAGCTTTGGATCATATGGAGATGGAAATGGTCAGCTTAACTTGCCTTGGGGGATAACCGTGAATGAACGAAGAGGGGTATATGTAGCTGACTGGAGAAATAACAGGATTCAAAGATTTACATTAGAAGGTGAATTTGTAGCTACCTATGGAAAATATGGAGATGGGGATGGTGAGTTAAACAGGCCTTCCAGCGTGGCTGTTGATGGTGATGGCTACATGTTCATCGCGGACTGGGGAAATGAGAGAGTTCAGGTANTAGACCCCGAAGGAGAGTTTGTTCTAAGCCTTAGGGGGGAAGCCACCCTTTCTCCGTGGGGGGAAGAATTTCTCGGATCGAATCCAGATGAGCGAAGGGCGCGATCAGAAGCNGATCTAGATTCTGTAGTGAACCTGAGATCGCAAACTCCTCACCAAATTTCTTCACANATAGAAAAATACTTTTGGTCACCAATTTCAATAAAATTGGACGAAGACGAAAAGATATACGTCACTGAGCGCAACCGGCACAGGCTTCAGGTATATCGGAAAAACAGCACNCTGGGTTAGTCCAGATGGATCTTTCGTACTTACAATAGAGAAATAAGTGGTTGCGATACTTCGTTTATAGCTTTACTTGTTAAGGGTTGCATGGAGTCCCATCGGTCGGCCGAATTATTGCCTTATTCATTTTGGGCGCTCCATCATTTGCTTAGAAGAGTGATCTGGCACTAATACCACTCTAGACTGCAGTTTATATGCCTAAACGTGCCTAGGAACAGATTCGGCACATGTTAAATGACTATCTACACAATACTCGTAGAATCAAAAAAATCTGATAATAATTGTCTTGCAGCATTTGCTCATTATCCACAAGGAAGGTCACTCGTGAAATACGCAATAGTTGGAACAGGTTCCAGGGCCGAACTATTCGTCTCGGCCCTAGTCAATAAATATCGATCGGACCACGAGTTGGTGGCGCTTTGCGATTCGAATCCTCAGAGGATCAAGTATCACCAGGAACGAATACGTTCGCAATTTCCTGATGTCGAAGTTCAGGGATTCAATTCTGAAGATTTCGATCTCATGATACGTTCTAAGAGCCCTGAAGTCGTTATTGTGACTACAGTAGATGCTCAGCATCACAAATACATAATCAGAGCTCTGCAAATGGGATGTAATGTCATCACAGAAAAGCCAATGACTACGTCAGACCAAAATTGTCGCGATATTCTTAGAGCGGTGGATCTAAGTGGACTGGAAGTCAGAGTTGCATTCAACTACAGATGGGGCGTTGGTGTAAGCAGAGTAAAGGAGATACTCCAAGATTCGATCGGTCCTATACATCATGTCAGCCTTCAATATCTTTTGGATACTGATCACGGTGCTGATTATTTCCGGAGATGGCATCGAAATCGTGAGATGTCGGGTGGGCTGTTAGTACACAAGGCTACACATCATTTTGACCTTGTTAATTGGTGGACAAATTCAGTGCCAGAGACGGTATTTGGAATTGGAAAATTGGCCTTCTATGGTGATGGGAACGGACCAGCCCGTGTTTACTCCAATCGATCGGAATGCAGCAGGGATGGTATTCAGCATAACCCGTTTCAACTCGACCTTTCCTCCTCCGAGAAATTCAGGGGGTTGTACAAAGAAGCACAAAAATTTGATGGGTATAGAAGGGATATGGATGTATTTGGTAGTGGGATTGATATTGAAGATACCATGAGCGTGATAGTGGGCTACAGGACAGGAATTCAGCTCAGTTACTCTCTGGTTGCATATTCTTCCATGGAAGGATTTGTGGTCACTTTCCACGGTGATAGAGGCAGACTGCAATACGAAGAAATACACCGACCGCGAACTCGGATTGATGAGGTCGGTAGAAATATTGATACTGACGAAGACGGATGGTCATCGACGATAACTGTTCAGAACCTTTTCAGGGAGGCTAGACATGAGAAGGTTGAAATCGCAGAAGGAGGACATGGAGGAGCTGACCCGCTCATGTTGCGTTCTCTTTTTGGAAAGGAAACCCGTAAGGATCCGTTGCAGAGAATCGCCGGCCACCAGCAGGGTGCAGCGTCCATAATGATCGGCGCGGCAGCTAATAGATCGATTTGTGAAGGAACTCCTGCCAATATAAGTGAACTGTGCCCGGAATTAGGATCTGCAAGCAGACTTTCTGAACTCATCTAGTTAGAAATTGCAATCTAGACAGGCAAGTAACCTTGTACGCGGTTTCGCAAGAACGTATCTTCTTTTGATAAATACAAAGGCAACTTTGTATTTCTGTTTTATACCTTGACGTATATATTTCTTAACAAATTCGTATATGGATTGTTCTAGCAACGAGGATTTTACATATATAGGTCATGATGGATACCTCAAAAGATATAAATTGTGAAAGCGTTGGTATTAGGAAACTAGGTGACGGTATTGAAACTTGAACTTTATCAATACGGATGCAGACAGAATAAGTACAGCAGTGCAGAGGATGGGATCCCTATATATCAGCCATCCTGCCACCATGGTTATGAAGAATGCGGCAACGCCTGTATAGGTTGGCTGCCGTGTCATGAGGAGAATGCCAGTCGAGGGAACTAGCGCAATGGCTGCCCCAAGCGGCAAAATGCCAATTGCTGCTCCCATNGCGGTTGCCATACCGGTTCCTCCCGAAGTTTGCCATGGAAATCTCAATTGATGTCCTGCCAAGAGTGAAAAAACAGATAACGCCACGACTAAAGAAGGCTGATTCGTGATGTTACATACAATCACCGGAAACATGCCTTTTGCCACATCTAAAAAGAATACGGCTATGCCGAAAGCTGGCCCTAGCTGTGAATATATATTAGATGCACCTGGATTGCCGGTTCCTGAATTTCGTATATCAAATCCGGCCTTGCGAGTAATCAGATCGCCTATTTGCAATGCACCAATTAGATAACAGATGAGAAACCACATAGGTAGTAAAATGGCACCTGCTAACGGTACTTGTGGCATATCGCCCATATTGAACCCTTGAAAATTATGTTGAATACTTAGCGATGAACCAGGAAATTAAAGAAAGTCTGATAAGAGGCGTAAGTCTGGTTGATGCCATGCTTGTGGTCTTGCCGCTGCTTCTTTCAACTATGATTCTACATGCAGGAACAACTTTTAGTGATGACGCTTACCTGAAACAGGTGCCGCAGATTCTCTTTATAACTTCCGCTTCACTTCTTTGGATAGCAGGCATTGCTATGGTTCTTCCAAAAGTATTACGGCTTAAGGAAGTAGTCGTCTCTTCACGGGATTTTCATGATCTGGTGCCAGGAGTTCTTGCTGCCTTAGCGGCCTTACTTCTTACTATCGCTGATATCGCAATTCTAATTTATTATGGGGTTTAGATGAGTGTCTTGTAGTATCTGCCCATTCAATTTTAGGTGTANGGATTGACCAGAATCTACGGGGTCTACAATGCAGATAGTGGCCTTATNGGNGAACTGTTTTATCTGTATGGCAAGCTTTCCGGGCAAACTCACTGTGATTTGTGTGACATAACACATTCTACCTTTGGGGAGAAAAAATCTTGGAGAGCTATGAACAGCCGCTTACAGTTCCCGGTTGAGCTAGTTCACCTGAATCAACGGGACTTGAAACTAAGTTCTTTTACACAAGGTATCACTCCATGTGTTGTTCTTGAGAGAGAATGTAAATACTGGCTGCTTATCGATAGTGAAAGACTTAAATTATGCAGAGGNAAAGTTATTGAGTTTGAGAGAATTCTTGTTCAGTCGTTAGATAATTTGCCATTTTGTNAACAAACACATTAAATTCCTGGAANCACGATTNTTGANCTGAGAAATCCCTTTTGGTTGATAAGAACTGTAGGCGATGTGAAATACAGAGATAGTTTACAGACCTTTTCAAGAGANGAACAATGAGNTGCTTGTTGAACCATTGCAAGGTTAGACTGGNGGGAGTATCAATGTCTCGCNACCAGAATCACTGAATTGAAGGTAGTTTCACGTCGGCAGAAGAAGAGATTTAATCCAGTATGCTTGAGGCCAATTGCTCCAAGGCCCTTGCCTCGATCGGGGGATTTGCTATTCCACTTCTCACATCTCTGAAATATCGTTCTAGTGGTCTGTCTCTGTCCAACCCGACCGCACCAACGATCCTCATTGCCAAATCAGTGACTGTAATAGCTGATTCAATGGAATTCACTTTTGTGATTGATACTTCTGGAAGCAGAGCATTCCTTTCCTTTGGAAAGTCTTCCCATTCCTCTGCACACGAAAATAGCGTCCGTTTAGCGGTTAACAGCACGGACTCCATTCGTGCGACCTGTTCCCTTACGTAAGGTATCTTCGAGATAGGGGAAGGCGCGCCGGTGGGCTTACGGCTTTTAGCGAAATCGATAGCATAGTTTCTGGCAGCAGTTGCAATGCCTAGATTCGCTGCACTCAGCAATAGTGGAAACCATGCGGCCCCATCCGGACTGGCTTCCGCAGGGTTTTTCGGGTTCGCTCTGCCGACAAAATCTGCATCATCGAGCATAACGTTCGCGAAAACTATATCGTGAGATCCGGTTGCTCGCATTGACATTGAATCCCAGGTCTCCTCTATAGAGATTCCTTCAGATCCCATTCTTTGAGCTATTCGGGCAATATCTCCGCTGCCGTCTTCTACTGCTGCAAATGTGATGGCATAACTTAGTTCAGGGGCGAGAGTAGACCAGGTTTTTCTACCATTTAGAATCCATTTCCCCTGCCTTCCAGGAGTTAGATTTGTTGCGGGCCGCCCGCCACCTCGGGGAGAGCCAAGATCAGGTTCAGAAGCGATGTTGTTTACGAGCGCACCATCACTAACTATTTCTGTGAAGATGCGTTTTCGTAATTCTTCTGGCCATCTCCGCGATTCCGATTCTGTACCAACTACCATGTGATGCATGCCGATTGACACTGCAGTTGAGCCGTCACCCCTGCCAATTTCATGTTGAGCCAGCACTAAGTCAGTTAATCCGTGCCCGGGACCCCCGTATTCAACGGGGACTGAGGCATGCAAATAACCTTTTCTGCGCATGAACGCAAAGTGTTCATGTGGAAATGTTCCGTTTTGATCATGAAGGGCGGAAGTAGACTCAATTTTGGAAGCTATTGTTCTGGCGAGTTGTATAAGTTTCTCTTGTTTTTCATTCTTAGGCCACATGGATATATCTCATTGACAAAGGTCCTGACTGAAAAAATATTTAGATGTTGTTGTCTGCTCTTAAACTGATGAAATTGCTAAGAGAGAATTCGGTCAAACACGAACTTACCAATGCTACGATTCTCATTAAATTCGGTGCCATCAATTGAAATGTTCTCACTCAGATAGCCGAAT
>PAOO01000053.1 GCA_002708065.1 Chloroflexota bacterium
AAGCGTTTCCCCACTGAGCGAGCCACCAGATGCAGCAATTATCTCGACTTCTGCCCTGGTGAGTTTCTTTAACATCTCACTCTGTTCCCCGAAGAGATCCTATTTGACAGATTTATCAAGGTCACCGAGTTTTGCAGTTGCCCTATCGCCGGTTGCCCATGAGAACGTGTCTTCGAAGTCCTTTGCCTGCTTTGAGAAATAAGTCCACTCTTCTTCAGTAAGAGGGTCGTCAGTAAGGACAAGGGTAAGAATCCTAAAGTCCTTCTGTGACTTAGTATGGTCAGGTACACGAGATCCTAGTTTTTCTATGACATCTTCTGCTGTTACGGTAACTTTCTTTTCTGCATACCATTTGTCGTCATCGAAGAAGTCACCCGCGGTGGCTGCTATCCCTTTAAAGAGGATCACATCCTCCACTTCTTCCGGGGGTATTAATCCCATCACGTATAGTTCAAAGTTACCGTATGGTACGGAATTTCCGCCGTTGGCATAAGTACCGAATGGATCTGCCGTATACCAGTTTTCACCAAGTTCTTTCAGGGTGCTCAAGTCGAAACCGCCAAGCTGGCCGTTTACGCTGCTTACACCCCAGTGCGAGCCGGCGTTGATCTCATCCATTGCATCTACGGCCAGAATCACGTTGCTATCGAAAGTGGAGGCAGCAAGATTTCCTGTGGCAAGCGAGTAGTTTCCCCAGTGGTGCATCAGCTCATGGAGTGATGGTCCGCAGCAAATCCCCGATTTCAACGGGAAATGCATCGCTGCTTTCAGTTTCCCATCCGAACCGACATACTTCGTTGCGTCGTACCCTTGTTCATCCTCGCTGATCCCCATCACGTCGTTTGAGACGCCGAGATACCTGCCCATGTAATTAAGTGTTGTGTTTTCCTCGTTCTGGACCAGGAACACAAAGTCGAAATCGTCCCTGAAATGAGAATACACGTCCTTTAGCAGGTAATTTCTCATTGACGAGTTGGAGGAGGCACCGGCCACCCATTCCGGGTAATCGAAAGCAGACAGTTCGGCAGAGGCCGAGTATCCGTCAGGGGAGACGGATATCTTTGCAGGCTCTCTAGCTACGGCCCCCGACTCCCGCAGAGGTCCTACCCGTCTCTCTACACCGATAGGATCCAGTATTCCGTTGGCGAGGTATATCCAATCAAGTTTGCCTCCGAAAGCTCCTGATCCGCTGCCACTAAAAAGCCCTAGGTTGTTATCGACATGATGAACATTGGGCTTATTAGACCACGCATTGGCCGTTTTCCAGTCTGACGTGAAACTCCATTCGAAATCGTCCGGAAGAGTGAATACCTCTGTCTCATTGGGAAATTCTGAGCCATCAAGAACGGTAAGCGATGCTTGGTTTTCAGGAATGTTGATCGTGAACTGGATCTCGTTCCATCTCTTAACGTCGAGTTCAACCTGTGATACGAGGTAAACGCTGTGGTGTTCCCTGTAATCACCCAAAGGGCTCATATTCAAGGTCACTTCAACCCGGCACAGTTCGTTTATATTGATCTGGAGCCACCGGTAATAACCCCCGAACGAGAGAAGCAGCCGCTGTGGGGAATGTTTCTCGTGATAATCTGACCAGTCTGTATCGTTTACGTACCCTCCGTTTGCATCATAGTGGAAATGACGTTCAGGCATCTCGTTAGGAAGCACCTCTGGCAGGACTGAGAATGCGAGTGTGAATTTGTCCCGATGGAGACTCTTATCTATGATTCCTCTCGGTTTTAGACTAACGATTCCGGACACGCCCCACGAATCACCTGGCAGGTATGGAACATCGAGTATACCGTTGTGGAACAATACGTCCTCACCCTTCTTGTTACTGGAGAAATCCCAGTCATAACCACCTGCGACTGAGTTACCACCTGCCTCCGTGAAGTCCCAGTAGCCTACATCATCGATCTGAGGTGAAGTGCCCAATTTGGCAGAAGATTTCTCAGGAAATAAAAGTGGGTATCCGTGAAAAATCACTTCCGTGTTTTCTTTTTCACCTACCCAGTGATCGTATCCAATCTGTAGGTCAAGCCTGATCTCGCCTACAGACTTATCCCAGGATTTATATTTCTCTTCAAGTTCTGAGTCACTAAGGGCAAGATCACTTTTGAAGTTATCTATTTTGTTTATTAGCCCTTGCCTGTTCTCATTTCGCTCCGCCAAAAATTCCTCTATATCCGGAGACAATCCAAGCCAGTCGTTCCAGTACAAAATTCTGTTCTCATAGCCTTTTCCTGGCGTAACATCCTTACCCTCTGCCTTCATTTTTTCATTAAGTTCCGGCCAATAGTCATAATTCCTTGGCCACTCGTAAACGTATTTTCCGCTCGGGTATGCTCTATATATACCATCTGGATACTGTAGGCTTCCATTTCCCCCGACTTCAGTATAGTTCCGGTGTCCGCATCCGGTGACAGGGTCTATCTTGGTGGGAGCCTGTACAACAGCGACTATTCTTTCCGCTCGTGAAAGTGGTTCAGGCCGATCCGATTTCTTCACCACTACTTCCGTCGTCGTAGTGGCCTCAGGTGATATCTCAGACCCGGAAACAACTGTAGATACTGCAGTAGTCCCAGCACCCTGAGTTGCGGGTTCCGCTCCAGCACTGCCCTTCGACGTCGAAGATGTTTCGGTAGAAGTTTTTGCGACAGAGTCTGATGATATGTTCAGCTCATAGCCACCCGCGCCCGCATCTCCATATGACCAGGCTTTTATGATGTACTCACCGTCGCCTTTATCAAGTGTGACGGGTTTTGATATCTTGGAAGTTCCCTGTGTGGAGACCCAGTAATATCCGGCCCCATCTGCGTATGTGGACGAGCCCGGCTCAAATATGTCTGCATCGAGCTGGGCACCTGACAGGGAAGTGATATCGACAGTTATTACGTCGCCATTTTTGGCGGAATACTTGTAACAGTCGTACTTATCACCACTGGATATCGTTCCCGAGATAGAATCCCCGATCTTAAGTACGCCACAAATTTCAGTAACACTGGGAGTGGACGCTGTTGTTCCACTATTTAGAGAGACTGTAAGTTCGTAGTTTCCTTCTGCGGCATTACCGTACGACCATGCTTTTACCCTGTAAGTTCCGTCGCCCTTGTCCAAGGATGTAGACAGGGTAACCTCAGAACTTTTGCCTGATGCGGTTATATATTTAAAACCTGTGTTTGCTTCCGTGACCGGAGTTCCGGGGGCGTAAAGGTCCGCATCCAGTGGAGTCCCGTCCTTGGAGGTCATCTTGATGATTACGTTATCGCTTTGACTGGCCGTGAAAGTGTAGCAATCAAACTTGTTGCTTCCCGCTATATTTCCTGAGACCGCTGTATCCAGCGAGACAGCGTTACATACCGTGGTTGATTCAGAAGCCTGGGATGGAGCGGATTGAGACTCGGGAGATGTTGGCATGGATACAGATACTTCATAGTCTCCCAGGCTTTTGGAGTAAGACCATACCTTGATCTTGTAGCTGCCCGTTCCCTTATCTAACGCCAACGTGCCCGACTTGGTTTCTGTTCCGAACGCCGTCACCCAGGCATAACCCGTGTTACCAAGTGCTACTTCGGATCCAGGCGCATAAAGGTCTGCGTCCAGACTTGAGCCGGACTTAGAATTCAAGCTTACGGAGATCGTAGTACCCTGGATCGCCGGATCATCGGCGGCGAAGTCGTAACAGTCATATCCAGGCGACGCAGATACCGTTCCGGTGATCGGAGTCCCTACTGTTAAAGATTCGCATGTCACCGTCGTACCTGTTGCAAGTCCTACCAGTCCCCTCCCTGAATCGGAAACGGTCAGATAGAGCAAGACCGCGATTATGACTGCAAGTGCCACAGCAGGTACAATCCATGTCCGAACATGGGAAAACCGAGAATAGCTGTCATTCATTACAAACCCAATTCCTATTAGATATGTCTTAATCCACTCATTTTGCCAATTGGAAAACCACAATATACAAAACAATATTATATGTTAGATTCGCAAATATTGAGCGTAAAAACACCTGTGTGTTCGGTAGAGTAAATTAAGGGGATTCAACCATTTATTGAGAGATTGGAAGGACTTAAAATAACAATATTATGAACATTGATAAGACTGTCGACAAAGGGGCTACTGGAGGGGTTTTCTCACCTACAGCCATCGTTCTACGGGGGGATGGAGAGCCCCTCGACAACGCTGCTTACATCGAAAAACTTTCTTCCCTCTCCAGGAGGTCTCCCATAGCCCAGGATAACTATTCCTTAGGGGGGAGCGTAGCTGAACTGGAGGAATCCATGGCCAGGATGCTCGGCAAAGAGTCCGCTGTATTCATGCCCACGGGGACGCTAGCGAATCATATCGCCGTTCGAAAGCTCTGCCAGGGATATTCCAGGGTCATTGTCCAGGAACAAGGCCATCTGTACAGGGACAGCGGTGACACTATCCAGCAACTGAGCGGAATTAATCTGGTACCGCTGGGAGTAGGAAGCCCTTGTTTCACATATAGAGAAGTGCAACGGGCAATAGAAGACTCGCTAAGCGGACGGGTTCCGACTCAGATTGGTGCCCTGGTGATTGAAAGCCCGGTTCGAAGGTGTCACGGGCAAATAATGCCCTTCAAGGAGATGCAACGGATTACTCAGCTATGCCGTGAAAATTCAATAGGAACCCATCTCGACGGGGCGCGGCTATTCATGATGAGTGCTGCGAGCGGGATCAATCCCGAGGAGTATTCGAGTCTTTTTGACACAGTGTATGTATCGATGTGGAAGTATTTCGGGTCACCGTTCGGTGCAATCCTCGCCGGCACGAATGAGTGCTGCGAAAACCTCTACAAACAACGCCGCATGTTTGGAGGTGGTCTGCCCTCGGCCTCCATGGCAGCAGCACTGGCTCTTGAAGGTAGTAAATCATTCCAGAAACAATTCGACGATGCTATGAAAAGAGGGGTGGAGTTGCTCAGTCGACTAAGCGAAATTCCTGAAGTTCAATGGGAACCTTACCCAAACGGATCAAATATATTCCCTGTCTCTTTCTCAAGAAAAGTTGATATTAACGCCCTATCCGGCGCACTCGAAAAGAGAGGTATATTCATCAATCATGAAACGGATGGTATAAACAGGATACACGTCACTGTAAATGTCACACTGTTGAGAAAATCGGTCGACCAGATTTTACATGACTTCAGCAAAGCCCTGGAAGAATCCGTAGCCAGTAGCTAGCGACGAGGAACTTTTATCCGTATTGGATGTAGGGCTCAACGGCTGTTGTAAGGGTTTCGACACCATGCTTTGTCACCAGGACGGTATCACTGCAACCGATCGCCCCTAAACCCGGAATACGCATCGTAGTGATCAGATGAAAACACACTCCCGACATCAATGGTCTGGATTCATCCACATTAATAGAGAATATGTGCCCTTCATCCCAGCCCGGAGGAAAAGCGATCCCGATGCCGTATGCGATCCTGCGACCTTGCTTGTAACCGATGTCTGCGCCATCTATCACAGAACGACCAGCCTGAAAAACTTTATTAGCCGGTACGCCTTCGCGCATATGGCTCTTTGCCGTCTCCAGTGCAGTCACGGCAACCTCGCTCGCTTCAAGAGCTTTCTTTGATGGATCTCCAACAAATACGCTTCTGGAATGGGCCGCGTGATACCGGTTTACGCTTCCAGGTATCTCCATAAACACCAGCTCACCTTGGCGTACCCTCCTGGAAGACCACGTAGCATGAACAAGTTGGGAGCGTTCGCCAGAGGTGATGAATGCGGGTAACCCCGTGTACTCCGATCCNGCGAGGTCCAGCTCACCATGAATCGCCGCAGCGATTTCAAGTTCTGTGGCACCGNCNCGAACAGCATTTATTCCNGCCTGCATTCCGAGNCCNGATATTTCAGCNGCCTGTTTCAGGTATTCCAGCTCACGAGGAGATTTTATAAGCCTGCANGATTCAACAATCCCGCTCCCGCTTTTTACGCAAGAATCAGGTAAGTAAACCTTTATGTGATCATGGAAATCGACTGTCAAAAACCACGACTTCGTTTCCAGTCCAATATTTGCTCTCTCAAACCCCTTCTCTTTTAGAATTTCCGCGGTGACCTTTGCCCAGTCAGAGATATCAGGATAAAGACGCACATCCTCCACCCAACAGAACTCTGGAACAAGTGACGCTTCGTGGGGAGGCGCTATGAATACGGGGGCGGAGTCAAGTGGAAGAATCAGGGCCTGGTACCAGTAATAACCCGGAGTCTGGTAACCGGAGAGATAGTAAATGTTCTCGGGGCAGTGGATCACCAATACGTCCAGTCCGGCCAGTGCCATCAATTCCCTGACTTGATTTACACGGTTGGTGTACTCTTCAGCAGAAAAAAGTTGAATTCTTGGCGGTACCATATAAATAACCTCGACCAACCCGGGACATTCTTCCACCATGTTACACATGTCGAGGATGATCGGAACTAAATTCTTGAGCAGGTCAGAGCAGTAAAAGGAAAAGGAGCGTCCAATGAAAATTGCCAGGTTCGAATTTGACTCTAAAGTCAACTGGGGAGTTTTGTCAGACAATCACCTTCATGCGATAGACGGAGATCTATATGGGTCAAAGACGCCAGGTAAGAAGATTTGCTCAGTAGAGGAGGCCGCTTTCCTTCCTCCTATCCTTCCAACAAACAAGGTTCCCGCAATCGCCGCCAATTACGGAGAAAAGGATGAACGGGACGGCCCGGGAATTTTTATGAAACAACCCGGTACATATCAGGCTCATGGCGGCCCGATAATTTACCCTCGAAGTTGCAAATCTATAATTTACGAACCTGAATTGGGAATAGTGATCTCCAAGCCGGGTCGTCACATAGATGAGAAAGACGCATTGGATTACGTCCTCGGTTACACATGCGTAAACGATGTGAGTGCAGTCGATTTGGTTAAAAGTGATCTTGGAAAAGGNCTGTCAATGAGATGGAAGCATTTCGACACTTTCTGTCCTATGGGTCCATATATAGAAACTGAAGTGAAGGAACCCGGCAACCTCGATATCGAATGCCTGGTGAATGGAGAGCTGTCTGGATCTGGAAACACTTCGGACATGATATTCCCCATACCGATGTTGATCAGCTGGGTATCGGAGGTGATGACCCTATACCCGGGTGACATAATCCCTTCAGGGTGCCCGGAGACCAACGAAATCAATATCGGCGACGAAGTTGAAGTCCGTATAGAAGAGGTGGGATCACTCGTAAATCGAGTAGTAGCGGACTATTGACTCCGGGACGTTTATGCCAAAGAGNTATTTCTCCTGTTTTCCGATCTTGTTTTCGAGGTTTTATTAGTTTTCAGCTATTTCTCTTGGCTCTTGCCTGAACGCGGATAAAACTGCGCCAACTACAACAAATAGTGCACATACCAGGAATGTATACCTCAATCCCGCACTAAAAGAACCCAGGAGAGCCAGACCACTAGTCTCGTCTATAGCCGCAAGTGTCGGAGGATGCCCCATAGCGCCCATTGTCGCTGTCACTATAGCGGTGGAAATTGCAATACCTATCACATTCCCAGAATTGCGAACCAGGTTCATTAAGGATGCAACGACCCCGTATTTCTCTTGCCCCACAACGCTTAGCACGGAACTGTTATTAGGCGGCCAGAAAGTTCCGGAACCCAGGGTTTGGATTATCATCCCCGACATCACAAGAACAAGAGTGGAATTCGTATTCAAGGTACACAGTAAGAAAAGCCCCGCGGCGGTGACTATCAATCCTCCGACGTTGAAAACCCTCCACCCGTAGCGATCAGAAAGTCTGCCGCTCACAGGGCCAGCTATCACCATGCAAAAAGCACCCGGAACGATTATCCACCCGATTGCGGCCGGACTGTATCCGAGGACAAATTGCAGATAGAACGGAATCATGAACCTGACNGGCTGGGTACCAAGAAAAGAAAGNAAGCTTGCGACTACACCGGTAGAAAACTGNTTAATCTTAAAGAGCCGGATATCNAGTAANGGAGACGGAATCCGAAGTTCCCACCATATGAAAAAAGCTAACGAACCGATAAACCAGAAGAGTGCAACAAAGACAACTGGTGAAACCCAGTTAATCCTTGAACCAAGAGTCATTGCAAGTAATAAAGAGACTAGAGCGATGGCAGAAAGAGCCGCCCCNACCCANTCGAAGACGTCGTTTTGATGCTCTCCCCCACCACTCCTTACCGGGTCCAAAATCACGATAGCTACCAGGAGTGACAAGAGTCCCAATCCAGCCGTCGTATACAGAACCGACTGCCAACCCAGGTAGTCAACAAGAAAACCTCCTATTGCAGGACCAACAACGGCACCCGCACCCACAACACTCATTGTGAGGCCAAGCGCTTTACCTCTATCACGTTCACCAAACGCGGCAATTACCATCGCCATAGAGGTGCCTTGTGTCATTGCTGATCCGGCGCCCTGCACTAACTTGGACCCGATTAGCTGATAGACATGTACAGAAGAACCAGCAAGTAAACCTCCCAGTATAAAAATAATGAATCCGACTACATAAATCCGTTTCCTTCCCAAAAGATCCGACAACCGCCCCATGGGCAAAAGAAGAGCAGCTATCGTGAGGCCATACCCTATGACAACCCACTGGGTAGTAGGAAGATCTGTATGGAAATGATCCGCAATGGAGGGGAGAGCTACACTGAGACTACCGTGATCAAACACTGACGNAAAAAGACCTATCGACACGGCAAAAAGAACCCGCCATTTATAGTCAATCAGGCCATCGACATTTTTATAAACATTGGAAATACGAGACACAATCAGACAAGACTATCACGATCCATTCGCTTTTAGCCGTCCAGTCAAACTACTAACTTAAAANGNAATTACCAGGACATCAACAACATACTAAGAAAACAGAAACTTCTATGAGGACAACCATTTCGGAGAGTTAGTTTCATTGCCCATCGCTTCAATAGTTACCTCGTCGCCTATCGTGATCGTGGTCAGATCGTCAGGAATAAGAAATTTTCCGTCATAAAATTTCTTGGTCGCCGCGAACACTTCTTCCTCCGCTCCAGGTCCGCCAACNATGTGATAGAAGGCGGCCAATCTGGGCCGTGCCTCAGAAAAGATATCCGCCACCTGTTCGGGAGTAGCATGATGATCAATGATTGCTCTTGTGTGAATAGGATCTCTTCCTATTGATTCAGATCTTTTCCATATTGCCCCTGGAGCGGCTACCTCATGAACCAAAAGATCCGCGTTCTTAGCTATTGCAGCCATAGATGGCATGTATCTGGTATCCCCGGAAAATACCGCCTTCCTTCCNCCGTAGCTAACAACATAACCGACAGCCCCGGGAACAGGATGGTGATCAACTGCAAAGGATTCCACGGTGATATTGCCTTTCTGATACACGAATCCAGGTTGAGTATCTGTTCCTGTGATTATTGCTCCTTGCGGGTCAAATTTCTCGTCAAGATCCCTCCGGACATGCACATCCACCTGGAAGGCTCTAGCAAGATTGGACACCATATCGGAAGTGCCTGACGGACCGAATACCGACACTGGACAGAGTCGACCGTATAACCACCCCGTCAGCCACAGGTCTGGAATCCCTACACAGTGATCATAGTGCAGATGAGTCAGAAAAACCGTGTCAATTTCTTTGAGCGGAACGTTTGTCTGGTTAATTCTCTGAGCGGCCCCTCTCCCGCAGTCGATAATTACCCTGTCATCCCCGCCCTCNACNAGCACACTGCAACCCATACGTTCCACGAGGGGAACCGGGGTCCCCGTTCCTAAAAGTGTAATCCTGAGGTCATCATTCATGAAACTTCCTTTAAGCCCTTTGAAACCGGATAAGTCCTATGTACATGACATGCATGTTCAACGAGTATACTGTCAACCTGTACTTTGAATTGAATTGTGCTTGCAGCAATGAGGAGATGGAAAATAATGGTAAAGGTAAAACAACTCGGTCACGTAGTTCTTCGAGTGAACGATCTCAATAAATCGGAAAGTTTTTACCGGGGAATCCTGGGCCTCTCGGTTACTACGAGAAGACCGACTGGAACAATGATATTCCTCAGTTCGAGGAACGATGCTTCTCACGAACTGGCTCTTATACAGTCAGAATCCGAGATAAACGGTGATGGTTCTTCCGGTAACAGCCTGGTTCACTTCGCATGGGAAATGGAAACTCTTGAAGACGTTCAGGAAATCCATAGAAAATGCGTGTCTGAGCAAGTGGAGATACGCAATGTTGCTGATCATGGAGTTTCTCTTGGATTCTACATATCAGACCCCGATGGAAACGAAATAGAGCTTTTTTACGAACTCCCAAGCTCAACTTGGCCCCAGGAGGGATACCTTTTTGCAGGGGAATTCCCCGGATCGCTGGAAGGCGCCGAGGCTAAAAAGGTAACAGAAGCTGAATTGACCTCTGGTTCATAGTCAAGTAATGGCACCTGCTAAAACTAGCAACCGCCCCATAGCAGAACACCAAAAATAATGGCATAAGAATATTGTAAGGTGAGCTGTGCCTGCCAGAACCGGTGAACAATACATTGAAAGATTGAGAGCATCGGCAAAAGATCTCTGGATCGCGGGGGAACGTGTGTCGGATGTTACCTCGCACCCGGCGTTTGCCGGCTGTGCAAGATCCCTCTCTGCACTTTATGACATGCAGCATGATCCGATCATTGCGCCTGAAATGACATTTGAATCAACGTCAGGGAACGGCCGTGAGGGCCTTTCATTCATAGCTCCAACTTGCANAAAAGAGCTAGAAGATCGTGGAAACATGATGCTGAAATGGGCCCAATACAGCGGTGGTATTCTGGGAAGAACTCCCGATTATATGAATGTAATTCTCATGGCTTGCTCTGCTGCGTCGGATTTTTTCGGTCAACGATCGCCCGATTTCGCCAGCAACATACGCAACTATTACCAATACGTGATGAGCAACGACTTGACCCTCACTCACACGCTAGTCAACGTCAGGCGAAGTAAGACTGCGACCGGGCATGTCAAGGGAGATGACCTAGGGTTGCACCTTGTTAAGGAAACTGACAGCGGCATAGTAGTGAAAGGNGCAAGGATCCTAGCTACCCTTGCACCTATATCTGACGAAATACTTGTTTTCCCATCATCTGTCGCACCATCTGACCCTAGTTCTGTAGGGCATGCCCTCGCTTTCGGCTTACCTTGCGATACTCAGGGTATGAAGTTGCTGTGCAGAGAGAGCCTTGATTTGGGCAGGTCAAACTTTGACCACCCCCTGGGGTCCAGGTTCGATGAAGGGGATGCCGTGGTGATATTTGACGATGTCCTCGTACCGTGGGAAAGGGTATTTGTACTCAATGATGTTGAGATTGCCAATGGTGCGTTTTCCCAAACACAAGCTGGTCCCCATATCAGTCACCAGATAATTACAAAGAACCTAGCGAAGGCCGAATTCCTGCTCGGCATGGCCACGCTTATGACAGAGACTCTCGGAACGAGTGACGCTCCTCATATCCAGTCCCTTGCCTCTGAACTGGTTACCGTACACGGCGTCACGAAAGCCTGCCTCACAGCATCGATGGCTAACGCGGAAAAGAATGAATGGGGGGTTTTTTCTCCTGACCCTGCACCGTTGAGTGCCGCCAAGTCGGTGTTCACTACGGCGTACCCCAGGCTTATCGAAATTTTGCAGCTCCTTGGGTCCAGCAGCCTGATGGCAATACCCACAGAATCAGACTTTGACAGTGAGATTGGCGAATTTCTTGAGAACTATCTTTCAACCGATAAGCTGGATGGAAGGTCCAGGGTCAAGCTATTCCGCATGGCATGGGATCTCACCATAAGTTCATTCGGCAATCGCCAAGTTCTCTACGAACGGTTCTTTGGCGGAGACCCGTTCAGAACTTCTGCTCTAACTTTCGATAGATATGGCAAAGAGGATGCGAAGAGACTGGCTATGGAAGTAATTGACAGGTACTGACAATACTTCCTGATAGTTGATGAGTCGCAGGGCACAAAAGCTGCCGACCCTGTAACTCATCAATAATAAGTTCCTTTGAGACCAGAACTATAGGCCAAAACAGGAAACCTAGAGTACCTCTAATGCAGGCACGCCCAGTTCGCCTGTCATGTTATCGAACCACTCCATGACTTCCTTATGAAGAGGCACTCCGTTGGCTCGCCTGTCCTCTTCGTCCTCGGATTCAGCAAGTCCAGGATAAAGAACCCGGTCGTGGCCAGCCGCTGGCTTGGTTTCCCTGAGCATTTTTAGCATACGGTCCATTTTTTCTTTGAACTGGTCCACGTCGGTAAAAGCTGCGATGTTGTATGCGGCAAAATAATGTTTGTAGCCACTCTCAAAACGTTCTGTGTCGAACATACCGGGAACCGAACCGGAGAGAAATGCCCCCAGAACTTCAACCATGAGCATGAATCCATAACCCTTATGGGAACCGTTCTCCCTGGTCCCTCCAACAGGAAGTAAACTGCCATACCAACCATCTTCGGGCACGGGAGTTTCCTCAAGTATTGGCGTCCCTTCTTTGTCAGCAATCCAGCCCGGTAAAAGATCAGACCCCACCCTCTTCGCCAACGAGAACTTGTTACCAGCTATTTGCGAGGTAGCTGCATCAAAAAGCATTGGTGCCTCATTCTTGCCGGGGGCGGCCATAGATATTGGATTGGTACCGAATCTCGGTTCGGATGCAAAAGTGGGTAATACCCCTGTACCCGCTGCCGTCGCGCACATCCCGACCATGTCATTTTTTGCGGCATGCATAGAAAAATGTCCAACGGCCCCGAGATGTCCACCGTTATTCATCGTCACTATTCCCACTCCAACTGTCTTCGCCTTTTCAATCGCTATGTCCATAGCTCTTCTACCTAGGATGATCCCAAGTCCTCTGTCAGCGTTTATCACCGCTGTTCCTGGGGTCTCACGTTCAATTACCCAGTTAGGATTCGGATTGACCTGACCGCTAGTGTACTGATCCACATAGGCACGGAGCATGTTAGATACCCCGTGTGTTTCAACTCCGCGGAGATCAGTCATAGTCAAGACATTTGCAGCTTCCTCAGAATCGGTCCGAGACACTCCCATTTTCTCAAAGATCGCACAAACAACCTCGTGAAGTGACTCCACTGTTACTCGTTCTGAATCCTCGGGTTTCGGTTTAAATCTTTCTAACATTTAAGTTTCCCCTTAATTAGCTATCTCTGGACATTAGGTCTGCCATTCTTTCCCCAATCATCATCGTCGTAACGTTTGTATTGGCCCTTATNCAATCCGGCATAATAGAGGCATCTATAACACTCAGGTTATCGACACCATATACCCTTCCGTATTGATTTACCACGGCCATATCGTCCGATGCCGGACCCATCTTACACGTAGCAGAAATATGTTGATTAGTGGTTGCATTCCTAAGTAGCCATTCGTCAAGTTTCTCGTCACTTGAAATATCAGCGTCCGTAGGATTAATTCTTGCATCAACTATATCGGCAAAGGCTCTTTGAGTTGATATCTCTATTGCCTTGCGTACTGCTTCCCGCCCACGTATGCGGTCAAATTCATCGTCATAATAGTTAAAATCCAGATTTGGCTGAACGGTTACGTCAGGGGAAGCGAGTGTGAGTTCACCGGAGCTTTTTGCCAGGCTAAGCTGAATGAGTATCCTCACTCCTACAGCCTTGTTAACATCGCCTCCATAACCTTCTATATCGACAGCAAAACTATTCATTGCGAGTTTAATATCGTTCCGTAAGTCGGAACTCGTGGCAGTGTATCTCGCCATTACCTGGGTCCTCGGATTCTTCGGGTCCATCGGATGACCGGGTTTTGTACCCCATGTGACGCCAATTAAAGGGTGATCGCGAAGATTCTGGCCCACCCCGGGCAGATCACATATCACTTTAATTCCATGCGTTAGCAGCTGCTCCGACGGTCCAATCCCGGATAACATCAGTAAGTGTGGAGAGGATACAGCCCCCGCACTNAGGATGATCATTTCTCCCCGAACCAGGAATTTTTCNCCATCGCTTTCAGCCTCTACNCCAACGGCCTTCTTTCCTTCAANGACGATCCTATGAGTCAGGACGTTAGCCCGAATTGTCAGGTTTAATCTATGCCTGGCAAGAGAGAGATATCCGATACTTGTGCTCCATCTGATATCGTTCGGATTGTTAAACGGCGTTGGCCCAACNCCAGTAACATCGGGGCTGTTCTGATCTTCGCCATCGGGAAATCCCAGTTCCTTGCAGGATTCGTAGAAAGCAANCTGTGACGGCAGCCAGTCNTCTTTCTTGTGCCGCCTNGCTATAATCGGTCCCTGGTTGCCGTGGAAATCTCCCGAGTAATCGAGATCNGTCTCAAGTTTCCTGAAGAAGGGTAAGGTCTTCTCATAGCTCCATTCGGTATTCCCCAGTTNGGCCCAGTGATCGTAATCTTCGGGCATCCCCCTCAGGAAAACCTGCCCNTTTATCGCGCTCGACCCNCCTGTAACCTTTCCCCTTGGNACAGCCATAGGTTCTGCCAGGNNTGAGGGCTTTCCNATGAATTGCCAGTTATGATCCTTGGTAATTATGTCTGCACCAGTGGACAATCCCTCTCTAACTTCGTCGGGCGTGGACTCAATGTCCGGGTAATCCGGGCCTGCTTCCAGTAGTAAAACCGAGTTATGAGGATTTTCAGTCAATCTTGTAGCTAAAATCGCGCCTGCCGATCCTGCCCCCACGATCACGTAGTCATATTGCATGTTCTCACTTATTTCTTTCAGACAATGTTCTTGTTACCGTTAGGATATGCCTTCAAAGGTACGGCAAGATTTCCACACTACGAACAGAATTATAGTAAAAAGTTGAATCAGGGAATACACGGTTGAATTTTGCCTCTTTTTTGCACATGACAATCGAATAGTAGTCGCCAGCTAACAGGAAAGGAAATTAGATGCCCGTAAGCAAGTGGTACAAGGGAAATCTGCACACTCACACAACTGAATCTGATGGAGATGATACTCCAGAGAAAGTATGCAAGTGGTTCGAGGATCATGGATACGATTTCCTGGTGCTGAGTGATCACAATCACCTGACACTGCTCAACTACGGTGAATCAGGTCTATCCAGATTGATATTAATTCCAGGGGAAGAGATAAGTGCGAATGCGAAACATAGCTCATTACCAATTCATATTGGGGCTATCGGAATCAACCGCGTCCTAGAACCGGCAACAGGAGAAGATATCGTTTCCACACTACAGATGAATATAGATTCTATTCGGGAAGCTGGTGGGATCAGCTGCATCAATCATCCAAATTTCAGGTGGGCATTTGACCATACTCACATGTCCCAGGTCGAAGGCGCAAACATGTTCGAGATATTTAATGGGAGTCGTGGGTGCAACAATAATGGCGGACCGGGCAAACCCTCCACAACTGAAATGTGGGATGCTTTGTTGTCTAAAAACAAACATATACTGGGGGCAGCTACGGACGATTCCCATAACTATCATGATTTTCACCCTGCTATGCACAATCCGGGTCGTGGATGGATTATGGTTCGCTCTGAATCTAGAGAGGAAACCGACATTCTCAAGGCAATGAAACTAGGAGAGTTTTATTCATCAAGCGGCGTGGAACTTTCGGAGTTGGAAACGGATCAAAAAGGCATCCGTGTCAAGGTGCTTGAAGAAAACGACTTTATGTACAGGATCAGGTTTATTGGGAGCGGAGGACGCACACTTAGAGAAAATGGTGCCAGCGAGGCTCACTACGAGTTTCAGGGTGACGAAGGGTACGTGCGGGCTGAAATAGTGGATTCAGATGGTGCCAAGGCGTGGGTGCAACCGGTATTCGTGGAGAATTAGCTTCGGAAATATTCTAGGCTGCCATCCAACAAATTTCTGATATTACCGTGACGAATCCAACTCAACAGCGAGTCCGGCGTCTGAACAGCCAAAAAGACATAACCACCATCGTAATGGCAGATAGGCACATGGCCAACAGTGTCATGCTCGGGATTGAAACAACCGTATTAGGCTGGGCCACTAGCAAAGAGGTTGTGGCAATTCCAATGCCGCCATCGTCGTCCACCACAGAGAGAGTAACAACGTAGCTGCCTGGATAAGAGTACACGTGATTTCCACCTATCGAGTTATCAGAATTATCGATAGCAAGAGTAGATGTTGCCCCGTCACCCCAGTCAATTTCGGCAGTGTGGGTATCTTGTGAACCCTGATCAGTAAAAGTTGCCCTAGGGGTTCCAAAATTATCCATGGTAGCACTTTCAAAATTCTCAAGAGTCACTACTGGCTCTGAATTAGACACGTCGATGACGCCAATATCAGATGCCTGTTCCACATCATTGACCGTGACAGTAACTGTCACTGAATATGTCCCGTTTTCCTGGTAAATATGAGTGCCCTCAACAGAGCCCTCCAAACCGGAAAGTGCGACTTTACCCGCTGTGGAGGTATCGTCCCCCCAGCTGATGACGGCTACATGAGTTGAAGTGGCAG
>PAOO01000054.1 GCA_002708065.1 Chloroflexota bacterium
GCAACGATGCCAACAACCGGTTCCGAACAACATACCTGTATTTAGCCTCTATACCGGCAGGTGGAATTATATCCACAATGGCTACTGGCTCGTTATTATATGGGGTTTTTTCCCTCATTTTGGGCATTGAAAGAGCGGATAATGGTCAGGTTNTGTCACAGGCTCCAGGTGGCCTTAGCTCGCTAATAGTAGGATTATTCCTGGTTTTTTACCATCAAGAAATTACTACGCGTGAATCAGGGNACAAACAATCAGAAAGCTTTACAAACAATAGATTGGCTTTCTTATATTCATTCTCATTCATTGGTATCGCAGTTTCAGCTCCTGGAATCGCGACACTGNTCTACACCGTCTTTAGNGCAGTCACAGAACCGTCCACTGCGATACTAGATTCAAGTCCAGAATCATGGCAAGATCCAGCCGCTTCAGGCCTAACAATGTTAATTCTCGGAGGCACGATTTGGGGATATCTTCAAATCAAGTATCTTTCCAAAGCCGAAATGAATGAGCCAAACACGTTATCGATGAAGAGAATTTATTACACTGGGATCATCGGAATCGGATTACTTATAGCCGTTGCAGCGCTTTCAACATTCATTTTCGTCGTTCTACGTGATNTATTAGCCGCAGATTTCGGTTANGAAACGGTTCGATCAATACGGATACCCGTTTCCATATTANTGGCGTTTGCTGTGATAGTCCCTTATCACTGGCTGCTGCAAAGAACGGAACGGCAACAAATAGAGACCGATTCAACGACAGAAACTATAAGACCTCAGAAGAGTGTTACAGTACTGGCTCCGCCAAACAGTAGTTTTTTTATTGCCCAGCTAGAAGATGACCTAGGTTATCCGGTGACCTCTGTGAACTGGGCAGATTCAGGAGCAATTGATCTGGAACTGGACATAGAAAATACAGTGAGCGCCGCGGACGCGATCTCAGGGAGTAACGGAGACAATGTAATAATTATCCCAGAACCTGGCGGTCTCAGAGTTTATTCGTATGATTAAGANTAATCTCAAATCCCCAGGCAATAAATTCCTAGGATAGTTCAGAACAAAGGTGGTATGAATGACATCAATTCACGTATTAGGTGCAGGAACTCCAACCCCGACACCGAACAGATTTGGGTCTGCATTTGTTGTAGAAACTGGAANTGACCAAATAATGCTGGATTGTGGACCAGCCGCTACTCATAAGCTAGTAAAATCCGGACTCTGGCCCACAAATATAAACCACCTTTTCTTCACCCATCANCACTTTGATCATGATATAGATTACCCTTGTTTCTTACTGTGTCGATGGGATCAAAGCACTGGAAAAGAGGACATATTAAAAGTCTACGGNCCTAAATTAACCGAACAGATCACGAGGGGAATATTGGACAAAGAGGAAGGATTATTTGCACACGACTGGATTGCAAGGGTCAATCACCCTCTCAGCCAGAGAATNCACGTGAACAGGGGGGGGACACTTCCTAGAAAGCCACCATATGTGCAAGCAAAAGACGTCGGCCCTGGAAAAGTGCATTCTGGCAAAGACTGGGAAGTAACGGCCGCATCCGCAGAACACGTTCAACCGTATCTGGATTCTCTAGCTTATCGGTTTGAAACTCCCAACGGAAGCATAGTTTTTACCGGAGATACTCAGCCTTGTGAATCTGTGGAGACACTGGCACATGAAGCGGATATGCTGCTTTGTATGTGCTGGGATGAGCAGTCCGTTATGGATGAAAGTGGAGAGGCCGGGGGCCAGTGCGGTACTGAAGGTGCTGCAAAAATGGCTCAGAGCGCCGGGGTAAAGAAACTGGTGCTTGTCCACATAGGGCCTCATCTGTCGCAAGATGAGGTCAAGACTAGAAGCGTCAGTGAGCTGTCAAAAATATATGAAGGTGAGATCGTTTTTGCCGACGAAATGATGTCTCTAAAAATGTAGTCAAGATGTGCGGGAAGTATCGTCTACTTCACCACCAACCTCATTCCTCCATTCGGTGCCCACAACTTCCATAAGTAAGAATTCCTGCCCACCTCTTCGCACAGAACGTACTTTCTTAAATCCAGCCTTTTCAAACGAAGCCTGGGCCCTGTAGTTCCATGCCAACGTGTGCAGGTAAACCCTGTCAAGTGCTATATCTAGGAAAAGGTGGGTCAGGAGAGTTTTAACTATATCGGTACCATAACCTTTCCCCCAGTATCCTTTGTCCCCAATCATAATCCCCAGTTCTGCCTCGCGGTTTCTCACGTTAAGGTCGTAGTACATGACGTTACCGATATGTACGCCGTCTAGAGTGTCAACCGCCAACCTTTTCGATCTATAGCTTGGAAATTGCATTTCCTCTTTCGTATATCGAAAAAAATCGTCGTAGGACATCGTAAGAGGACGTGTCGCATCCAAACGTGACAGTTCATCATCTACCCGCCAAGAATATTCGTCAGGAATATCGTCGATCCGCTTTTCTCGTANGCGTATGANCTCCCCAACTACATCAACGTTGGGAAGTTCCTTTTGTTCATTTTTTGACCAGGGAAAGCCCTTTTTGAACAATTCCAACCTCGTTANTGTAAGTCAAAGTGGAGAAAATTTTTTCTTCGTCAACCCANCCNACCGTATCAAACTCAGTGTCATGGAATGCGAAGTCTCCGCCAATAGGGCTCATCAAGTAATAAAACACCGATTTGTNAAGCATTTCTCGCCCATTAGAAGAGGGGAATTCATATTCTATATTACCAATGAATGCATTAACTTTTACCTCTAANCCTGTCTCTTCTCTAACCTCCCGAAGAGCAGTCTCCTCATNGGTTTCTCCACTATCTGGTGTCCCTTTGGGAAGATTGCAGGAGCTAGGACGATTCCTACAACAAATTACTACCTGAATCNTAGCGTCATAGATTCTGTAAACAATTCCGCCGGCTGAAACGAGGGCCTTGCGACCATTCATTGATCGGTTCTTCATCACGTTAATATATTTGTCTCTTCTTAAATGTATTCTGATTATCTAANAATTCTAGAAACGAGAAAAATACTCGTCAATAAACAAATAANTCGACGGTCAAGAATGAGCCTTGAAGTGCGCCCGCCTTCAGTTGTAGTATAGTTNTCGATNAGTTTTACTCATTTCGCCCTTTAAGTCGGTCCAGAGAGTCTGGCAAGGGAGTAGAAGTATGAATGGCCGANTGTGCGATGTGTTCAGTTGGTCTGAATATTACCTCTTGCGACTAAGGAGCAGGAGGTTTTTTTTGGTGTTTTTATCTTCAATCCTGGGTACCGTGCAGAAAGATCTTATATATTCTGATCCACGTCCCCAATTAACCGTCTCTCTCAACAGTGCTACTTCTAGATGACCGAGAAACGTATCCAATCATCTACACAGATCAAGCGCGCTCTTACCCGNATATCCCATGAGATCCTGGAAAGAAACGGGGGAATNAACAATGTGGTGCTCGTCGGTATGCATTCTAGAGGAGTGCCTCTAGCCAAGAGAATTAGTTCTATTATCCACGGNTTTGAGTCCAAAACAGTCGATGTTGGAATCCTCGATATTGGACTTTATCGGGACGATATTTCAGAAAAGGGAAGCCAGAGAATGAGGCCTACTGATATCCCCGTAGATATTAATGGCAAAAGGGTAGTGATAGTAGATGACGTTCTCTATACGGGAAGATCAATAAGGGCCGCTATGGATGCGTTGAACGATTTCGGAAGGCCAGGCCAAATTCAGTTNGCTGTTCTGGTTGACCGGGGACATCGAGAACTTCCAATAAGACCTGACTATGTGGGGAAAAATGTTCCTACTGCCAAAGAGGAAGATGTACACGTAAGGTTGGAGGAGACTGATGGATTAGATGAGGTCGTCATCGAAGCTAACGAGGAGAACTGAATCCATGATCGAAGAGATGAGAAATAATGATGGTGTCTCCTTTAAACATGTTCTAGACATTGACAGTTTCACCAGATCCGATATCGAACTTGTGCTGGAAAATACTTCCGCTATGGAAGANGTGTTGAACCGGAACATCAAGAAGGTTCCCGCACTACGTGGGAAAACTATAGTTACCCTGTTTTACGAACCTAGTACACGAACCCGGGTATCGTTTGAGCAAGCGGGTAAGATACTCAGTGCGGACGTAATAAACGTGACAGATTCAACCAGCAGTTCAAGCAAAGGGGAGTCACTCTACAACACTGTTTTAACCATTCAGGCGATNAAAGCGGACATCATCGTAATACGGCATCACCANTCCGGAGCACCACACTTCTTAGCAAGGAATCTAAAATCCCATGTAATTAACGCAGGCGACGGCGCCCACGCTCATCCGACTCAGAGTTTGTTGGACCTCTACACAATAAAAAAGAGGCTAGGCTCAATTGACGGTAAAAAAGTTACTATAATTGGCGACCTTCTTTATTCAAGAGTGGCAAGATCTAATTTATGGGGTTTGACGAAGATGGGTGCAAGGGTTGTGCTATGTGGCCCCCAAACTCTCATACCTAACGATTTCTTAAACGGGCACCGTAACCAAGAAGGACATCCGTTCGCTAGCGTAGAAATAGAGTCCAGTGTGGAAAAAGCTCTGGATGGTGCAGACGTAGTAATGGCGCTTAGGCTTCAACGTGAAAGACAACAGGCCGGACACCTCCCATCACTTAGGGAATATTCTCAAAGTTACGGAATTAATTCACAAAGACTGAAACTTGCAAATAAGAATGCCTTACTCATGCACCCAGGACCAATGAACGAAGGAGTAGAGATCGAACCTGATGTTGCTCACGGAAACCAATCCGTTATTGAGGACCAGGTAACAGGAGGTGTCGCAGTACGTATGTCATTGCTGTACACGCTAGCTGCGGGATCAGATAACGAAATATTGCCAAGGCCATAATATGGAGAGTCGAGTTTTGCCTGAATCATTAGTTATACGCGGAGGGAGGGTGATAGACCCTTCCGCCAATCTAGACAAGGTCAGCGATTTGTTTCTAATAGGAGACAAAATTGCTGAGATAGGGAATCTGGAGCATATACCTGCCGGTACAAAAGTTTTTGAAGCTTCCGGAATGGTGGTATGCCCCGGATTTATAGATATCCATTGCCACCTTAGAGAACCTGGACAAGAATACAAGGAGACTATTGCGAGTGGAACAAAAGCGGCAGCTGCCGGTGGATTTACGACAGTTTGCGCTATGCCCAACACCGATCCCCCAATTGATAACCGGTCAATATTAGAGTTTGTCACTTCTAAGGCAAGATCAGAAGGATCCGTTCGAGTATTGCCGATTGGATGTGTAACAAAACGTAGCGAAGGTAGAGAGCTCGCTGAAATGGCCGAATTGGCGGATGCAGGAGCAATAGGTTTCAGCGATGATGGCCATCCAGTGTGGGATGCAAACATAATGCGGCAGGCTTTGAGTTATGGGGCGGGCCTCGGGCTCCCAATTATAAACCACTGCGAGGTCCCTGAGCTAGCACAGGGTGCATCAATGAATGAAGGCTGGATAGCCACAAGACTCGGTATAAGAGGTATGCCTAACTCCGCCGAAGAAATCATGGTTGCCCGAGATATCTCTTTGGCTGAACTTACGGGAGGGCACGTACATCTTGCACANGTNAGCACNNCGGGAACGCTTTCGCTTGTTAAAGAGGCNAAAAGAAGAGGTGTGAANGTGACATGCGAGGTGACACCCCACCACCTCACACTTACNGANCANTTAGTAATGGGATCTTTTGAGGAAGNAAACGCATTTGATCCCCTAAGNTCCTTNGCCTATGACACNAGTGCAAAGGTNAATCCNCCTCTTCGAAGCAAGGAAGATGTATNCNTAATGGCTGANGGTCTATCGGATGGAACGATAGATTTTATAGCCACGGACCATGCGCCTCACAGTTCTATNGACAAAATGTGTACCTTCCAAGAAGCGGCCTTTGGAATTAGTGTATTAGAGACTGCCCTAGGCTCAGTGTTGACACTTGTTCACAATGGTTTAATCACGCTTCCAAAGTTAATATCGAAACTAACTACTGAGCCAGCCTCATTTCTTAATAGCAACCTTGGTACTCTTCAAGTTGGTAAGCCAGCTGATATAACCATTTTCGACCCNAATNGNGAATGGTATGTAGATTCCAGCAAATTCCTTTCGAAAGGTAAAAACACCCCCTTGAACGGACAATACCTAAAGGGGAAGGTAAAAGCTACGTTTCTTGGCGGTCAGAAAGTTTATGAAGATTCATAATTGTTCGNACCACAAGATAAGGGTTAATTAAGTGTTAGATAAAGCTTATTTAGTTTTACAAGACGGTTCGACCTTCAGGGGAATCCCCTTTGGGGCAACGAAACCCGNTTACGGAGAAGTAGTCTTCAATACATCTATGACCGGGTATCAGGAGATGCTAACTGACCCCTCATATGCGGGCCAAATTGTTATGCCTACTTACCCGATGATNGGAAACTACGGCATTAACGGATACGACAATGAATCTCGAGAAATTCAAGTAGCAGGATTTGCCGTTCGCCAGTTCTGTGAACAACCCAGTCATACTAACAGTACTTCTACCATAGAAGATTTCTTGTCCTCATATGGAATTTCGGGTATCAGTGAAATCGATACTAGATCCATTACGAGACGAATACGAAGGAAAGGNGTAATGATGGGAGCCATCATATCTGACATTGAACCTGAAGAAGCTTTGGTTCAACTAAAACAACATCCCGCATACGATCAAGTCAACTACGTTAATCAAGTAACGTCTCAAGATATATATAGTTGGGATCAGCCGGCAAAAGGCAGAGATCCTGAATCTNCGGGGTTGAATATTCTTGTTTCTGATTTCGGTCTCAAATACAACATTCTCAGAATGCTTCGTACGAGGGGGTGCAGCGTAACGGTCTACCCTTCTGGTACAGCGGCAGAAGATCTTTTGGAGAGAAACCCAGACGGGATATTACTTTCCCCTGGCCCTGGAGATCCAAACCTACTCGACTACACTGTAGCTACAACCAAACGACTCCTNGGACGAGTTCCTCTCATGGGCATATGCCTTGGAAATCAAATCCTGGCCCGCGCCCTTGGCGGGAAGACTTACAAACTTAAGTTCGGGCACAGAGGTGCCAACCATCCCGTGAAGGAGCAATCTTCAGGGAGAATTCATATCACATCGCAAAACCATGGTTACTCAATCGATGCTGACTCCCTCCCTTCTGAAGTGGAGGTAAGCCACTTGAGCATGAATGACCATACAGTGGAAGGAATAAGGCATAAGGCCCTACCTGCAATGAGTATCCAATACCANTCAGAAGCNTCCCCCGGACCAAGGGACAGTGGATACATATTCAACCAGTTCCTCGAAATGGTAAAAGAGTCTAAATAGATGGGATCGGCAAAAGTTACTAATATCGCACACAGGGGAGCATCATCATACTCTCCAGAGAACACCTTCGCNGCTTTCGACCTTGCCAAGAGTATGGGCGTGAAAGACATAGAACTAGACGTGCACTTTACTAACGACGATCACATTGTAGTTATACACGACGAAAGGGTTGACCGAACCACTGATGGATCAGGACACGTGCGTGAAATGACACTAGAAAAAATAAGGTCACTAGATGCTGGNGCCTGGTTCGCCAGCGAATTCACTGCGGAACCAATACGTACTTTAGGCGAGGTTTTGGAGCGNTATAAAGACGACCTAAAATTCCACATAGAAATAAAGGCAAGAGACGCTCCAGGGCTCGCAGCTAGGACATGCGATCTGGTAAGAGGGTATGGGGTCACGGGCACCACCACAATCACGTCCTTTCATAAACAATGGCTAGTGGAATCAAGAAAATATGCCCCGGAAATACCTACCGGCTGGCTGGTACCTCTTGGCCCAGGCAGTCTGTGGAAGGACGATATNATCGAACAAGCCTTGGAAGAAGATTTCTCTCAAGTCTGTCCTCGAGCCGANTTGATTTCTACTACGTTAGTAAATACGTTGCATAGCCATGGATTTGAAGTTAGATGCCATGGTGTATTTAACGAGGATTTGATGATCCGAGTGATCAACTCTGGAGCAGACGGCATGACCGTGAATTTTCCAGACAAACTCAGGCAATATTTGATCACCAAAGGTCTCGCTAATTGACTGCCACTCCAAGAAAAGTTCTCGTAATTGGATCAGGACCTATTGTGATAGGACAAGCAGCTGAATTCGACTATGCTGGAACTCAGGCATGTAAGTCCCTCCGTGAGGAGGGAGTGATGACAGTACTGGTCAACTCCAACCCAGCGACAATAATGACGGATGCGGATATCGCGGACAGAGTCTACATAGAGCCTCTAACCGTGGCAGTGGTGGAAAGAATAATAGAGAGAGAGCGTCCAGACGGGCTTTTGCCTACATTGGGTGGACAGACCGGACTCAATCTCGCAGTCGAATTGGAAGAAGCAGGTATTCTAGAAAAATTCGACGTTCGACTACTTGGAAGCACGATAGAAACCATAAAGAAGGCTGAAGATCGGGAACTTTTCCGGGAAATGCTTATAAATATAGATGAACCGGTCCCTCCTAGCAGGATCGTGAGTAATATGGAGGACGCTAATTCCGCGTTACAGGAAATAGGACTCCCTTTAGTAATCAGGCCTGCTTATACCTTAGGTGGCACGGGAGGAGGCATTGCGGAGTCTCTGGACGAATTCCAAGACGTAGTACGAGGTGGCATTGCTGCAAGCCCCATCCACCAGGTATTAATAGAGAAATCAGTTGTGGGATGGAAAGAACTCGAATATGAAGTTATGCGTGATCGATCTGATAACTGCATAACAATATGTAACATGGAAAACATAGACCCTATGGGGGTCCACACTGGTGACAGTATCGTTGTAGCTCCTAGCCAGACGTTATCCGACAACGACTACCAAATGCTCAGGACCGCAAGCCTGAAGATAATCAGAGAGCTTGGCATCGAGGGAGGATGTAACGTGCAATTTGCCTTGGCCCCCGGTGATGTGGTGGGGGATACACTACCTGATAAAGGTGTGGAGGGTAAGGGTTACTACGTGATAGAGGTAAACCCCAGGGTCAGCAGAAGTTCCGCCCTAGCCAGCAAAGCTACAGGCTATCCTATTGCCCGCGTCGCGGCAAAAATAGCTGTAGGTAAAACATTAGATGAAATCCCAAACGCCGTCACTGAAAAGACTGTAGCCGCCTTCGAGCCCGCCCTTGATTACTGTGTCGTAAAGATACCGCGTTGGCCATTCGACAAGTTCCCTGGAGGGGATCGAACTTTAGGAACACAAATGAAGGCCACGGGAGAGGTGATGGCCATTGATAGAACTTTCGAAGCCGCTTTTCAAAAGGCGGTGAGATCGCTGGAGATTACAAACAGGTCAATCCTCTGGGAAGATCCTTGTTGGGTAGAAGACGGCAAGTCAGTCTTGGAAACTATCCCGATCGGGCCAACCGACCAAAGACTTTGGGCACTTTTAGCAGCTCTTCGTAGAAAAGTCAGCCCCGAGGAAGTGTCTAGAAGAACCGGAGTTGATCCCTGGTTTACAAGGGCCTTCTTGCGAATCACCAGTATGGAACAGAGATTACTTTCAGAAGCAATGACGGAAAATTTAATGTTCGATGCGAAAAGGCTCGGATTCCCTGATGATCGAATCGCAGTTTTGACAGATCGCTCTACTGAGGAGGTTCGCAAACTTCGACAGGGTTACGGCCTAAGACCTGTTTATAAAATGGTGGACACTTGTGCCGCCGAATTTGAGGCGGAAACCCCTTATTTTTACAGTACATACGAAGAAGAAAATGAAGCGGAGCCTTTGTTGGGCCCTAAGTCAATTGTGATAGGGAGTGGCCCTATCCGAATCGGACAAGGTATCGAATTCGACTACTGTTCCGTACACGCTGCCTGGGCGCTTCAAGAGGAGGGACTGAGTAGTGTCATGGTCAATTCAAACCCTGAGACGGTGTCTACGGACTTTGACACCAGTGACAGACTCTACTTTGAGCCATTAGATGAGGAAAGCCTTAGAGATATTCTTGAAAACGAGGGGGTCCCTAACAAGAATGGCTTGAAGGACATACCTACCTCCATCGTGCAGTTTGGCGGACAAACAGCCATCAATCTGTCACAATCCCTAGATGCTGCTGGACTTCCAATTCTAGGCTCATCAGCTCTTTCGATAGATACAGCGTCAGACAGACATCTCTTCGAAGAATTTCTTGCTCGGGTCAACATCCCCAATCCTCCCGGCTCCACAGTCGGAGACCTTGAACAAGCCCTAAAAGTTGCTCAAGAGGTCGGTTATCCAGTTCTCGTGAGACCAAGCTACGTACTCGGGGGAAGAGCAATGGAAATTGTACAGAATGCCAGTGAGCTCGCACGATACATGAACAGTGCTTTTGAAGCTGGAGGAGGTCGACGGGTTCTCATAGACAAATATTTTGAAGGACGTGAAGTCGAGGTAGACGCCGTGTGTGATGGAGATACGGTGCTCATTCCCGGCATCATGGAACATGTTGAGAGAGCAGGAGTTCACAGCGGTGACTCTATGGCCATATATCCTGGATTAACTCTATCAAACCAGGAAATTGATACGATCATCGATTACACGACCAGAATCGGAAAAGAATTAGATGTAAAAGGACTAATGAATATCCAGTATGTCGTGGTTGGGGGATCCGCATACAGAAGCCCAGGAACTGCAGTGTTGACCGCTCAAGAGACGCAAGTTTTCGTTATCGAAGTAAACCCCAGGTCTAGTAGGACGATCCCTTTCATTTCAAAAATCACCGGTGTTCCAATGGTTAAGCTCGCTGTGAAAGCAATGCTCGGGCAAAAGCTTAACGCACTCGGTTATGAAGGAGGCCTGTGGGCGAAACAAGATTTGGTGGGGGTAAAGGCTCCCGTATTTTCGATGTCTAAACTAGCTGGAGTAGACACTTTTCTTGGCCCTGAAATGAAGTCAACAGGCGAAGTAATGGGTATTGACAAAGATTTTGAATCAGCCGCTGCCAAGGCTCTTATGGCTTCCAACATGATGCTGCCTCAAAATGGATCCATCCTAATAAGTGTCTCTGATGTTGACAAGGCGGATTCTGTTACGCTTATAAAGGATCTGGCCAGCGTAGGNTACAAATTCTTTGCAACAGAAGGTACTGCCTCTGTCATTAATGGTTTGGATTTGGCGGTTGTAATGGTTCCAAAGAGGTTAGACGGAGGCGGCCCAAATGTGGTCGATATTATAAATAATGGAACTGTCGATGCGGTAGTAAATACCGTCACTGGTGACCGTGAAGTTATGCAAGATGGGTTCCATATACGCAGAGCCGCGGTAGACAGACGAATTCCATGCTTTACATCGTTAGATACAGCTAGAGCTGCCGTTGAAAGCCTCNCAAAAGGTGGCACAAATTACAACGTATTGACCGTGCAGGAATACCTGAACCCTTCATAGAGAGAAATAAATGCCAAGCGATATACCTCAAAGTACTGTAGGCAAAGAATTACCCAAAGAGGTCACAAAATCAACGGTTGCAGTGGACTGTGAACATGTTGAAAAGATGTTGCATAGAGCTAAGAGAGGGAAGTTCACATTCAGTGCAGACGAACCTCCAAGACTTGGAGGAGACGATAAACACCCATCACCTCTCACATATATAGCGGCTGGAATAGGGTTTTGACTATTGACCAATTTGAAGCGGTACGCCTCTATGAAAAAAGTCGGTATAACTTCGGCAAAAGTCCATATTGAGTTTGATTATTACCTGAAAGGGTCTGTCATGAAAGGCACAGTGGAAAACGGCGTAACGGAAGTCAGAAGCCATTTCGAGGTAGAGTCAGACGAACAAGACGAGTCTGTTATAGATATTATAAAACTCGCAAAGCAAGGTTGTTTTGCGGAAAGCCTGGTCCAAACAGCCGTCCCTATTCAAAGCACCTTCCGGTTCAATGGAAAGGAAGTCAGGATCGACGACTGATCATACATAGTGAAGAATTCTAAATGATCCCACTTCGTCTGACTATTGAGAATTTTATGTGCTACAGAGAAGGGGTGCCCACNCTCNACCTAGAAAACGTAGAAATTGCCTGTCTTACCGGAGATAACGGCCACGGAAAAACGGCACTCCTTGACTCGATCACGTGGGCCATATGGGGTAAGGCCAGGGCACGTACGCAGGAAGAATTGGTTCACCAGGGGCAACGAACTATGCGGGTAGATTTGGATTTCTCGTCTCATGATCAAATTTACAGAGTCACGAGAATCCATAGCAAAAGCACAACTGGTTCAGCTGGAAAAACAGAGCTTAACCTTTCGATTTTAAAGGATGGCGTACCCGTTTCTATAATGGGGAACACAATCCGAGACACAGAACAACAAATCATTGATCTTCTGCACATGGATTATGACACTTTTATAAGCACATCGTATTTGAGACAAGGTGACGCTGACCAATTTACGCGTAGCCGCCCTGCAGAAAGGAAACAAATCCTGGCCGAAGTACTTGACCTCTCATACTATGAGAGGTTGGAAAAAAAATCCCGTGACCGGACGAGAGAAATCCAGTCATCTCTAGTGGCCAATAAATCCCTCTTTGAAACTAGATCCAACGATATTTCTAACAAAGAAAATATTGGCGCCGATCTTATGAAAGCGTTACAAGTAGTCTCCAATCTCACACCCCTAGAAAAAGAAACTAATGATTTAAATATGAGTTTAGCACTGAAAAAAGAAGGCCTAGATAGGGACCAATCAGAGGTCTCTGATCTTGAATTTGCAATAAAGAACTCATCAACGGAACTCGATGAGTTAAAGGTTCAATCGATCAAATTCAATGACGAATTAGATCAATTGGAAGCTTTGCTAATCCGGGCCGATGACATAGCCGAAAAAAAGTCCGAATTGGATGAAGGTAGGAATCTGCTTTCAAGTATGTCTCAGGCTTTGGTAACTATAAGGAAACTCGAGAGTGATGCAGGCAAACTGGAAAAATATATTGCTTTGGAGGAACGGGANCTGAAATCTAAGATCGAACATCTCAATGATATATTGATTTCTGATTTAATTCCTGCTGCCGAGAATATATTAGCCTCAGAAAAGAAACTGGCAGACCTCCAATCCACATTGAGCAAGATTTCTCAAAGGAAAAAATGCCTTGGAGAGGAGGAATCGCAGCGTCAATCTATGGTTGTTGACGCCAATCAGCTCGAGTTGGAAAACAAAGCTGTCCTTGACGAGATGGAGCAAACGAGAAAACGTTTCGATTTATTAGACGACTCGGAGGCATCTTGCCCGGTTTGTGACCAGCCTCTGGGGAAGCATAGTAGAGATCATCTTAAGGGCGAACTTGAAAACCAAGGTATCAAAGGTAGACGTAAATACCGTGAAAACCAATTTCGAATATCCGAATTAAGGGAAGAAACTAAAAAATCTGAACAACGCCTAAGTAATGCACGTACTCTACTAACAAAAGAGAATGATGAGTTAGAAAAAGCTATTTTCACGGTAGAGGCTCAGATCGCAGCTTGTCAGGAAAAGAAGGCTACTATACCAAAAATAAATGAGGAACTAAGATCCTTATCTGAACGCTGTGAAAAGAAAAGTTTTTCGTTAAGCGAACAATCACAATTAAGGGATATAGAAAGAAGTATCCTCAATCTAGGCTACGACAATGGCCGACATGCGGACCTTGCTCAAAAGGTTCGAAACCTGGAACCATTCGGAGACCTATTCGCACAAATTGAACAGGCTGCCGAGAGACGGCGATCATTGCGCGAATTCATAGATAGCAACGCTGAGAGTTCTAGACAAAGAGAATTTGAAATAAATGGCTGGAATTCCACGATGCATTCCCTCAAATCTAGGCTCTCAGAAAGCAGTGAAATCGAAAAAGCTCTTTCCAGTTCAAAAACCAGATTAGAAGAATTAAGGACGGAACTTCAGTCTGCTATATCTTCAAGGGATGTGGCTCAGAACAGTTTACGGGAGATCGAAACTTTTGAAAAAGAAATAGAAATGTTAAACAAACAAATCTTAGAAGATTCCAACGAGTTGGAAATCTATGAGGAATTGGCAGCCGCTTTTGGTCGAAACGGAATACAGGCGCTAATGATTGAGCGGGCAGTTCCTCAGATTGAAGAGACAGCAAACGAACTCCTTGGAAAGCTGACTGACAATAGAATGGCAGTCAGACTTCAACTTAAAGAAGGCCGGATAGATAGAACAACCGGGCTCCGTTCGGAAGAGCTCGATATCAGCATATCTGATGAAGTGGGCACCCGTAGCTATGAGACATTCAGCGGTGGTGAAGCCTTTCGCATCGATTTTGCAATAAGGATATCTCTCTCAAAACTGCTAGCATCAAGATCAGGGGCGCCATTACCAATATTGTTTATAGATGAGGGATTTGGATCTCAGGACTCATCTGGGCAGGAGCGACTTACTGAAGTGATCCAATCCATTCAGCCAGAGTTCGAGAAGATCATAGTAATAACTCACATTGATCACATGAAGGAGAGCTTCGAGGAACGCATAGAGGTACTAAAAACGGAGCACGGATCCACCTTTCAGCTTGTTTAGAAGCTAGCACGAAAAAATCTAAAGTGTTATCTCTTTAAGAAGAGGGGATGTTATAAGCTTTGCTCCTGTTTGACTTTGAATTTCGGCGACAGTCCAGCCCGGAGCAGTTTCGCGAAGGATCAGGCCCTCCTCCTCCACTGAAATGACTGCTATATCCGTAACAATCATATCCACACATGTAGGGCACGTCAGAGGAAACGAGCAATTTATTACTACTTTAGGATTTCCGTCCCTATCAACATGCTCCATAGAAACTATGACTCGCTTAGCTCCGACGGCCAAGTCCATTGCGCCACCCACATTACCTATACCTCTGGAAGGGATCATCCAATTAGCTAAGTCCCCTTTCTCAGAAACCTGTAATGCCCCCAATACGGTTACATCAATATGACCCCCNCTAATCATGGCAAACGCAGACCCTGAGTCAAAAAAAGACATNCCAGGNACAGGAGCCAGAAATTGCCCTCCTGCATTAATCAGGTCCTGATCCTCTTCACCTTCCTCAGCCATCGGTCCGTAATTGAGGACTCCACTTTCGCTATGGTAAAACACAGCCCTCCCTTCCGGTACAAATTGCGAGCAAAGTGTCGGGATCCCAAGACCCAGGTTTACCACGTCACCGTCGTTAAGCTCCTGTGCAACACGCATAGCTATAATTTCTCTAGAGAGTTTTTCAGCTGTCATTCCAATGCCTTTAATAGAAATNTGTTTTCCCTTTTACTTCAATTATGGCTCCACCTTCACGATCCTATCTACGTAAAGACCTGGCGTGTCAATTCGATATGAATCAATTTCACCTGGCTCAACAATCTCATCAACTTCTATTATGGAAATAAGGGCAGCCGTAACCATAACCCCATTAAAATTCATAGAAGTTCCCCGGAAAGCCAAATTGCCTAATTTATCCGCTTTATAGGCCCGAATAAGTGCAAAATCAGCTTTCAGCGCTGTTTCAAGTACATATTCATTTCCTTCAAATACCCTGGTTTCTTTTCCTTCGATCACCGACGTCCCTATACCTGTGGGGGTATAGAAAGCGGGGATTCCCGCACCGCCAGCTCTTATACGTTCAGCAAGAGTACCCTGTGGAACCACTTCAAGATCAACTTNCCCCAATTGGTACGCTTTCTCAAAAGAATTTGGACGCGAAGGAGATGGAGAGACTGGAAATGAAGCTACAACCTTCTTTACCTGCTGATTATCAACAAGAATTCCTATATCAATAGGCTTTGCTCCTGGGAGCGTTCCAAAGCCTATGACACTGGCAAGCCCTGCTGTATTACTTATGATGGTCAGGTCACGTGAACCGTGATCACGTAACGCCCTTATTAGATTTTGAGAAGTGCCACCAGGTCCTGCAAAGCCATCGATCATTAAAGTTGCGCCGTCAGGTATGTCGGAAACAGCGCTTTCAAACGATGGAAATACTTTATTCAATGTTCCAATCTCCTGACTGATGGCGCGANTATTATACTGCAGTTTCCAGACCACACTGATCGCACCATTGATGCCCATCAAGTAATGTTTTCCGTAACAAAGGATTATTCTTAGCATTATCTAAAGCAACCAGCGTCTTGCTGTATAGTCGAAAAAGAGATTAACGAAACTTTCGGGGTGATCACTTATGACTGAATTTACAATACGAGAAGGTCAGCTGTCAGATGTTGTACCTATTGCAAGGTTCCAGCAACAAATGGCATTGGAAACCGAAAACAAAGAGTTATCGGAAACACTTATCATTGCCGGTGTTAAGGCAGTTTTTGAGGAGGGGCAAGGAGATAGGAAGGGGTTTTATGTTGTGGCAGAATCAGAAAATAACGTTATCGGTAGTCTGCTTGTCACATATGAGTGGAGTGATTGGAGAAATGGTTGGTTTTGGTGGATTCAAAGTGTTTACGTCCATCATAAGTGGAGACAGAAAGGAGTTTATACAGCGCTACATAAAAGCGTTCAAGATCGGTCCAAAAAATCAGGTGATTCTTGTGGGATAAGATTATATGTGGAGAAAGAGAATACAATAGCCCAACAGGTATACCAGAAGATGGGAATGTACGAAACAGAGTATTTTTTATACGAGATCGATTACTCAGTCTAGAAAACTGATGAATTATAGCGAACTAGCAGCCTTCCTCGAGAACAACCACAACGCCGTACTCACCACATTCAGGACAAATGGCGCTGCACAGATGAGTATCGTTACAGTAGGTCTATTGAAAAATAGCGCCGCTTTCAGCACCACTGAAGAAAGGGCGAAACTGAAAAACCTGAAGAGAGATCCACGCTGTAGCCTACTCATCTCCGCACAGAACTGGAGCGAATACATGGTTGTAGAGGGAACTGCCAAGCTATACACAATGGAAAACACAAAAGACGAAGAATTAAGCTTGATATTGAGAGAAGTTTATCGGAGTGCGACCGGCAATGAACATCCGGACTGGGATGATTACGATATTGCCATGAAAACTGACCGCCGAGTCGCTGTCTCCATAGCACCGAATAACATCTACGGCACTGTCTGACTAAAGTTCCTATCCTTTATTTAAATACAACCCGACCTGCAGGAGATATTGAACTTACCCCCTTGTGAGATTCAAACGCCACCGCAGAGAGAGAAGACGTAACAGCCTGACCAGCCTGAACAATGAGAGAAGAACCGTTCTCAATAGCGTTTGCAAGTCCTTCATTTGTGTAGCTGGTGAACGGCTCTAGCCCTATGTTGTATGTGCGACCGTACCACGGGTAACCGGTACCTCCGCCCAGAGATTGCCAATACCAGAGATATTTGTAATGGCTTACAGGATAGGCTACACCGAAGCCGACACCGATCTCAGTATTAGTAATTCCGTACCATCCCTCAGGCATATCAGCGATATAAGACTGGTCATAAGAATGGAAATCCTTACCTGGTACCAGACTGAGATCATGATATTCGCCATTTGAAAGTTTGGTTATAGGCCATTCTGATTCGTGGCCTTTTTGCAGCCTGTTATTCTCGTGGAAATCATCTGGATGATTTAAGATCCTTCCCCCCGGTAGATCGATCACACATTTATTACTGAGGAAAGGGGGTCCCAACGCGATGTGCTCTCCCCAACAACAATGAACCGGTTCTTCTCCTTGATTAACAAGTTTTTGTTCGATATGCAGGACCGGCTCGCCGACATCTATAGAAAGAGTTTTCTCAAAGAAAAAAGGCGTCCTGTACGAATGTACCCAAAACTTAACGCTAACTCTATCCAAAGCGTCTTCCGTTATTACACAATCCCAAGGAATTGTGTTTACTTCAGCGTGAAGGCCTAAGTCTGCCTCTCCATAAGCAGACGGGAACCCACCACCTGGCAATACTGTCTGCCAACCTCCTTCATAAGTGTCCATCCACATACCTACTCCATCACCTGTAGTTGGAACAAAAGTCGAAGGATCTCGTACTCCCCACGGTGAGCGCCAAAGAAAGTCAGTGTCGGAGGCTTTATGAACAAACTGGTAAATATCTGCACCTTTATCGGCGAGTATGACTACTCTGATGAGCTCATTTTCCATCACTACAGTTTTAAGCCCTCGATAAGTCCAGGCATCTGAAATTCTGCATCCATGATTGCGTTCACTCTGATAGTGCATTTTCGATCACCTCCATTTCAGATATTCCAAAATTTCCGGATGAGACTTGGTGCAAACCACAGAATCAAACCCTCCGCAAGCGTCAACAAAACGATAAGGGCCGTAGCGTCGAAGAAAAATCCCTGCGGAAACATCATTATTAGAAAATCCTTCCTAGGATCCAGCATCCACAAGTCATTACTAAAACTTATTAGGTGGAAATATAAAAAAAATCTCTGGAATCCACCCAGAGCTAACAACCCGACAAATAACGTAGCTGCGAGGGTAATCCCCCCCCCTCGACATATCCATTTCACTGATCTACCAAAATGTCCCGGGATAGGAAGAGCAAACCCGAGTAAAACTCCTACTGCAATCAATAGTGCGCTCACCTGTTGAGAACGATAAACCCCTTTGATCAACTCTTTAACATCCTTCATGTGCAGTATTTCACGATGGTTATAGAGATTTGGAATGATCTCCCCATCTTTTTCTACTCTTACCGTTATGAATTCCTTCTCGTCACCAAAGTAGTCACGTATTTGTTTACCTGCTGAAACTAGCTGTTTAATTTGTATACCCGTGTATAAATCTACGTCGTACTTCTCAAATCCATAACTGTATAAAGGCGGCCAATTGACAACCCAACTGATGTTAGAAGACAAAAGTAAGAATGGTATCGCTACAGCGATAATAACCAAGCGTAGAATACTAACTGCGCGGGATAACATTATGAGGCCAAGCTTATTAATAGCCTTTCCCTCGTGTCAACAACTCACCCAGAGTAAGGGAGTAAAGAGAATGCGAGATGATATCTCACCATTTCCATCATCCTTTGAAGGTGTCAGACAATTAGTATCCAGTTTAAGAAGCCAAGAAGGTTGTCCGTGGGACAGGGAGCAAACGCCGAAAACTCTTGCGCCGATGCTGATAGAGGAATGTCACGAACTTGTTGAAGCTATAGAGAACGGCGATGTGTCGGATATTATCGAAGAAATCGGAGATGTCTTATTCCATATGGCTTTCCAACTTCAAATCGGAAAATCTGAAGGGTTGTTTACTGACTGCAAAGTGTTCAAATCTGTTAACGAGAAATACGTTAGACGACATCCCCATGTATTCGGCAACGAACAAGTCGGAACCATAGAAGACCTGAAGGGAAATTGGGATCGAATCAAAAAGATTGAAAAGAAGGGAATTAGAAAATCGGCTATTGATGGTATCCCTAGTGATCTTCCAGCGTTAGCCTATGCTGATTCGATTCAAAAAAGAGCCTCGAGAACCGGTTTTGACTGGGATGATCCAGATGAGATAAAAGACAAAGTTTTGGAGGAATTGGACGAAATTTACGCTGCTCAAAATCACGATGAGAAACAAGAAGAATTTGGTGATCTGCTGTTTTCCATAGTCAATGCTGCGCGAAGAATGAATATTGATTCTGAACAGGCGTTAAGATATTCGAATAGAAAGTTTCGTAAGAGATTTACTGAGATGGAATCTGTCTGCAGAAAAAATGGAATGGATTTCGCCAACTTGACCCTAGAGGAAAAAGACGAATTGTGGAACAAAGTCAAGGAAATTGAGCTATGACATCAGATATGAGGCCTGAGTCTGAAACACTTTTCAACATGATTATAGAAAAATATGGAGATATTCTTAACGATATGCAGTTGAAAGCTGTGAAAGAATCGGTAGACGAACTAGTAGAAAACGCGGAGGCCCTCAGAAAAATTAAACTGGATAGCCGTGACGAACCCTTCTCAGTTTTCACCCCTTACATAGATGAACAGGATGGAACCTATGACACCTGAAGTCATATTTCTACCCTTAAGGGACATCAGTAAATTNATCAGGTCAAAAGAGATTTCTCCAACAGAGGTGGCNTGTAAATTTCTCGATCGCCTAGAAGATATCGGACCACAATTTAACTCTGTAGTCACAGTAACGAGGGATCTTGCTCTCCAACAAGCCTCCAAAGCTGAAAAAGAGATCCTATCTGGCCACTATAAAGGACCTTTACACGGTATACCTTATGGTGCCAAAGATCTCCTGGCTACATCTGGAGAAATTCCCACTACATGGGGAGCCGAAATATTTAGAGATCGCACATTAAATTTCGACGCAACGGTCATAGTGAAACTGAGAGAAGCAGGCGCCGTTCTCGCCGCAAAGTTAGCGATGGTGGAATTAGCCGGTGGAATGGGATACAGACAGCCCAATGCATCCCTTACAGGGCCTTGCAAAAGCCCGTGGGACATGGAGAGGTGGGCTGGAGGATCCTCAAGCGGATCTGGTTCCGCGGTGGGATGTGGCCTAGTTCCGTTTGCAATCGGCTCAGAGACGTGGGGGTCAATACTTTCTCCGGCGAACAATTGTGGCATCTCAGGTCTCAGGCCTACGTACGGTAGAGTCAGCAGATATGGTGCAATGACATTATCATGGACTCTAGACAAGCTTGGACCTCTAGCACTCACCGCTGATGACTGCGGAATAATCCTGGAAGCCATTTCGGGCAATGATCGCCACGATCCCTCNGCATCTAATCGANNATACAAATACGCTGGGCAAACTTCANACCGAAGATTCAAGCTAGGGGTCATTGAAGGAATTCTTGAAGGGNTAGATGAAGAAGTTTCAAATAATTTTCAAAAATCTNTAGATNTTCTCAGCCAATTTGCAGACATATCAACTGTGAATATACCCGATTACCCATACCAAGAGATGACAAGGACCATAATGATGGGTGAGTCTGCTAGCGCCTTCGAAGAGTTCACAGAGAAAGGATTAGCGTCNGGGCTCACTGCGCCAGAAGATCGACACGGCCCGTACGCGCGAACAGCAGTACTTGCAAANGACTATCTAAANGCTCTTAGNNTAAGNGGCAAAGTCGCAGTTGANATTGACAAAGTTATGTCCAAGTTTGATTCCATAGTCGCTCCTACGAAAAGTACGCCTGCTTCTTCGATCACAGAGGAATTCAGGGGAGCAATACGAGGAAATTCAAAAGATGAAATGGGAGCAATTGGTAACAGTCTAGGGCTTCCTTCCATTTCAGTTCCTAATGGATTTACTGAAAGAAACCTCCCAACGGGCATGCAGTTTATGGGAAGGCCATATAGCGAAAACATTATTCTATCTATAGCAAATTCTTACCAAGGCATAACAGATTGGCATACTAAACATCCAGAATCATTATTGCCCTAAAACTGGTCCGAAAGAAGAGGGAAGACCCAAATCGTGGCGTTTTATAATTCAATTTGGAGGATGAAGAGATATCTCAAGAGAATCTAGCAAGTTATAGGAGGAGGAATTGAATGATCTCAATATTCGTAACTATTCAAATTAGAGACGGTTTCGTTGATCAATTCAAGGAAGCGAGTTTTGGAGACTCCCAGGGTTCAGTAAGGGACGAACCAGGGTGTTTTCGTTTCGACATACTTCAAAACTCAGAGGACCCTAACCGATTCCATCTGTATGAGGTTTATGAGGACGAGTTGGCCCTGGAAGCTCACCGGGACGCCCCACATTACAAGAAATGGCGGTCGACCGTAGAGGATTGGTTTGACGGAGATATCAGCCGAGTTCTAATGACGACAATTTTCCCTTCTGATAAGGGATGGAGAGATCAAAAGCCTCACCTTCTCTCCTGGTAGTGATCATGAATGCAATATAACCGGTCGCTTCCATTCTAAAGGTAATTACATGTCTACATATTTTTTGTTAATGAGTCTTACACAAGATGGCAGGAACCTCATGCACGAAGATCCCGAAGTGATTCTCCATGCCGCTCATTCCAGTGATCTAACCGACGTACACTGCATGGGTTTGTACGCGGTGTTGGGGAACTATGATTTCATAACGGTATTAGAGGCACCTGATAATGAAGCCGCCGCACGATTCTCGTTAGAACTTGGAGTTAAAGCTGGGGTGGAGATACANACNGTGCCTGCTGTACCTGTTTCTAGGCTAGACCACAGGATACAGTGGCCTCCTACGGAGGACAGCCCACCGATTCCAAAAGAATTCGAGGACGACGACTCATAGGATTTTCGGATCTGATGCCGTACAACTCTCCCATCGTAATCAAAGATTTCTCGAAGAGATACCGAGACTTAATTGCGGTAGACAACCTAAATCTTCAAGTTAGTACAAGTGAAGTGTTTGGGTTTCTCGGACCTAATGGTGCGGGAAAAACCACCACAATTAGAACGATGTTGAATTTTATTCGCCCGACCAGTGGGTCCATATCCATATTTGGACTGGATAGTGTTACTGATGACATGGCGTTGAAACATAGAATCGGTTACTTACCAGGAGATATCTCCTTATACGATTCNATGAACGGAAATCAATTCCTCAAGTATTTGACCGCTCTTGGGAAAAAGACGGATTGGAATTTCGTTCAAGATCTCTCAGAAAAACTTCAAGCACCACTTGACCGAAAGATAGGGGGCCTATCAAAAGGGAACATACAAAAANTAGGTCTTATTCAAGCCTTCATGCACAAGCCAGATTTACTTATTCTAGATGAACCCACCAGTGGGCTCGATCCTCTTATGAAACAAGTCTTCTACGACATGGTTCTCCAAATGAAGGTCATGGGGAAGACAATATTCATTTCATCCCATGACCTCACCGAAGTACAAAAATTATGTGATCGGGCCGCCTTTATAAGAGAAGGTAAACTAATTGCTATTGAAGAGATAAGAAATTCTTTCGATATGAACTTGAGACGTTACACCATTACTTTCGAGTCCGAACCAAATCCATACCTATTTACGCAAATCAAAGGTGTTACGGAAGCGATACCCGATGGTAATCAGATAACAGTCACCATAAGAGGGAATGTTCGCCACCTGATAGAAGAATTGTCGAAACTTGCTCCCACCGATCTGTATGAGCAGGAGACAAGTCTCGAAGACTTATTCATGAAGTATTACTAAGAATCTCTAATATGCAGCACTCAATATTTTCAGTATCGCTTACTTCCAAATGGAAAAGTACTCTGATCTGGTCAATCTCAATGACCTTGTTGGCTTTGATGTTTGCTGCTTTGTACGAGTCCTTTGCAGGGGAAATAGAAGATATGGCAGAAATTGCNCCAGCAGCGATGGAAGCCATATGGGGAGGCAACCTCGATTATGCCGATACACCAGCTGGNTGGTTAGGGCTCGAATTGTATGGGATTTTCCTTCCCGTAGTGCTTGCNATAATAGGTGTATCCTCAGGAGCCGCTGCAATAGGAAGTGAAGAAGATTCGGGAACATTAGAACTGCTACTGGCAAGCCCAGTCGGAAGGACAAGAATAGTTGTTGAGAAATCTTTATCGGTTTCCGCGCAGCTAGCTATCGTTGGTATGTCAGTTTGGTTTGGAGTCGCACTAGGTACTTTATTATTTCCATTTGAGGTTTCACTGACCCACGTACTGGCGGCAACACTGATGGGATGGCTTTTTGGAACAACAACAAGCTACTTTGCTATGTGTGTTCAATCGATTACTGGGAAAAAAGGGGTTGCAATTGGTTTCGGTGCAGGACTCGTAGCCTCAAGCTACATAGCAAATATCTTATCCCAATTAATTAACGGTTTTTCCTANCTGAAATACATTTCCATTTTCTATTATTATGATGGCGCCAACGTGTTAATAGAAGGTCTAAAGGTTGAAAGTTTGATGGTGCTTTTAGGTGGCTCAATAATTACATTGATGATATCAATAAGATTCTTTCGAGTGCGNGANACNGGGATATNAGCTGTCTNAAGAATGCCTGATTAGCGNCCAAAATCTCTCTCTAGCTGTTTAATACTCAGATGTATGATCGTAGGCCTACCGTGTGGACAACTATTGGGTTGCTCACATAATTCAAGTTGTCTGGTGAGGGCTTCCATCTCTTTCATGGATAGCGATTTACCTGCCCTTATCGCCCCATGGCATGCCACTGAATATGCGGCCTTCTCCTCCCAACTCTCGAAAGACAGTCCGTCCCCTAATACGTCAAGAACTTCTATTAAGGCGGCGGCAGGATCTGCATCCAATAAGACGGCGGGAACTGACCTAATCCTAAAAATTTCGGGACCGAAAGGCTCAATATCCATACCCAAAACTTCAAAGATTTCCGTATTTTCCTCTAAAATTGCAACCTGATTTTGATCTAGCCTTATTAGCCTTGGCTCCAAAAGCGTTTGGAAAACCAGTGCACTTTTCCTTGATCGCTCCTTCACCTGTTCGAAGACTACTCTTTCATGTGCCGCATGCTGATCAATTAGATACGCCCCTTCCGGACCTTCGGCGACAATATAAGTGTTCTTGATCTGGCCCAAGACCCGCAGTACCGGCAACGTTCCATGTGGGGTATGGGATTGTCGATTAGCAACACTATCTGCGTAGTCCACTACCTCCAAATGTCCCGGCCTGATTATGGTGTTATCGCTATTTGGGTTTTCACTCTTGGGAATCGAACCTATCGATGTTGGCCAAAACGTAGAATGTGTTGCCGGTACACGATCTTGATTAAATTGACGTTGCGAATTACCGCGGCGCGATGCAGATGGCACAGGAGCCGATTGAAGCAGAGTATTACGAACTGCATGTTGGACAGACCCGAACAGATCACTTTCCTTCCGAAATCTAACCTCTGTCTTCGCTGGGTGCACATTAACATCGACATCTTCCACGGGTATGTGAATATCCAAGGCTCCCATTGGAAACCTCCGGTCGGCCATAAATCCGTGATACGCCTGCTCAAAAGCGTAGGACACCGTTTTACTTTGTATCCATCTCCCGTTAATAAATATATTAATGTGGCTACGATTTGCTCGCGTTTGAGCAGGCGTACCTATAATTCCCATGACTACTGGACCACGCCAGTCTCTAAGAACTTCATCTAACTTGACCTGCAACATCTGATTTGCAGTTTCATTGCCATAAACAGAAGACATAACATTTCTGATATCGTTGGACCCTGTGGTGGAGAAAGGACGTGATTTTTCCTGTATCAGCTCAAACGCCACATCAGGCCTTATCATCGAATAACGGTGCACCAGAGTTTTTATCCTGCCCGATTCAGCTGAACGGGTCCTTAAGAACTTCCTTCTAGCTGGAAAATTTCGAAACAAACGTGTCACCTTGACCTTTGTTCCTGGATTCACTGCTATGAGAGATTGCTCCACTATCTCCCCGTCTCTGGCGACTAGGCGGCTTCCGGTACTTTCATTATCAACGCCTGTGACGAGCTCTACTTCTGACACTGCGGATATGCTGTACATCGCTTCGCCTCTAAATCCGAGTGTTTCAATTGCTTCTAGATCCTCCGCAGTTTCTACCTTACTTGTAGCAAATCGTTTGAAAACCAAAGGAACATCAACTTCTGGTATACCTCTACCGTTGTCGATGACAGAAATAGATTCGATGCCCCCTTCCGTAGTCTCAATTCTTATACGTGTTGATCCAGCGTCAAGAGAGTTTTCGAGAAGTTCTTTAACTACCGAAGCTGGTCTTTCAACAACTTCACCGGCAGCTATTCGTGCCGAAACCTCTGGTGAAAGTATCTTTATTGCCATGTAATCATGCTCAAATACTTCCAGAGGCAAGCTTAAAACCTCTGTGAGAGGAAGTTCCCCTATCACTGTATTCCGCAATAGCCTGATACAAATCCTCCATGTGTCCATCTTCTGCGGAACGAAAATAATAAGGTTCGATATGAACTCCTCCAAAAGCTTCCACGATTTCTCTATGATCGTCGATGACAAAATCAGGGCGTGGATCTACTCCGAATCTCTGAAGGCCTATTTCAAAATCAGCTATCGGTTTTACGAATACTCCTGATATTAAATTCATGAGATTCAACCGTTTCATATCGTCAGAACGCAACCCGACGCCTGACCAAATGAATACTTTATGCCCATCTTCCAGGAGCTTTGAAAACACTTCCTGGGTTCCTGGTCTCAGGCTACCGTCCATCGCCAGAATCGTGTAATCGCAGTCGAAGTAAATGTTCATGAGAAAATCAAAGCGCTCCTGCCAGACCATCTGACCTTCGATCAGACCCGCCTGAAATCACCCCTGTAGATCTGTCAATCAAAATCATTTTCGCCGATCCGCCAAAGGAGCCGGAAGTATTGACATCTACCACATGCCCCTTGTCTTTCAAAATAGACGCCTCTTCCTCCCTTATCCCAGGGTCCAAATCGAGTAAAGGCTCATCATTTATTGTTTCGGGGTCGGTTCCAGGGGTATGAGTCCATCGTGGTGAATCTACTGCCTGCTGAGGGTTCATTCCGAAATCAATTACATTGATTATAGTTTGTACATTCCACGGTATCTGTTTATCTCCACCCGGTGTTCCTCCTAGAAAATATGGTATGTCGTTATCAAAAACCATATAAGCATTTAGCGTATGCATTGTCTTTTTTCGGGGCTCAATAACGTTGGGGTGCCCTTCTATGAGATTAAATCCTCTGCCTATACGATTGTTCAGAAGTACTCCAGTGTCTCCCGCAACAAACCCGCATCCAAACCCCATAGATAGGCTGTGGATAAATGAAACCGCGTTTCCTTGGCTATCTACAGCACAGAGGTAACTAGTATCGTCTCCACCGATTGGAAGGCCCAAAGTTCCTGCTGAAGGAGAATTCATTGCTGATGACAGATCAATTGAACGTCGCCTCAAATTAGCAAAAGGCTTGGATATTAGCTCCGTCGTAGGTACCGATACAAAATCCGGGTCACCCATATACGCATTACGATCCGCAAAAGCTAGCTTCTTGGCTTCCACCATGGCATGGATCGTCTCAGGAGTGTAGAAACCCATANCAGAAAGATCAAACTCCTCAAGGATGTTAAGGGTCTCCAGTACCATTAATCCTTGAGAAGGTGGTGAAGTTTCAACTACTTTCCTCCCCCTGTAATCACAGGATATAGGATCTTCATACCAGACAGTTTCATGCTCTGAAAAGTCTCTGAGGGTGTAAAGGGAGCCTCCATCACTTAGATCCTTCACAATTTTTTCTGCTATTTCGCCTTCGTAAAATTCCCCAGCCCCGTTTCTTGCAATCTTTCGCAATGTATCTGCGAGATGCGGCTGTCTTAGTACTTGTCCTTCCCTAATTGCATCTCCTCCGTTTGTGAATATAGTTGCCGTATCGGGGTACAAGTTCAGTTTGTTCAATAGGGCCGCGAATGCCCCCGCATTAAATCTAGAAACAGGAAACCCTTCTTCCGAATATTTTATAGCTGGTTCTAGAAGTCGGTCGAAAGAAAGAGTTCCCAACCTCTGGTTAATACTTTCCAAAGCATGTATTTCTCCTGGAATGGCCGCCGCAATTGGCCCCGTAAGTGGTAAAGAATCGTAGCCGAGATTCGTAAAGTAGTCCTTATCTGCCATTGAAGGGGCACGCCCCGAACCAGTCATCCCCCATGTCTTGCCCGATTCTGCATGGTAAAAGATCCCAAACGGTTCCCCACCCAACCCACAGCCGACCGGGGTGGTCACTGCCTCAACAGCTGCCATAGCGACAATCGCATCAAACGCATTTCCACCTGATGAGAGTATGTCAAGGCCTACCGAAACTGCCTGAGNCGATATGGAACAAACGATCCCATTAGTTGAATAGACAGGCTCTCGTCCTGAGATTTGCANAGTTCTCTCCTGAAAGTAGTCTCTCAAACCTATCTCTTNAAAAGTGCTCCTGTCATTCCACGTATACCTATATTTTTNGATACAATGTTCGCCGACATTTCGGATATTATACTGGCGGGAGCNGCAAGAAAAGGTGGGCTCAGCTTTCTAAAGTCCTCATACTTAGAATGTCCAGTTTCCGAGATCTCGACTAGTCTTCCAATCTCTTCCCAAGCATCAACTGAACCAATTATCCTTGAACCTAGAGGAACCTTTACATGTTTCAAGACATTCCCTCCCGATTCCGTTAATATCGAAATCCCAGCAGCGACGTCCCAGAGATGGGCACCACAAACGACTGCATATTGCGTGACTCCTAAAGCAACCAGTGCAAGCTCGTAAGCTATNCTNCCCGCCATTCTAAGCTCACCCGATTTTGTACCGAATCCTCCCTCGAATTTAAATGCGGCCGAAAACGAACCAGGTAAAGTACGTATNCCGGCTGGATCAAGCGATTCTATTTGCGGAGTNNCGAGNCTTTCCCCGTTAATACNGGCACCTCTACCTAATGAGGAGTGAAGAACGATTCCTTCGGACTCTCCNGGCCANGGGAGAAATATNGCNCCCGCAACGATTACACCCTTATGAAGAANGCCTATCGAGGAAGCAAAAGCTGGTAGTCCNTGGAGAAAATTCCTCGTCCCATCTAAAGGNTCTANAATCCAGACAGTCTCAGGAACAAAACCTTCTTTCGCCTTATCCTCTTCCCCAACTACCCCATGACCGGGATAACGGCTAGATATCTCTCTAGCGAGGAATTGTTGCACTTCTGTGTCGGCCTGTGTAACAGGATCCGTATTATTCGCATCTTTGTATTCGACGCCTAGATTACTTTTCCCAATTCCAGGTTTTCCAAAATACTTAAATAAGATAGTTCCTGCTTCAGATGCCCATTCTGCTGCGTCCAATTCGATTTGTTGGAGTTCAGGAAGAATTGAATCTAGTTCAGTATCTTTCATCGAAAACCGTTCATGAACGATTCTTTAATCGAATCATTTTCCAATATTCTAAAGCCAAATTGAGACTGCCAATTTGATCAGGACAGATTCCTGATCAAATTGGCAGTCTCAATCGCCGTGAGCGCACAACTATGGCCAGCGTTCCCCTTCCTCCCACCAGCCCTGTCTAGGGCGTGTTGAACCGTATGTGTGGTGAGAACTCCAAATACAACTGGAACCCCATACTTTAATGCAACCTGTGCAATACCATTTGCTGCTTCCTTGGCAACGAATTCGTAGTGATCCGTATCTCCTTTTACGACAGCTCCCAAACATATTACAGCGTCATAGACACCCGACGAGGCCATCTTAGAAGCTACCACTGGTATCTCGAATGATCCCGGAACAGACGCAATAGTTATCGCGTCTGCACTAACTCCACATTCTGCGAGACCTCCCTCCGCACCTTCCAATAGTTTATCGGTAATGAATTCATTGAATTTCGCTACGACAATACCTATTCTGAGATCTGATCCATCCGTAGATGATTCGACACGCTTACTCAACTAGTTTCTCCCGACGTGGGATCCAAAGGTTCGAAAATATGACCCATTCGGGTCCTCTTGGTTTCCATGTAACCCACGTTATCATCCCGATACGGAGCAACAATGGGAACACGATCTACAACTTCGAGGCCGAATCTTTCAAGTCCTACTCGCTTTGTTGGATTATTAGTAAGCAATCGCATCTTTTTTACGCCAAGGTCTTCAAGTATCTGTGCGCCAACCCCGTACTGACGAGGATCTGGAGCAAAACCAAGCATCGTGTTCGCATCGACTGTATCGTATCCCTCGTCCTGAAGTGCATATGCTTTAAGCTTATTATGAATTCCTATTCCTCTACCTTCCTGACGCATGTAGAGTAATATTCCCTTACCTTCTTTTCCAATGGCTTCCAAGGCTAGAGGAACTTGATCACCGCAGTCACAGCGGGTACTTCCAAATACATCTCCAGTTAGGCATTCGCTATGAACCCTTACAAGTACCGGATCCTTCGGATTTATATCCCCTTTTACAAATGCAACGTGCTCATAATCATCAACGATACTGTTGTACGAAACAGCACGAAATTCTCCGTATTCTGTGGGAACGCGGGCCTCAGCAACCCTTTCAATAAGCCTCTCATGACGTCTTCTGTAGGTAATCAGATCTGCAACTGAGATGATCTTAAGATCATGGTTACTCGCGAAATCTTCAAGAGCCGGCATTCTTGCCATTTGGCCATCATCTGCCATTATTTCGCAGATAATCGCCGCCTCCTTGAGGCCAGCTATTCTGCATATATCTACTGAAGCCTCGGTCTGGCCGGTCCTTTTGAGAACTCCACCTTCAACATACCGCAGTGGGAAGATGTGACCAGGCCTCCCCAAGTTTTCCGGCTTTGTTCCATCTTCAACCAACGCTTTGATTGTAATCGACCGGTCATGAGCGGAGATACCTGTCGTAGTCCCATTAAGTGCGTCGACAGATACTGTAAATGCGGTGCTTAGGGGGGCAGTATTTTGCTGGACCATGAGAGGCAGGTTAAGTTCTTCGAGTCTTTCACCCATCATGGGTACACATATAAGTCCACGACCATAGGTAGCCATGAAATTGATTGCCTCAGGAGTCACCATCTCCGCTGCCATTGTTAGGTCGCCTTCATTTTCGCGATCCTCATCGTCCACAATGATAATCATGCGGCCGACTTTAATATCTTCTATTGCGTCTTCTATCCTGGATAGAGGCATATATCCCTAGTCTTTTCCTCACTGATTTTTAGCATACATCAAGTGGGTATTCTCTCTTGGACAGTTTTTCAACATATTTTGCGATTATATCTACTTCTATGTTTACAGTGTCCCCTATTTTTTTTATGCCTAATACCGTGTGGTCAGCAGTATAAGGTATGAGGGTAACCGCGAATGAACTTTCGTCACAGTCTACAACTGTGAGACTGATACCGTCCACGCAGATAAATCCTTTCTCAACTATGTATGAAGATACATTTTTTGGAATTCTGAAAGAGTATAATTTTGCATTTCCGTCATCAATAATTGAAAAAATTTCAGCTGTTCCATCAACATGCCCTTGAACAATATGCCCTCCAAGTCGGCCACCCAAAAGAACCGATCGTTCCAGATTCACAGCGTCTCCATCTGATAATTCACCCAGATCCGTTCTGCGAAGCGTTTCAGGCACCACGTTAACCCCAAAACCGTGTTCATCAATTCTCGTAACGGTAAGACACGCTCCATTTATGCAAATACTATCCTTAACTTCGAGAGCTTCTAATATTGTTTCGGCGTTCACAAACAAAGTACCGGATGCGATTTCTCTTACATTCCCAACTTCCTCGACGATTCCAGTAAACATATCCAGATTCCCTTTATTCCGCCAAACAATAGCCAGTAATAAGTAAATCATCTCCGGCACTAGTAACTTCCACATCGGAGAGTCTGATTACGTCCGAAATTATTTTGGCGCCTACTCCTGATACTGCGCTAAGAGAATTTATACCGCCAATTATTGAAGGAGACAAAAAAGCCACAACCTTGTCAACGAGTCCTTCATCGAACAGGGCTCCTGTCAGCCCCGAGCCACCTTCCACCAGCACAGAAGATACTGGTATTTTGCCTAAATAACTTAAGAGTCTTGATAGGTCGACCCTATCGGATGAGCCCGGAAACTTTTCGATTGTTACTGAGCTAGGCAGGTCACAGGTAGGGCTACTTTTATTAGAAGCGATTATTGTTTGTCCGGGTTCGAACAATAACGCACTATTCAAAGGTGTGCGACAATTCGAATCCACTACTACCCTCAATGGTTGACGACCGGTTGTCGGGGAGTAGTCTCCTCTGGCAGTTAGCCTTGGATTGTCTGCCAAAACCGTTCCAATTCCGACCATAATTGCATCAGTCTCCCCCCTCATACTGTGGGCAATATCCCGCGCATCATTGCCAGTAATCCACTGCGATTCTCCTGAAGAAGTGGCTATTTTTCCGTCTAGACTCGCTGCAAATTTGACAGTAACGAAAGGGAGTCCTGTCTTCATCAATTTTATATGGGCTTGCATCCGCCTTGACGAGTCATCAGCTAACTCTCCAATATAGACTTTTATATCTGACGCCTCTAGCTTCTCGACACCTCTACCGTTCACCCGTTTATCAGGGTCTATGACGGAGGCATGCACTTCACTTATGCCAGCCTCTATGATCGAATCCACGCAGGGAGGAGTACGACCAAAATGAATGCATGGCTCCAAGGTGACATAGAGTGAGGCACCTCTTGCATAATCTCCAGCTATATTCAAAGCTTCTTTTTCTGCATGGAAAGTCCCAGGAGGGCCCGTAAACCCCTCGCCAACCACCACACCGTCTTTTACGACTACAGCACCTACGGGAGGGTTGGGATTTGAAATTCCGAGAGCTTTGTTGGATAAATCCAACGCCCTTCTCATGTAGGACAAATTAGACCCTTTTAAAATCCTGGTGAATTTTGCTCGCTGTCGCATCGGTCTGACCCTGGTATTTGCTTCCAAGTCCAGGTGAGCCATAAGGGAACTCTGCCGAGGTCGTTAACCTGACATAAGATAATTGTCCGATTTTCATACCGTAGTAAAGAGTTATGGGAAGATTTGCCACATTACTCAGCTCCAACGTCAAGTGTCCTTTAAACCCTGGATCAACATATCCAGCAGTAGAATGGATCAGAAGCCCTAACCTACCCAAAGAGCTTTTGCCTTCCACTCTAGCAACAAGGTCGTCAGGCAATTCTATGTTTTCCAGTGTACTGCCTAAAACGAACTCTCCCGGATGAAGAATGAAAGGAATATCTCCTTCGATTTCGACTTTCTCAGTAAGTTCTTCAGTTCCCTTTCTAATATCAATATAGGGCACCCGCGAGTTTCTAAAAACTAGGAAACCTTTATCGAGATGAACGTCAACGCTAGCGGGTTGAATTGCATTTTCACCAAGCGGCTCGATTATGATACGACCTGCTGCTATCTCTTCTCTGATAGTCCGGTCGCTAAGAACCATAATTTCCTCCCGCGTCTCCGTTTTCAACCGTTGCAGTGGTTTAAAACGTGAAATGTCCGCCAACTCTGATAATTTACGTTCAATTTTAGAGACGATTCAACGATTAACTCAAGTCAATAGTTGGCTTCGAATCTTAGCAAGACAAAGCGTACACCTGCAAAGCGGGTCTTATTCTTAAGATCTATTATTTATTGGATCGAGAAAACTGCATTTACGGAAAGTGTTATTTCTAATTCCCCACCGCTAATCGAACTAGAAGGGGGAGCGGCCATAGCTCTCATTCCAT
>PAOO01000055.1 GCA_002708065.1 Chloroflexota bacterium
GAGGTTCAGCTACCCGACTATAACCGAGAACGCCTTGACGATGTCGCCTACATGACAGCAATGACATTGGTTTTAATGGGTAATTACTCTCAAACCGGGCATTTTGGCGGTCCGCTCGCGTACACTCCGTATACAGTGGCTTCTCATCTTGTTGGACCTGAGTTAGGAGGTCTGAAATATGACTACCGAAGACCAAAACATCCGTTTTCAGACAAATTCATGCTGGCAGGCGGGCATAATGCTCCCGTTGCCTATGCACTTTGGATGGTCCTTGGAGAGGCCCTTTTTAGGATGCATGAATCCACGGGCCTAGAAAAATATTTTGCCGACCCGAAAACTAGCTTACTCTCCGTCGACTGCCTTGGTTTTCGAAGAGGCAAGGATGGCCTCTCCAGCATCCTAAAAGATAACGGTCTTGAGAATCACCCACTCCTCGCACAGGCGAAGATTAGGGGGATTAGGGCGTTAGCAGGACACTCTGAGAGTACGGATCTTACAAACGATGTAAATGGAGGCCCCTCCGGAATTGGAATCGCGACGGCTGCTGGCAAAGCCGCTTTTTGGGAACTAATCGGGGCTGGTGAATCGCCAAAAATCATAGCCATTGAGGGCGAATTCGCTATGACATCTGGCCACTCTCAAGAGATGAAAACACAGGCTGTCGCCCAGCAAGTCGGTAAGAGGCTACGGATCCTCCTTTCATATAACAACGCAGGTATCGATGCGAAACTAGTAGGAGGGGTCATACAGCCTCAGTTTGAATCATACAAGATTGAAGATCAGTGGTCTTCTTACGGATGGAACGTTTTTAAGCTTGAAAATGCAAACGAAATGGACCAAGTAGTTGGTGTCCTCAAAACAATGGAGGACTGGGATGAATCCGATAGGCGTCCCATGATAGTTGTAGGCAACACCACTAAGGGATGGTGGCCAGGTGCAGTGAATGGAGAAATTCCGGGATACGGTGAGCAGATAATAAGTTACCAGAGCCATCCCTACGCCTTCGCCATGAACTCCGAATATTTCGTGGCTCTAGCAAAGACGTTTGAAAACAGATACGGCGTTACCTTCCAGGGAATCGAAGATGGACCCACCAGTGACGAGAGAGGAAGAATTCTTCAATACAAACATAATATTGATGTTGTAATGTCCGTGTTAGAAAAAGATGGGCTCGGAAAATGGATAGGGGATACGCTGGCAGAAATTGGAGATTCCATATCTGATAAACCTAAATTAAGAATCAACAACGATATAGACCCTTTCCTTGACGACAGATTAAGACCTGGAAACGCACCGAGGGAACCAATTTCGGTTTCCGTCACAAATGCGCTGTCCGGGGAAACTAAAGACATCGACATTAAACTATTCGAAAAGCCTGGTGTGAAACAAGGAAGTCTCCGCGCAATATCGGAGATAATAAAGTGGGTTAACTACGTCACAGAAAACAGGCTGGTGCTTTTAGCAGCAGATCTAGCTGACTCGATAAATGTAGAAAAAGGTGCACTTTGGGGTGAATTCGACCCTGTAAAAAATCCTGCAGGGAATCGGCTCCGGTCAGCGATACAAGAGGCTGGAAATGTTTCCACTGCTATCGGCCTAGTGAGTCAAAGTGCTTCTCTTGATCCGAAACAGCACTCTGGGGTGTGGGCGATGAGCGGCTCGTACGGAGCTTTCACGCCCCTCATGTATTTACCCGTGAGAGTGTGGAGCCAGCAAAATCAGGATAGCCCCTTCAGGTTGGGAGTCCTCAACGTGTTGGCCGGTCATTCTGGACCTGAAACTGCGGCAGATGCAAGGACGCACTTTGGAATTTTCTCGCCTCAAGTGTGGAAATTATTCCCCCGAGAGCATGTCATCAATTTGAGTTTCTGGGATTATAACGACGTAACCCCTGGTTATCTTGCTGCTGCGGAAATAGCTGCAAGGGATCCAAAAGTGGGCGTCATAGTACTAGAGGTAGCTAGACCAGATTTCCCTGTCGTCGATAGATCTAGACTGGCCGATAGCGATATATTGGCTGCAGCTAAGGGATTTTATCTTCTGAGAGATTTTGATGAGAACCAACCCAGGCAGGGATATGTCATGGTGCAGGGTTCATCATCCACGAATAACTTGGTCTCTCAACTCGACAAGATCAATGAAGAAGGTTTAAATGTACGAATCATTTCCGCTATCTCCGAAGAACTATTCAACAGACAATGTGATTCATACAGGCAAAGCGTACTCCCTGAATCAGCTCGTTACGACTTAATGGTAATTAGCACCGGTACTAAGAGAATGTGGCCCGTAAGGAACGTTGGCCCCCTAACAGAAGAATATTCTCTCGTTTCCGACTGGAACGATGAATGGTTAACTGGGGGTTCTGAAACCGAAGTTATTAAGGATGCCCGGCTCGATCCGAATTCCATACTATCTGCTGTAAGGCGATTCGCTCATGATCACGAGTCTAGAGTGGAAAAACAGACTAAACTTATTTCAGGAAGTTAAGACGGTGTTAGTTTGTTCCTGATACTTCGATCAGTAAAGGCGGGCCTATAGGTGGTCTGTCCGTGAAAATTTGCCGCTGTCTTCCCTAGGCCTGTCCGTCAAATTTCCACTGCTGACAATGTTCTAGAATTGACTTTCCAAATAATTCTAAGGATATGATATGTCCTACGATTTCATTATTATCGGTTCCGGCTCAGCAGGTGGGGTTCTTGCCTCTAGGCTTTCCGAAGACCCGACAGTCAGCGTTCTCCTTATTGAATCTGGCCCCCTCCATCACTCCATATCAAATATGCCCAACGCGGTTAAGTATGGTTTTGGTTCAGACAGAAACTTAAGGGGATATTGGTATAGCAATCCGGCTGATGGACACATGTTCGTAGCGAGGGCAACTGACATGCAATCGCCGATGTTAGTACCCAGAGGTACCACCCTGGGAGGTTCCAGTTCTGTCAACGCTCAGATTTTCTTACGTGGGGAGCCTGATGACTACGACTCATGGGCCTCTGAAGGAAATAATCTGTGGNGCTNTCAAGAATGTCTGCCGTATTTCAGGANACTGGAAAACGANCTTGATTGTTCCGGAGACTTTCATGGAAAANCCGGCCCTGTGCNATGNNTNAGGTNCCCNCGAGAAGAATGGCANNANGANCAAATTGCNTTCTTTCAAGGNTTCACNAAACTAGGGTTTCCGNANACCTTTGATCACAATGANCCNGATTCNTCNGGAGTTGGTCCATTACCGTTCAATACTATCGANAGGATAAGACAAAGTACGTGGNTGACTTACGTCAAACCNATTCTNGAANGGAANAACTTGACAGTNCTNCCTGANACGCNGGTNCAATCAGTGNAATTTTCAGGNTCNAAAGCCACATCAGTTCGNGCAAATTCTCCTGANGGAATCANAGAGATNTCGGCTGGTGAAATCATACTTTCTGCTGGAGCGATCGGATCGCCCCANATATTGATGTTGTCAGGTGTCGGNCCAGCNGCTCATCTCGAACANCTTGGAATCGACGTCGTGCANGATTTGCCNGGAGTTGGCCTGAANCTGAGNGACCATCCGCAGGTGCCCCTGTATTGGANNGNTCAANCTAGTTATGAAGTTGATCAGACTGTGAGGAGTCTACAGGTNGCNNTAAGGTATACNGCGACAGGNTCCAAGTTACGTAACGATATGTTNATACANCCTGTGAGTTACGAATCCGGNAANCCNACCGATAAGGTGTANTTCGGTAAGGAATCTGANGATGAGTTATATGNGGGNATGGTANCGGCAATNTATCTNGCCAAAGGCAGTGGCTCTTTGAAATTANGNNCCTCAGATTCATCGGTACAGCCTTTCCTNGATTATAANTTTTTANGCGAAGAGCAAGATTTACTNCGNNTAAGGGAATCAATTCGNCTTTGCATTACTGTGGCAGAGGGTGAAGCATACAAANGTCTCCTCGNGGAGCNANTAATGCCTTCGAGCAAAGATTTGGAATCAGATGGGAAGCTCGACCNATGGTTGAAGCAAAATGTCCGTACGAGCCATCATATATCTGGCACTTGCAAAATGAACCCGTCCACAGATGAACTTGCNGTTGTAAATCAACTCGGCCAAGTGCACGGATTATCCAANTTAAGAGTAGCNGATGCCTCCATNATGAATGATTGNGTCAGGGCGAATACAAATGTCCCTACNATGATGATTGGAGAGCGANTCTCAGATCTAATCAAGCATCATTGAGTGAAATTTCAACAATCAAGAATGCCAATTGATACATAGTTTTCCCTTAAGTGCTAATATGCGCCAACACAACACAATCCGTAAGATCANAATATGTGTAATTTTCCCGACTGTGTATTAATTGTGGCAGATGGAGGTCTGAATATGAGTCCGAGTAGTACTATCACCGTTGGCGAAGGAAAGATAAAGTTTGGGTTGGAATATAGGGATCTCCTATCCGACCAGGGGNTCTGTATACATGTTATTGGAGAGGTAGAAGGCAAAGATATCGAACTNCTCAGATTCGATTGTTTTGACCATGAACCTCATTACCATTACGGGCCCGAAGCCCGTAATGAGAGGTTCATGTTGGATGCAACGACCGAAGGTGATTCATTAGATTGGACACTCAGAAATTTTTCGAACCGCCTTCCTGAAATGATTGAGAGAGCTGGATATGATGACCTCGCTGAACATGCNAGGGCGACTGACCTATCCGATGTTGTCCAGGAAGTATCTTCATCTGCTAGAGAAATGGCTCAAGCTGAAAGGCGTACCGTTATACATGATAGGGGAAGTGTAATAGTGGAGGCAGGATCGGTCCGATTCGGTATTGAATACCGACATCTCACGAATGACGAAGGTGTCGCTATACATGTTCTGGGAGATGTTGGNGACGAAGAGTTTGAATTACTCACCTTCGATTGTTTCAAGAATGCACCCCATTACCATTACGGCCCTAGGGCAAAGAACCAAAGAATGTATCTCGACCAGACTGCNTCGCCAGACTCCTTACAGTGGGCCCTCGATTTACTTAAGGGTGGAAAACTAGGGCCAATGCTCCACAAAGCGGGTTACGGAGACCACGCAAGCCGACTGAATCCCGTAGTCTTACTTGAAAGTATGGCTGAGGTAGAGAAANTTTCAATGGAAATGGACAAAGCAGGGTGAGCTAATAAAGAGCCGATCAATAACAAAGAATAATTCCAACGTNTCGTACTTATTTGGCGCGGGCGNTTAGGGGCNATTAAACTCTGGGATGATGTATTTGCCCCACAACTCGATGGATTCCATTACCTCCGCATGGGGAACCGTTTCAGTTTGCATCATTACCATCATCTGATCTATGCCTGTTGCCTCATGTTTTTTCAGGGCTCGTATGCAATCGTCAGGATCTCCTGCAATCACCACTCCTCTCTCACACAGCGTATCCGCATCAAGCTCCTCCCACACCTTGTGGGCAATTGCCTCACCTCCTGAAAAATCTAGCGCATTGTCAAATTCTTCTTCCTCTCCGTTTCCAATGTAGCGAGAGAAGTTCTGTCGCAAATGATCCGGTACCCCACCCCATTTCTCAAGTAACTGGGCGTAGATGTCCTTTTGGCCCTGAACATATGGCCTGTCAGGGCCAAAAAAGTTTTTCAGCGACTCAGAACCCATATTCCGAGCCTTTTTCCCATCCTTCAGACAAACCCCTAAAGTAGAACTCGCCCATTGATCGTTCACTTTGCGTCCCACCGGGTGAGCATTCTTAATGGATTCTTTATATTTTTTTACATAGGGAGCGAGGGAATCGGGTGCACTGGATCCGAAAGAAAGAACTCCTATACCTTTAGATGCTGCTATCTCGTAGGTAGCTGGTTGAAGCGCGGCGACCCATATTGGTGGATGATTTTCCTGGAACGGTTTAGGCAATACCTGGCGTTCGGGCACTCGCCAATATTTACCTTCGTATGAGTACCAGTCAGAGCTCCATATTTGAGGAATCATCTCCAATGACTCCTCCCACATCTCCCTGCTATCCCTAGGGTCTAGTCCCATTCCGGTGAGTTCATATGGCGCTGATCGCCCTGTACCGAANTCGACCCTGCCGTCTGATAGATGATCCAACATTGCCACACNTTCAGCTACCCTTACAGGGTGATGATACGGAAGAATAACGACTCCCAGTCCAAGTCGTATATTTTTGGTTCTCTGGCTTANAGCCCCATAAAATACATCGGGGCAGGGGGAGGCAGAAAAACCCGTTAAGAAATGGTGCTCCACGAACCAGACGTAATCAAAACCCGCCTCNTCGGCTAATACACATTGCTCCATGGTCTCCTTTATAACTAGATGATCNTCCAGTTCAGGTCTTTGCATTTCGTATTGCAAGGCTAGTTTCATTTGGGATCCCCTTTCCAAACTTTGTTCTCTATCAACCAACAAAAACGTATCGCGCCGACATATCAGTGGAACTCAATGCCTTTNAGATATGAAATCCGCGACGCGCTCGCCGATTGCCATGACAGTGACGTTGGTATTTGCTCGCACACAGTCCGGCATTATCGACGCATCCGCAACCCTNAANCCTTCAACACCATAAACTTGACCGTANTGGTTGACCACCGCCATTGGGTCAGATTCAACACCCATCTTCGCAGTACAGGATACGTGATGCCCTGTGCCCACGTAAGTCTTGATCCAGATATCGAGTGCATCATCAGATTCCAAGTCATCCTCACTTGGTTCTAATCTATGGTCAATTAGAGCAGCCATCGATGGATGATTCTCTAAGCTCACTAACATCCTCACACCNTCCCGATATCTCCTCAAGTCCTCATCATCTTCCAAGAGGTTATAATCCAAATATGGTTGGTCCCTATAATCATTACTATTGAGTTTAAGTTCACCTTTTGACAGGGCTAGGTTTAACCCCANGCCCATACCAATTCCAATCGGATCCACTCTTTTTCCCCCGTCGTCCGTTCTCCTACTCGTGACTGCGCCCATATAGACGATCATGTCATTTTCGATGGATGAACCCTCCGCGGTGTACCGAAGCAATACCTGTCCCGAGGGCCCTAGTGGATCGAGATCCACCTCAGGTTTAGTTACCCACTTTAATCCCAAAAGAGGNTGATCTCGCAANTTCTGTCCCACTCCTGGAGCATCAATAAGACATTCAATACCATGCCTCTCTAAATGCTGTTTGGGGCCTATTCCAGACAACATGAGCAGCTGCGGGGAAGCGATGGCGCCTGCGGACATAATTATCTCGTCACCTTCCACGACAAATGTTTCCCCTCCTGAAACAACCTCAACTCCNGTAGCTATAGTTTTTTTCGCTACTTGGGAAAAAATAATTCTTTTGGCTGACACATTGGCCCTGATAGTTAAATTAAGCCTTGTTCGTGAAATACTTAAATATCCTANGGATGTTGACCACCTAATACCGTCAGGATTATTTAGTGGTATCGGGCCCACTCCTGTAGTACCCGGAGCATTTGCATCCTCGCAATATTCATGCCCCTCACTTATGCAGGCTTCCACAAAGGCTTTCGAGCCCGGAAGCCATTGCTGCTCTTGAAATCTGTGGCAAATGATCGGTCCATTTGCACCGTGGAAATCTCCTGGACTATCGCTATAAGTAGTATCTGTCTCAAGTTTATTCAGAAATGGAAGCATCTTCTGAAAACTCCATTCCTCGTTTCCCCATTGTGACCATTTGTCATAATCTTCTGGAAGACCCCTCAAGAAGACCTGTCCGTTGATTGCGCTTGAACCTCCAGTAATCTTTCCTCGGGGAATATCGATCACGGCCTCATCCGTCCCCCTCGCCGTGAATTGCCAGTTATGATCACTCGCCCATATTTCGTTTGTTGTCTTATACCCGTACTTGACCTCTTCCGGAAGGTCCTTCGGATCTGGATAATCAGGACCCGCTTCAAGTAGTAACACAGATTTACTTGGATCTTCGGTCAATCGTGTTGCTAATACAGCGCCTGCGGATCCGGCTCCAATTATTATCGTGTCGTATTTCAAATCCTGGCCTCTACTTCGTAATCAAATTTAGGTGNANTNNTTTCNNATAAATTTGAATCCTGAAAATTTCCACAATTTAACACATAATCATAAGATTTTTGTGTCTAACTGATCATGTAACACTATTTCGCGAATTTCAGGCGGCCAGACCTTATGGAATGTTTCGGTATTTGATCTGAGGATAGCTCCCTCCAATTAAATACCTGTTTTCGTCTAAAATACCAGCGTTCGTATGTCGTCAGCAAAAAAATTGTAAGGAGGTTAAAGTATGCCGAGAAAACAGCGGCTATTATATTTAAGTGCAGAGTCTACTCACCCTCAATCAGAGGCGCTCTCATGTGCGATTTACGAGCCAAAATCCGGTTCCATTACCGAAATTGACCCGACACTTTCGAGGCTTCCATATAATTCAGTACATGACGCCTTAATAGATGGATGGAGAATTATCCATTTCCCCGATCAACGTGGATCTGAGGATATGGACATAATTGGTTATCAATTCATCTTGGAAAAATTGGAGGAATTTGATGACTGAACAATCCAACTGGGAACATTACCTACTAAATGACGACGATGTGGCGGATTTCATTATCAAGGGCTACTTAATACTCGATACGGGATCGGGACAAGAAGTAAACAGGTCTATCTTAGAACGTTTAAACTCACTTGATTCCAATCCTGGCGATAAAATCATAGAAGCAGCGCCACAACTGTCAGAAATTTATGACCACCCCAGGGTAAGGGGAGCATTGAGCAGCCTGCTGGGTCATGATTATTCCATGAATGAGCATAGGCACTGTCATCGAAATCCGTCGGGTAGCCGTAGTCAGATTTGGCATCAAGATTCCCTGGATATTTCTTCGTTGCATCCAAGACACGATAAACATGTTCATCAGTTGTTGATGATGTATTACCCGCAAGACGTCAACAAGTTAAATGGTCCGACAGCATTAATCCCCGGAACCCATTTGCTTTCTAACCAGGCTCGGGACAGAACTGCATCTCAAGGAAATTTCAAATATCAAGTGATTGCTGAGGTTCCTGCCGGGCATGTTCTCATTCTCCACTACGACATATGGCACGCTGGAACCGCGAACTCTAGCGGGAACATTCGCTATATGATCAAATTCCTTTTCGACAGGGTTTCTGAATCGACGATTCCTTCCTGGAAACATGACCCTTCCAAGAGTTTCGGCATAACAACAAAATTAGATGCCCAACCAACAATGGGGCTACAAAGATCACTCGGTGACAGGATCAGAATCAACCGAAGGGAAATGTGGAACAATTTATCCGGTTCGCGAGTTGCAATCGAGGATTACTATGACCGATTCACAGGAGCATGGCCTACCGTACCTACATAATTTATCCCCGACAGTTTACGCGTACTCAAAATGGTGTTCCAGAGCTTGGTGCGACTAAAAGAATGAATCATCAAACAATAAATCAAGAATGCATAATGTTACTGGCTGACAACCCTTCATTATTTGAGGGTAAGCTGATAAACACAAACATGAATGGCAGAGTGTCAATATTTTTAGACTACCAGGTCCAATAACAAAAACGTCGCCGCAGGACCTATACCGTTGATTAGTCGTAAATCAGACCCGGTGCTCAGAAACTACAGCGATTTGTATTTGTTGGGAAGACTGGTCAGGCAATCTAAACCTTATTGGCCCCATATATCCGCCATCCTAATATTGAGGATTTTTGCCGTTCCTTTGGCTCTTTTAATCCCTGTCCCACTCAAAATAGTTGTTGACAGTGTGGTCGGAACCAATCCCGTTCCTCAATTCATAACGTTCTGGGCTCCCGATATCTGGATCAATTCAGACTTAGCCATATTGACTTTTGCAGCTTTAATGCAAGTCTCCATTGTCCTGATCACCCAATGCCAGGAGCTAGGAAGCTACGTGTTAAGAGCATCTGCAGGTCAAGGGTTGTTGAAAGAATTTAGGACCAGATTATTTTCTCACTTGCAGCGTCTTTCACTCCGATATCACGACACACAGGGAACCGCAGAATCTGTTTACCGAGTCCAAATGGATGCACCGGCGATTCGAGATATTGCAATCAACAATGTGATACCGACCCTAGGATCATCGCTGACATTGATGGCCATGGTATTCATAATCGTCAGCATCGATTGGCAACTGGCAGCAGTGGCTCTAGCAGTTTCTCCGGTCTTATTCGTATTGGCCCGCTCCTACACTACGCGGATGCGCCCCCGTTACAGGGAAGCTCGGCGGTTAGAGGGGTTTTCAATTGAGATCATTCAGCAAGCCTTAGCGGCTTTTCGAGTCGTCAAGGCTTTCGGAAGAGAGAAAGGGGAACAGGACCGGTTCGAAGAACAGGCGGACAATGTTGTGAGGAAGCGTCTCTGGCTAGGTTGGGCTGAGGGTATTTTCGGCTTGATGGTAAATTTCACTATAGCTGTAGGCTCGGCACTGGTTTTATACGTGGGTATCCGAAATGTATTAAATGGCCAGCTTACTCTTGGCGAACTGTTAGTGGTGCTGGCTTACATAGCCCAGCTTTATGAACCTCTTAGAACGATCAGCAGACAGGCGTCATCATTGCAATCCTCTTTAGTAAGCGCCGAAAGAGTTTTCGAGGTGTTGGATAAGATTCCCGATGTTGTAGACAAAGATCCGTCGATACGATTGAAAAACGTTGGAGGAAGTGTTGAATTTCGAAACGTATCTTTTTCACACGTTGGCAGAGGCCAAGTTTTAGATGATATTTGCTTCAAAGTCCCGTTCGGAACAAAACTTGGTTTGTCGGGCAGAACAGGCGCAGGAAAGACTACTGTAGCAAGCCTCCTTCCAAGATTTTATGACCCAGATAAGGGGGTCGTATTAATTGATGGAATCGATATCAGAGAGTATTCCTTGGCGGATCTCAGATCGCATTTTGCCATAGTACTTCAGGAACCAGTTTTGTTCTCCAGTAGCATCAGCGAAAACATAGCTTACGGCCGTCCCAATGCATCTAGGCGTGAAATAGAACTTGCTGCAAGCGCGGCCAATATCATTGGGTTTATTGAAGAACTCCCTGATGGTTTTGAAACTTTGGTGGGAGAACGAGGCATGAAGCTGTCAGGCGGGGAAAGACAAAGAATTGCCCTTGCACGAGCTTTCTTAAAGGATGCTCCAATCCTAATCCTCGACGAGCCAACTAGCTCCGTCGACACGGAGACCGAAGTCGGCATTATGGAGACTATGGAACGCCTGATGGCAGACCGGACAACTTTCATGATAGCCCATCGCGTCTCTACTCTAGATATCTGTGACGCTCGCCTGGAGATAGAAAATGGGATTGTTACAAGCGCGACTGGAAGTGTTGAGATATGAACGTTCTCTATTTTCTTCCGATAATTAAGAATTTGACGGTTATTGAGCGACTGTAGCTGGGGACTCTGAAGAAGGTAATACATGGGCGAATCAAAAAGAATTGCAATAATTGGGGGAGGGATCGTCGGAGCGAGTGTCGGGTACCACCTATCTAAACTTGGAGCCTACGTAACAGTTTTTGAAAAAGGTTCTCCTGGAGAAGGTGCGACTGGCCACTCTTACGCCTGGATAAACTCATTTGATAAGCATCCACGGTCTTACCACGAACTAAACCACAATTCGATGAACCTCTGGTCTCGTTTTGCTGACAGTATCGGTAAGGATATAGGGCTGCACTGGGGAGGAAATGTCTCCTTTTCATCAGATATCAGAGATGGCAAGAAGCTGATTGAAATATCGAAAAGACTGCAATCTTGGGGATATCCTGCCCGACTCATTTCATCTGAGCAACTGGGATCCCTAGAACCTAAGCTGCGGGCAGGCCCCGTGTCGGCAGCCTTGTACACCTGGATGGATGGTCATGTTATCCCCGTTAAAGTGGTAGCCGCTTGCTTAGATGCAATAACCTCCACTGGGGGTTCAGTGAACCTTGGGACTTATGTAAAATCCATCAGGGTCTCAACTGAAGGTTCAATAGTCACCACTGACAGTGGGGATTCACTTTTCGACACCATAGTTGTCGCGGCGGGAACCGACTGCACTGAAATAGCGATGACTGTGGGATGTCACATACCACAGCGGAGGAGTCCTGGCGTAGTGGCAAGGACAAAACCGATACCCCCTATAATTCAGTCTCTTGCCTCCATACATCTACCCCCATTAAACGGTTCTAATTTACAAACACATGTCCGCCAGGATTTAGATGGTATTGTGACTATTGGCGCAGGTAGCCAAGAAGATGAAGAGGAAGACGACTCACAACACCACGCTGAAGATATGTTNAAGAGAGCCTCCTTCTATTTTGATGAACTGTCGTCCACCGAAATATCGCCGGTTCCCNTCGGGCTCAGACCAATGCCTATAGATGGGTTGCCAGTTATTGGGTTCACCAATCCCGGGTCACATATCTATGTAACATTAATGCATAGCGGAGTGACTCTTGCGCCCATTGTCGGCATACTAGCTTCAACCGAGATAATGTTTGGAACAAATATAGACACTCTTGCTCCCTTTAGACCATCTCGCTTTTCTTAGTAAAGCGAGCCTAGGTATTGGGGTTTGACCAGTTAACAGATGTGATTGTAATTATTCTCTTTAACAGGAGGTNTCTCGATGATATTTGATGGACATGCCTACACTTTCCCTCCACTGAAAGGGTCAGGTGGATTCTCCGATCCCGGCGACTTAAGACGTCACCTTCAACAGGCAATAGCAGTTCACCATCAGCCAGAATGGAGAGTTAGTGATAGAACCCGAGCACACAATAAAGACCTGATAAACATGAGCGAATGGCAGTATTTAAGCGCCTTAAAGACGTCCGATTTCACCATAGCCGATAATGGTCGCTTCGAGTGGACATCCGAGGGAGAACTTTTTGCAAAGCAGTATTTCCCACCCTCGATTATTGATATGTCTTATCCTGCAGATCGGTTGATCTCAGAAATGGATTATGCGGGGGTCGATAAAGCTTTACTTCACCGCACTCCTTACTTGGGGATAGGAAACGATTTCATTGCAGAATGCGTAGCCAAATATCCCGATCGGTTACATGGATTAGCTCACGTTAGAGAATGGAAAACACGTACCGATCCTGAAGGTTCCATCGCTAATCTAGAACGTGCAATAGAGATACAAGGGTTGTCGGGACTTCATTTTTTGCCNCCTCAGCTTGACCTCTACGGTTATACCGGCCCTTGGGATACCTCTGAGTTCCATACATTCTGGGATGCTGTTGCAAAAATGAACATCCCTGTATTTTTCTCACTTAAAGAACGTTCTTCCCCCGAGCAAGAAAGTTACATTCAGGACGTAAGAACGCTTATTAGATGGATGGAGAGGTATCCGGACGTTCAGGTTATCATGACCCACGGAATGGGGTGGCGATTGTTTATTGACGGAGACGGTCTCAACATAAGCGAAGAGGTCTGGAGAGCATTCGATAATGCAAACCTTTATCTTCAATGGTTATTCCCAATAGCTTTAGGAAATGTTTGGGATTACCCGATGCCTCAGGTTCGTCCCACAATGGAGGAGTGTGTAAGCCGAATCGGAGCTAACCGAATCATGTGGGGAACAGACATGCCAATTGTCATGAGATCTTGGACTTATCAGCAAAATTTAGACTTCATCCGTAACTACACTGGATTCCTATCGGAGGAGTCCACGAACGCTATTCTTGGAGGCACTGTAAGTCGATTACTGGGTCTGCCAGAGTTAGCCTAGTGGTTGGCCGTTCCCATCAATCATCCAAGATATCATNTACCCCGCTCTGCTTTTCTCGCGCTTTGGCGTTAAGCTATTGATACCACGCTCAGACTCTATTAATTACATCCCTGACTAATCGTCAGTGAACAAATTGAGAATCAGAAGGCTCCCGGCGTTCGTTCCGGGGGCTTTTTTATGCCTAGAATCAGGTTATAGAATGGTGACCCCAACGGGACTCGAACCCGTGTTTGCGGCTTGAAAGGCCGCTGTCCTAAACCACTAGACGATGGGGTCNAAAAATGGTCACCTAAATAAACACCAGCGATAATTCTATTGCTGCTACCGTGTTACCGCAATTCATGCAATTGCCTTATGGGTAAAGTGCCAGTTGGTGAAGGCCTGCGTTTTCTTGTATTCCGCACATAATGTTCATATTCTGAACGGCTTGCCCCGCAGCGCCTTTCACAAGGTTGTCTATGCAGCTAACCATGACAAGACGACCATTTCGTTTATCAACAGTGGGATGAACAAGGCAATCGTTTCCTCCAAGAGTCTGCTTAGTCATGGGTGCAGAAGTGGTCACTTTAACAAACTCCTCATCTTGATANGCATCGCTATAAATCTCCATCACNCCCTCAGTGACTTTTTCGTTAGAACTGAGAAAATCCTGTTTGATCGAGGCATAAGAAGTTGCGAGAATACCCCTAGTCATAGGAATAAGGTGAGGTACGAACGTCAGGGACACTTCTTCCCCGGCAGCAAGAGTTAGTTCTTGAGCAATTTCAGGCATGTGCCGATGCCCATCTAACCCATAGGCACTAACACTTTCATTAACCTCAGAGTAATGAGTCTTCAAGGAAAGTCCCCTACCCGCTCCTGACACGCCCGACTTGGCGTCAATGATTATGTCTTTATCAATAATCCCCGCTTTCAAAGCTGGAGCCAACCCAAGTATCGACGCCGTGGGATAGCAACCGGGATTTGCCACTATTTTACTTTGTGAAATTNCATCTCTATAAATNTCAGGCAGACCATATACACTATCCTCTGCCAATTGCGGACATGGATGTTCCACCTCGTACCATTCCGTATAAACGTCCAAGTCGCGAAGTCTGAAGTCCGCGCTGATGTCCACCGTTTTGATACCTGATTCAACAACATCTACAAGGGCTTCTGCACTTGCGGCATGAGGTAGAGCAGAAAAGACAAAGTCCAAGCTACCCGACAATTCTGGTTCAATCGTTAANCCTATNTCTTCAAGATGCGGAAATACCTCACCGAGTCTCTTTCCAGCTCCGCTTCGACCTGTTACAGAAGATAAGTCAACTTCAGGATGACGGCTAAGTATTCTCGCCAGCTCCGCACCCGCATAGCCCGTTACGTTTATGATTCCAACTTTCAATGGTCTTCCCTTTCAAAAATTGTTGGCAAGCAGTCTACAACATTAATAGCAAGCAAGGCAGCCCTGATATCAAAATTTTCCTTTGCTGGGACATAAACTTGCTATCCCGCATTCTTCGCATTTCGGGAATCGAGCCTTGCATGTATCCCTGCCATGCCTTATCAAAAACATGTGAAACTGAAAAACGTCGTTGGGAGGTACGATTTCCTCGAGTAAATCGTGAGCCTTTTCCGCGTTCACTTTGGGNCCAATCAATCGAAGCCTTTTTGAGACCCTATGGATGTGAGTGTCGACAGGCATTGCCGGCATCCCAAAAGAAAAACAAAGGATAATAGCAGCAGTCTTTGGTCCCACTCCTTTCAGACGGATCAGCCAATCCTTCGCATCTTGCAAAGTCATGTCCGCAAGAAAATCCAGATCAAATGAACCTAGCTCGCAACGAACCTGGTTAAGAATGGCCTTTATCCTAGGGGCCTTGGATTTGGATAGCCCACCATGCCTTATGCTTTTTTCAATGAAGTCTACAGGGGCATCTGCCACTTGATCTAACGATCCGAATCGTTCCATTAAGCTTTTGAATGCTCTTTCTGAGTTTATGTCAGACGTGTGTTGTGAAAGGATTGTATACACAAGTTCTTCAGCAGCGTTATATCGGCTTTTCCATTCAATTGGGCCGTATATTTGAATGAAAACCTCCGATAGGTCTTTTACGAGCGCCAGCTTTTTGGAGGAATACTTGTTAAGGCTAGACATAGGCGTTTGTGTTAATAAGGGGTGATTTCTTGCTAAGTTGACTGTTAGGCGATTGTTTGTATTGATATAATCGTCGGACTTTANGCTCATTCATAAATTTACACTTGTTGACAGTTGGCATCATAACAAACCCTGCCTCCGGCAAGGATATAAGACGTCTCGTTTCACAAAGTCGAGTTATATCCAATCAGGAAAAAATCAATATAGTTAGAAGAATACTTGCCGGATTGGAAGCCTCAGGAGTAGAAAGAATACTTTTGATGCCCGATTATTCCAACCTTTCCATTGCTGCAGCAAGCGAGCACGGCGGAAATATGCAGATAGAATCCCTAGACATGCCAGTATTCAACAACGATCAAGATACTACGCGAGCAGCGGAAAAGATGGCTTCGTCAGGTGTAAGCGCCATAGTAGCTCTCGGCGGAGATGGGACCAGCAGAGCTGCTAGCAAGAAAATCGGTCCTGTCCCCTTAATGCCAGTCTCAACCGGTACGAACAATGTTTTCCCATACCTCATAGAAGGGACTCTCGCCGGATTAGCTACTGGATTCGTAGTTACAGGAACTGCAGATCTAGAAATATGCGCCCCGCAACACAAATCCCTGAATATAACGANCGATTCCGGTCAATCGGATGTCGCACTAGTCGACGTAGCAATTTCCAGAGAACGATTTGTAGGAGCAAGAGCAATCTGGAACATTGATTCTATTAGCGAACTCTTCCTGTCGATAGCAGAACCGGCAAGCATTGGTCTCTCCGCCATAGGAGGAATGATTCGGCCTGTGTCGCGAACTGATGACGTCGGATTACACATCTCTTTGTCACGTTCAAAAACCGGGAATTTTGTAACCGCACCTGTAACCCCTGGTGGCTTGAGCCCAGTTTTTTACTCAGACTACACCTTGATGAAACCAGGGGAAGAATATCAGGTGTTAGATAAGCCATGCATAATTGCCCTAGATGGGGAACGAACTATTCCGCTTCAACCGGGCCAAAATGCAAAGATTGAAATGAGCCTCGATGGGCCGCGCGTCATCGATCCTTATATATCTCTTCGATTGGCCGCCGAGGCCGGCTATTTCTGTGAAAAAGGCTAGATGACAAATTGAATCCCAAATTTGATTCTAGAAGGTCAAACATTAGATGTCTTAACGGTATGGTCGCTACCAGCCAACCTCTTGCGTCCGAGGCTGGGTTAGAGATGCTAAAGAAGGGGGGCCACGCAGTTGATGCGGCTGTGGCTTCGGCTGCTGTCCTAAATGTAGTAGAGCCCGCCTCCACGGGTATAGGAGGTGATTTATTCGCCTTAGTTTGGGACAACAGGGGAAAAAAGGTCCACGCCCTAAACGCGAGTGGAAGGTCTGGGAGTCTGGCTGATCCTTATAAGATTCTGAATCAAAACCAGACATCGATCAGCGATATTTCACCCGTATCAATAACAGTACCTGGCGCGGCAAGCGGCTGGGATGAGCTCATAACCCGTTTTGGACATCTGAGTATATCAGAGGTCTTGCAACCTGCTATCTCCTATGCGAGTGATGGCTTCCCGGTCTCTGAAATCATAGCCAGCCAGTGGAAAAACAACCTCCACAGGTTGTCAAATATCGCAGGGCACGAACTTACGATCAATGGACGGTCACCTGAAGCGGGTGAAATTTTCTCTAATCTTGGACTCGCCCGAGTATTGCAAGATGTTGCCTCGGGTGGGGCTGACGCTTTCTACAAAGGGGATATTGCTAACCAAATCCTAAATTATCTCTCCGAACACGGGGGCTGGCTAACTGCGGAAGATCTTGCAGGCCACAGGGCAGATTGGGTTGAGCCTGCATGTACATCCTACCGCGGCGTAACGGCATGGGAATGTCCCCCTAATACTCAGGGATTACATGTGCTTATTGCTTTGAACATTGCTGAGCAATTCGACATCCGAAAAATGGGATTTCAAGAGCCCGAAACCTACCACCATCTCATAGAGGCAATGAGACTGTCCTTCAGTGATGGTTTCGCACACATTTCTGATCCTTCTAGTATGCGGATTTCGGTGGATCAACTACTTTCAAAGGATTACGCGGCCGACCGAGCGAAAACCATAGATCCGGACAAGACCAACCTCAATTTCTCTACAGGTTATGAGATTCCTCACTCGGATACTGTTTATCTAACCGTAATAGACAGGGAGGGAAATGCTTGCTCGCTTATAAACAGTATTTACAGTGGGTTTGGATCCGGTCACGTCATTCCAGGAACAGGAGTTGTACTGCAAAGCCGAGGTGCATCATTCTCGTTGGACCCTCATCATCCTAATTACCTCCAACCTGGCAAGAGACCATTTCACACACTGATACCAGGTATGGCAACGAAAAATGATGAACTTTGGATTAGTTACGGGGTGATGGGGACTGTTCAACAGGCACAAGGTCATTTTCAAATGATGGTGAACATGGTCGATTTCGACCTTTCCCCGCAGGAGTCATTGAACGCGCCCAGATTCAGTGTCCGTACTGGAGAAGGGATTGGAATAGAATCCTTTGCAGACGGAGAAATTTCAAGGTCACTTGATCGAAAAGGCCACAAAGTGATTATTGGAGAACCGGATAACCTGATATTTGGCGGAGGGCAGATAATCCAGAGGGACCCAGTAACCGGGGTCATTACAGGGGGGACTGAGCCTAGGCAGGATGGAAGTGTTGCCGCATGGTAATTATTTATCTGCCTAGTATCTTTCTTACCTTTTCGTAATCAAGGGCAGCATTTTTCCTGTCACCTAAAGCCCAAAGCAGCATAGCCCTATTGTTAAAGGCATACCAATACTCGGAGTCCAAGTCTATAGCCTCATTATAGTCAGATAACGCCTCTTCATGAAGTCCCAAATCGGCTTTCGCCATTCCTCGGTTGTTATATGCGTCTCGGTAGAGAGGATCTATGTCCAAAGCTTTTGTAAAATCAACGATCGCTTGGTTTGGATTACCCATGCCTCTATGGCAAATCCCCCTGTTGTTGTATACAGGTGCCTCTGCTTGCTCGAATCCAATAATCTTAGAATAGTCATCAATTGCATCATCAAATCTTCTAGCATCTAAGTAGCCATTCCCGCGAAGAAATAGTTTTTCGGTATCATTAGGATCCTGATGCAAGGCCACTGTTAGAGACTCTATTACTTCAAGCAGATAATCCAAATCACTCTTCTGGCTGAGATTCCCATCATTTCTCCAGTTATAAGACATATCCTAATGCAGGCCTATCTCCTCCACGCAACTGTGTTCCCTAACGTGTTTTAATGCATCATCAATACGCAATTGCGTGGATAAAAGGGTCATCTCTGGTAACTCTTTAGGAAAGTAATAACCAATATCCAAACTTTCGTCTGAAATTCTCAATTCACCAGCGATTCTTGAACATATGAACAACGCGGCGACATATTGAACGAGATTTCCATCTGGATACAGTATCGCCGTAAAATCCTTGAGATCCGAATACACCTTTACCATGCATTTAACATCTACAGTTAATCCGGTTTCCTCAAATATTTCCCTGGCCGAACAATCAGTCAGGGATTCTGCAGGGTCCATACCGCCGCCCGGCAATCCCCACCAACCGTTATCCGATCTCTGCTGAAGTAACACTCTCCCAGATAGATCAAAAACCACGCCAGTTGCAGAAGCCATGACGATGTCAGGTACACGGGTCAGGGGCTGCCCAGTACAATCAACGAACCCATGTTCAATAAATTGCATAATCCTTATTTAACAGCATATCCAACTATATTGGGAATTCGAATCACAACACCTAAGCTAAGGCTGAACTCTCTTAAGTTAACAGTTTGAAATTGTGAACCATGCAAATGACGCTTTATATCCCGATGGAGATGACAACCCGTCGTTGCCCATCGCCAGAAGGGATTCAACAATTTTTGTAAACCTTTCCCTATTGGTGCCTTAGATACAACATGTTCGTAGAAATAAAATCTACCCCCAGGCTTAAGAACCCTATACGCCTCCGATATAACTGCTTCCACATCCTCAACCATGCAAAGCACTAAGGTCGTAAACACAGAATCAAAATGATCATCGGGAAAAGACAAGCCTTCACCTTTGCAACTTGAGATATTAACGACTACATTGTGCTTTCTGGCAGTGGATAACAATTTGCGTCTCATGTGTCGATCTGGCTCTACAGCAGTGATACTACTCGTGTGTTGAAGTACTGAAAGATTTGCTCCGGTCCCAGCGCCTATTTCCAATACATGACCCTCGCATCGACCAGCGGTCATTCTTCTGTATGGCAAAACCTTAGATTCAACTACTGAATTCAACACGTCATAAAATTGGGCGAACAACCACTTCGATAATTGCATTTAGAGAACCAATACCAAGAACAATATTTAGTGATGGCAGCCCCTGGCCGGAATATCCCATACTGCTTCTACAACATCGTTACGTAAGACAATAAATTCGTCCCATCGATTCACCATAATGTCCTGTTGATTGCTGAGTAGATGCAACACCTCTCCTACAGCAAATGGACTACGATCTTCGGACATCAATACTGAGCTGGACTCCTCCATTTTGACAAATTTCACATCCTCGTGCCCCTCCACTACAGGGGTTACTCCCATTGGGCCCCCAAGACACCTGCGTCCGGCATCAATGAACGCGTATTTTTCTTTTACATCGATCACCCTTGTTATTATCTTCCCTGCAATGGCAAAATCTTCCATATACCTGTTGGAAGCACTCATCAGGGCATAGGTTCCACCCTCGACTTCTGTCACTCCCTCAATCTCTGGAGCAACATCATAGCTAAATGTCTCTCCTGAAGAGACCATTACTACAGGTATACCTTCCGCTTCTATCGCTCTTTTTACCTTTAGACAGATTTCAATGTAACGCCTTCCCTCGGTGAATCGGGTTTCTCTATCCGCCCATCCCCCTACAGTTTGATGGCTCATAACACCTAGGAATTTAATCCCTGGAAGCGATGCTGCCACCTTTGCTAGCGCCACACCCTCTCCTGGACTCCTTACACCGGCCCGATCCATTGATGTATCAACCTCTATCAAAACTCCAATTTCCGATGACATCTTTACGGCTGCTTCCGATAAATCTTTCACATTCTGAAGGTTATCGATGCAAACCTTGATGTTGGCATGCTTTGCTAAAGCCGCGAGTCTACGAAGTTTGTCTGGGCCAACAACCTCGGAAGTAACCAAGACATCCTTTATCCCTCCCTGTATCATTACTTCAGCTTCTGCAATCTTCGCCGTACAAACTCCCCCTAGAGTTCCTCCCGCATCTATCTGCCTTTGTAATACCACAGGGCTCTTAATATTCTTGGCATGTTGACGCATTTTGCAGACCTTGCCATCGTACATTTCGGAAACCACCGAAAAGTTATGATCAAGTGCCTCTATATCGATCACTAAAGCTGGGGTTTCGATGTCTTCTACTCTGGCGCCTATTTCTAAATTTCCAGTCAACAACTCAATATCACCTCAAATCTCTTTAAATTTATCTGATTTATATGTATTTGCCTCTCGCCTCCACCTTTAAGACTGCCGATAATTTTTGATCTGAAATCACATTTACATAATCATAGAGATTGAAAGTGTCACCAACATCCGCAGGGGACAAAACTATTTTCTCTCCAAGACTTAATGATTCGCTTTCTGATTCCAGTATCAACCATCCATGCTCTGCGCTCATCATCTTAATATATGCTGTATTTAAGCCTCCAACTTCTGGTACTCCGTGGTCAGTAGAAATAGCTTTCTGTCCACAGTCAACTAGGGCAAGACCAACTTCAGGACGACTCATTATCGAAGAAAGAACTCCGAAATGAATCGTTCCCTCCTGATTATTTAGAGAAGGCTCAAAAATTAAAGGGTCTTCAATAATCTCGGTAATAAAAGGGAAAGAGACTTGGGGATCATTAGTTGCCGATGCAAACGCCACAACTGGATGTTGCATCGTGGGGTTACACGGATCATTTTCTTTGAAATATCTTGATAAATTATTAAGTATAGTTATATTTTCATCTAGCGTGGATTCACTAGGGAGTTTGAATATGAAACCGATCTCATTAAAACCATGAGATGATCCCAACTCTTCAATTTCTTCCCAATCGATGTCCTCCATTTCCATTCCCATCTGAGCATGTTCCAAGGCGACACGAATCAGAATATTTACTTTGCTGGCATTTGACGAGGTTTCAATCAGATTTTTAAGAGATTCAAACTCCTTTTTCGATGAAATACAAATTGTGAGGTTGCTTTGAGAAATGAGAGATTCAAGAAGCCTCCCGTTATCACTAACAGGTATTCTTCCCACTGTAATATCTTCAAATCCGGCCGATGCAAAGACCAGCCCTTCAGAAACAGTGTCTACATAGACGGAGGTGACTTCCAACATATGATAAATAGCCGGTGTCCTGAATACGCTACCATTCGACCTTACTTTAGTTCCTGTCGTTAAGAAGAATGACTTGACTGCCATACAATTTTCAATCATTTGNTCTTTGTCTATGAAAAGCGCTGGAGTATCTAAATCCCACAGGGAGGATCCTATCGGTTTGATTATTGGACGTTNCATTTATTGCCTTCTTTTCCTGCATTTTTACTATAACGACTTNNAGTCGTAGCAGCTTATCACAGGATTTCTTGAGAGGGGTTGATTGAAACAACTGTTAAAATCTTGATTAGCTAAACATTTCCAAGGTGTTTCTAACCAACATGAAGAATCAAGACGACCCACAATATAACGGAGACGTTCTCCGTATTGAGTCAGAACCTGATAACAAAGGGACAAGTTTTATTGAACGCCGAGGAAACCAAATTTGTTATCTAATCACAGAACATGACAATTCTAGGACGGGCACTATTCCGACAAAGAGTCTAGATTCTGTTCATCTAGAATATGTTCGACGCGAATCATCTTCTACTGTTATTTGGGTAATTCTCGCTGTAATTTTAGCAGTTGCNTTCTATTTTNTTATTGAAAACAATCTTATCCGGATATTGGGAATCGGACTGACCTGTGCAATGGCTCTATACCTGCTTTATGAACACTATACGGGNCCAANGGGAACAAACATCGTGTTATGTACNAGAGCTGCCGAGATTCGAATGAAAATCATGGACAATCTTAAAACAGAGGAGATCGAAAACTTCGTGGACTCAATAATGACTACAGACTCATCCTCACCAAATAAGGAAGAATCGAAACCACGGATATTCTCTCCCCGTTAGCCCTGTTTATGTGAGACTGAGATTCGGAATCGCATCCAAATCCCACTGCGAAACATCCAGTTCTTTCAACCTGTGGAACGCAGCTGCTGCAATCATTGCTCCATTGTCAGTGCATAGAGACGGTCTAGGGACAATAACTGGTGTCCTAGACATCTGGTGCATCATTTTTTTGAGTTCACTATTGGCGGCCACACCACCGCCAATCAATATACCCTTTGCACCNTATTGTTCGACAGCAGAGATTGTCCTGCTGACTAGGCAATCCACTATAGCCTCTTGAAAAGCTGCCGAATATTCTCTCACTTGTTCTGATGANGGAGCTATCTCTTGATTTNGGGGGTAAAAACCTTCTGATTCAGCTCTTCGAACTACGGCAGTTTTAAGGCCGCTGAAACTGAAGTCTAANGAGCCCTTGACAGAGGGTCTTGGAAAAGGATCCATCTCAAGATTGGCCCCTACAGCTTCCCGCTCGATCTCGGGCCCTCCTGGAAATCCCAGTCCTAAAACTCTCGCTACTTTGTCAAATGCCTCGCCTGCGGCATCGTCCCGGGTACGCGCAAGTATTTGATAATCGAGGTGTCCTTTCATCAATACAATCTCTGTATGACCACCTGAGGCGATCAAGCAGACTAATGGGAATCCTGTGTTGATTTTTTCGAAAACTCCTTCAAGCCAACCTGCATAAATGTGTCCTTCAAGATGATTTATACCCAGGAGAGGTTTATCCCAAGATAATGCGAGACCTTTGGCAACATTTACACCAACTAAGAGTGAACCGGCCAGACCCGGTCCATACGTTACAGAAACTGCATCTAGTTGATCCGGTGTTATAGAAGCTTCGGTTAAAGCCTCATTCACTACAGGAATAATGCTCGTCAGGTGCTCCCTTGACGATATTTCAGGAATTATTCCTCCATATCTTTCATGCATGAGTGATTGCGAGGAAATTATGTTAGACAGAATCCTGACTCCGTTATCAACGACGGAGGCAGCTGTATCGTCACAGGAAGTTTCAATACCTAAGATTTTCAATCTCGATTTCTTTCCAATGCTTGCATGAGGGCCTTAAGGCCTTCCTCGACTCCGAAGGAATCATTAAACAGTGCACTTCCCACCACAGCAATATCAATACCAGCTTTAGCGACGTCAGCGATTGTGTCTACGTTGATTCCTCCATCAACCTGAATTTCAATATTCAGGCCCTGTTTTGCAATTTCCCTTCTTATACCTTCTATTTTTCCGATGGTCTGTGGAATGAATTTCTGACCGCCATAACCTGGCTCGACAGACATAATCAACACTTGATCTAACCTTTCAAGGAAAGGATAGAGAGAATGGGCCTCGGTACTAGGACGTATTGCTACAGATTTGCGAAGTCCCAAATCTTCAAGTTGCTTGAGATCGTCGAAAACATCCGTGAGAGCCTCAAAATGGACCGTAATGGAATTAGCACCNGCTTGAGCTAACTCTTCGAAATGTTTCTTCGGATCAACCGCCATCATGTGAACATCAATAAGCAGTGTAGTTGAAGCCCTAACCGCTCGGACAACAGGAGCCCCAAATGTTATTGGAGGAACAAATTGACCATCCATTACATCAACATGAATGCCAGAACANCCGGCTGCCTCTGCCTCTTGTACTTGAGTCCCGAGGTTCTCAAATTTAGCTGACAGTATAGAAGGAAACACTCGTAACTCAGGCACCGCAATGTGCCTCTAATCTGCTTCGTGCCTCCTTTAAGGCTGAAAGTACTTGGCCGGGAGCCGTACCTCCNAAAACATCCTTTGACCTAACTGAGGTTTCTACCGTTATATCGAAAACGTCCTCTTCAAAGAGCTCGGAAAAATCTAAATATTCCGANAGGGACAATTCACTGAAGAGTCGTCTCTTCTGTGAAGCATAATCTGACATCCGACTAACTATAGAATGCGACTCGCGAAACGGCAGCCCCTTAGAGACTAGATAATCAGCTATATCCGTAGCCAAGACCATTCCTCCCTCGGCAGACCGCCGAGCCTGACCAATGTTTACGGACATGCCAGTCAACATTCCCTCAAAGACCTCTAAAGTGGCAATTAAGGTGTCGTAACTATCAAAGAACCCTTCCTTATCTTCCTGAAGATCACGGTTATACGTCAAAGGCAGTCCCTTCATGACAGTTAGAAGGGAGATCAAATTACCGTATACCCTTCCAGTCTTACCTCTCGATATTTCAGCAAAATCTGGATTCCTTTTCTGGGGCATGATGCTGCTGCCAGTTGTGTACTCGGAGGGAAGTTTCACCATTGAGAACTCCTCGGTCGTCCATAGGATAAGCTCTTCCGAAAACCTGGAAATGTGCATTGCACACGTTGCCGCAGCGGAAAGATAATCAATAACAAAATCTCTATCTGAGACAGCATCCATACTATTTCTACTTATCTCCGCAAACCCAAGTTCTCTCGCAACGAAATCACGGTCGATGGGATACGGTAGGCCGGCAAGGGCTCCACTACCCAGGGGCAGGACATCGGCGGCTTTCCCTACCCTTACAAATCTTTCATAATCTCTTTCAAACATCTCAAAATAGGCCAGTATGTGATGAGCGAACAATACAGGCTGGGCTTTTTGTAGATGGGTATATCCTGGTATTACCGCTTCATGATATTTGTCACCCAAGTCAAGTAAGGAATTTTGAAGCATNGCAATCTTTGTCATTGTGTGTTCAGAGGCTTCTCTGAGATACAGTCTCATGTCTAGACAGACTTGATCATTTCTAGAACGAGCGGTGTGGAGTTTTCCTGCACTAGGGCCTATCTTGTCGTAAAGCCTACGTTCGATATTCATATGTATATCTTCTAATTCTTCTCTCCACGGGAAAGATCCGGATTCTATTTCGCATTTTATTTCCTCTAAACCCGAGCAAATATCATCCTTTTCTGATACGGCGATGATCCCCTGGTTAGCGAGCATGTTAGCGTGTGCAATAGAACCCCGTATATCTTGCCGGTAAAGCCGTTGATCATAATGGATGGAAACCGTAAAGTTTCCAACGTTCTCAGAGAGAGCTTTTATAGGGGGAACATTCTTTTCTGTATTGGAATCCATGATCCTAGTCCGGCTATTACTCAAACTGTCAGTTATATCCCTAAAGCTCACAATCTTAAAGCTAAAGCTACTTCCATGATATACGAAACAATTAAACGGTTGTTTGCCTCACGATGCTATACTCGTCGCATTCGCTAAACTAGTATGTTTGACCCTCACTCAGATTTGCTCACAAACACAGTGTTTGCCGCCGTTGACCTGGAAACTACAGGTCTTGATCCGTCGTGCGACCAGATTATTGAAGTGGCGGTGCAGCGGTTCACCTTAAATGCTGAAGCAGGCCACTTTAGTACTCTTGTAAACTCGGATATACCGATCCCGCCTGAAGTCTCAAAGTTAACGGGTATAACATCTAAGGATTTGGTAAATGCCCCGGATTTCAATGAGATCAAAAGTCAAGTTAGTGCAGCTCTGCAGGGAGCGGTACTTGTGGGACACAATATAAATTTTGATCTCAAATTCCTTAGTAAACGCGGGATAAGTCCTACCGAGATAATAATCGACACCTTGGATCTTGCTTACATAATCGATCGGGACAGCCCAGACTATCGGCTTCAAACCCTGAACGAACGATATCAAATAGATCCTGGAACCAAACATCGTGCCCTATCCGACTGCATCTCTACTATGAATCTTTTTCTACTGCTCCTAGGTAAATTAACTGAAACAAGCGAACCCACGTTGCAACGCCTACAAAAATTAGCGTCGGCATCAGGATGGCCTCTAGAGTCGCTATTTACCCATTGCCTGAAAAGTCCTTCAAAAAGTACCGTCAATCTTCGTAATGAAATCCCAATAAACACGATTGATGAAACGATCACCAGCATTTCTAATTCCTCAAAATATCAAAGGGACATCGAACCAATTATTGATTACGGCCTTATATTTGGGCCCGATGGCCCGCTCACGAATAACCTCGGCGGCTATGAGTTCAGGGAAGAACAGGTACAAATGGCGGAGGACGTTGCCAGGGCATTGAATGAATCTGAAAACCTTATAGTTGAAGCTGGCACGGGCACCGGAAAGTCACTGGCATACCTCATACCCGCGTTGATACATTCATTGCAAAACGAGACAAGGGTGGTCATTTCAACAAACACAATTAATCTTCAAGAGCAATTGCAAAACGATGACGTCCCTTTGAGTCTGCGCTCATTGATTGATTTGGGTGTTGGGTCAGCAGACTCGGCAATTGTCGCGGTGCTGAAAGGCCGGTCTAACTATCTTTGCAGACGAAGGTTTGAACAGCACCTTGGCCGAACAGTTATAGATAGAGAAGACGCATTGCTTCTGGCAAAGATTCTACTATGGATAGATCACACAAATACGGGCGATAAGTCGGAACTCAATCTAACTAGAAAAGCTCACAATATCTTGTGGAACAAATTGTCTGCAGAAGGAGCGGGTTATTGTGAAATACCCACCGGACGCTGTTTTCTCCGAAATGCAAGAGAGGCCGCAGGAAACTCCAATCTCGTCATAACAAATCATTCTTTGTTATTAGCTGACGTAGCCACTGCGGGAGCAGCCCTACCGACATATGAGCTTCTAATTATCGACGAGGCTCATCACTTAGAAGATCAAGCCACACGATCTCTTGGTTTTGAAATAAACCAACCAGTAGTGACTGATATATTTGACAGATTGACTGGTCAAGACTCAGTCACAGCAACGTCTGCAAGTCTATTAAGAAACACCCTCAGCAACGAAAACCAGCTTACGAGGCTTAATTCCATCATATCGACATTGTCGCCCACAGTAAATTCAGTTCGAACAAATTTTAATACCCTATTCGGGTTAGCAGCTCAATATCTAGAAAATTCTAGGACCTCTAATGTCAGAGGGACAATGCGGATAACAGATCACCGCGGTAGCAGGTCCTGGAATTCGCTCATTGATATATCGGAGAATATTCGGCTAGAAATATCCGACATCATTAACTCTCTGAACCTTCTATCTACACTGTCTGAACCTCACCTAAACATCAACGCCGTTCAATCCATTCAAAATGATATCGGCTCTTTGCGGACCGATTTAATAGAGCTCAATGAGCATCTGATAGAAGTAATTACTGAGCCAAATCCGACCGCAGTTTATTGGATTAGAGAAGGGGCGCGACAGACATATGGCATCTTCTGCATGGCACCAGTGGAGGTAGACGAAGCATTAAAACAAAACATGTTCTCTCAAAAAGATTCCGTTACCCTAACCAGCGCNACTCTAACCACCAACGGAACCTTTGAACACATCTTACGGAGGCTCGGATTCAATCCGGATGCAAGCAATACCTTACCGTCTCCATTCGACTACCGCTCCACCACATTAACTCTAATACCGAAAGATCTACCGGACCCTCGGGATGATCGATACCTTGAGGAACTGAGTGTTGCAATCGCTGATGCGGCCGTCGCGGCCTCGGGAAAAACTNTGGCCCTTTTTACCTCCCATGCNGCTATCAGACATGCCTACAACAGGATTAGAAACTTAATTGAACATGCTGATAGTGATATTGAGGTTCTTGCTCAGGGCATATCCGGCGATACCCAAAGATTAATCGANCGCTTGCGCCAAAATTCGAGATGCATTTTATTGGGTACGGCAAGNATGTGGGANGGCATTGANGTCAGGGGAGAAGCCCTGCAGGTCGTCATTATCACGCGGCTACCTTTCGATGTGCCTACTGANCCTATCTATCAAGCCCGATCGGAACAGTACTCAAATGCCTTTATGGANTATGCGGTTCCTAATGCCATCATGAAGTTTCGTCAAGGTTTCGGTCGGCTCATAAGGTCTTCATCGGATCGTGGAATCTTCATAGTCATGGACAATCGTCTAGTCCGCAGTCGATATGGAAGTAAATTCATTGAATCTCTTCCTTCAATGACCGTGAAGCAATGCAGACGCGATGAACTTCGGGGGAGCATAGAACTGTGGTTAAACCAAACATAGAAACAATTAGATTAACCCAACCTTATGACCTTAAGGAAACTCTTTATAGTGGGCAGGCATTTCGGTGGCGCCAACTTCAATCGCCCAAATCTACCGAAGGAATTTGGCACGAGGGCTTAATAAATTCTATTCGAGTGCGCCTAAATCAGGTCGACAATTCCATAAATATTGAATCCGATCCCAAACATAAAGAGTTTGTTGTTCACGCCGTTGAAACATATTTAAGGGTGGAAGACGACATGGCCTCCATTTATGACACGATGTCCTCTGATCAATATTTGAAACGGGCTACAGCCCAATATAGAGGGCTACACATACTCCGACAGGATCCTTGGGAGTGTCTGATCACTTTCATATGTTCTGCCAACAACAACATACCCAGGATTAGGCAATTAATAGAACTCATTTGTAATTCAGCCGGAAAGTATCTAACTGATCATTATGGTGCTTACCGCACATTCCCAACATCCTCCGAGATCAATAACTTAGGTGAGCAGGGCTTGAGAAACCTAGGATTTGGGTTTCGGGCCAAATATATTGCGAAGGCAGCTGTTATGGAATCAGAGGGGCAGATCGCAATCAGCGAACTTCGTGGCAAAAGTTATGGGGAAATCCTAGAATCACTTATCTCTATTCCAGGGGTCGGAGACAAAGTGGCAAACTGTGTCATGCTATTTTCTATGGACTGTCTTGAGGCATTTCCCGTAGACGTTTGGATTAGAAGGATCCTAAGAGAAAATTATGTGACAAAAAAGGACAAGGTTCCCGATTCTCAGCTTCGAACTTGGTCTCAAAACCAGTTTGGGCCTTTTGCTGGGTATGTAAACCAATATCTATTCCATAAGCGGCGACTGGCTTAATAATAAACGGTCACATGAATTGCCTGACATAAGGAGTCATTAGCTGTGGAACGATTAAAGTTGCGTCGACAATCCAATATCACTCCATCGACGGTTCGTCTGATTCGGTTTTGAAAATTCCTCCCTGATCCGAGTTTACAGGTTCCGAATATACAATCTTGCGTACCGGGTAATTTATTTCTATTCCTTCAACGTTAAATCTTTCATGAATACGCTTTATGAGTTCACTTTTCAAAGTAAATGTCCCAGTCCTGTCGATAGCCTGCAAAAAAACAAAGAAGTCTATATTGGAATCTCCAAAATTTGAAAACCCGAAAAACGGCTCCACATCCTTGATCGCTTGATCGGAATCATTTATCACTGCCTCCGCCTCTTCTACCGAAAACCTCTCGACATCCTCCAAATTCGCATCGTAACTTACACCGCAAGTCACAATCACGTTCATAGCAGGGGTCGGGCTGAAGTAATTAGTGACTATACTTTCAGCCATCCTAGAGTTAGGAATGATCACGAGGTTGTTAAATCTACTCCTAATTTTGGTGCTCCTCCAGCCAACGTCTTCTACATAACCCGAAGGTCCCCCTTCCAGCTCGATAAAATCTCCCTCCTTAAGTTCTCCCTCAGTAACGACATAAGTGCCAGCAAAGAAATTACTTANGGTCGGTTGAACGGCGAGGGCCACTGCCAAACCACCGATACCTAGGCCCGCCAAGATTGGGCTTATAGAAACACCAACGCTGTCGATTGCGACAAGGGCCCCAGCCGCATAGATAGTTATAGGCAGTACCCTGCGTAAGGTTGGTAAAAGAGTGTCATCTATCTTTGTCTCGGTACTCTCTGCGATATTCAATAAGTACCAATCGATAAGGCGGTCTACCACATGGGCAACAGTGAAGGTAGCGGTGAGNATAACCGACACCTTCCATATCTTAATAGCAAGATCTTTAGTATCTGACAGCTGAGCGAGAATAGGATTTTCTATACCAATCGCCAGTAAATATCCAACCAATAGTCCCGTGCTAACTAGGAAAAACCCAAAGGGTCCTCTCATGGATTCCAAAATAATTTCGGGAATTCCTGGATCGTCACGCCTTNTAATACGCTTCAAAAAAANTCNGATCAACAGACGGGAAATTAGTGCAAGTAAGATAAAAATTATAAAAACGGCAGCGGCGGCAATTCCCCTAAATAGAGTTGATTCTGCTAACTCATCGCCTAACATAACTTGCTCCTGCCTTGCTAAAATACCTTTCTCGGGATCTTGATCATCTTGAACTCTGANTCCAAAAGTTTTTCGATGCCCGCATACATTTTAGTGTACAAGACCGATATGTCATCTCCACTGACTTAACAAGNCTGAGTTAAAACCGGCAGTCAGGTCACTCTCAGTCTATTATTGCAATGTTGTTCAAAATCCACTGTACTTATTTATTGACCGTTTTTTCATACCCTTTCTATAATTCACAGTTGTGTGAGTTTTCATCCGGTAATCGACACTGATACACCTGGTAATACTGTTTATGACCAAAAATTTCGCCAATAGAATATCAATCATCGAAGCGGAAGCCCTTGAGCTTCTCGATAAAGCACATTCTGAAACCGAGCTAGAGGAATGGCGGATAGCTGTATTGGGTAGGCGAGGTCAGATAACTACGGTCCTAAGAGGAATTTCGGATCTAGACCCGGATTCTCGTCGAACTGCTGGGGCTGCGGCCAATCAACTCAAAATTAGGCTGCAAGCCGCGTTCGAAGACAGTAAGGGGAGAATCAACTCTGACGAGACGGTTGCCAGCACTGGTACTAGCGATCGCATCGATGTCACCCTCCCGGGACGAAAAGTAAGCTCCGGATCGCTCCATCCCACAACCCAGATAATCAGAGAGATATCCAATGCATTTAATACCATGGGATTTCAGGTCCTGGATGGCCCCGAGGTCGAACTGGACGCGTATAACTTCCAAAAGCTTAATATTCCTGCCCATCATCCCGCCCGTGACATGTGGAATAGTTTGTGGATTGATCGAGCTTCAGAATCTGGAGAATACCCTTTACTCTTGAGAACTCACACTTCGCCAATGCAGATCAGGGTAATGGAAAAAAATGACCCTCCAATAAGAGTGATAGTGCCTGGTAAGGCTTACAGGTATGAGGCGACTGACGCCACCCATGAATGGCAGTTTTGCCAAATTGAAGGACTAGCAATCGACCGCGATATTACCTTCGCAGACCTGAAAGGAACTTTGGAAGAGTTTGCTCGAATAATATTTGGAGCGAAGCGAAAAGCCCGGTTTCGTTGCGATTTTTTTCCATTTGTAGAACCAGGGGCCGAAATGTCTATAGATTGTTTCAAATGTGACGGGCAAGGTTGTCGGGTTTGCGGAAACTCAGGATGGATTGAAATAATGGGAGCTGGCATGGTACACCCAAAGGTGTTGGAAGGCGTTGGCTACGATCCCCAACTCTACTCAGGATTCGCTTTCGGGATGGGGGCTGAACGAATCGCAATGCTCCGTCACGGTATCGATGATATCCGACACTTTTACACAAATGATATTCGATTTCTTGAACAATTTAAGTAGCCCCTCATGAACGTAAATTAATTTATGAAAATTTCACTGTCTTGGCTTAGCGAGTACCTTCCCATCGATCAAAATCCAAGTGACATCGCAAAAAAGATGACAATGGCAGGAGTGGAAGTAGGGAAAATCGTCACAATCGGTGATTCGTGGGAGGATCATCTTGTCATCGTGGGAAAGATTTTAGAGATTTCTCCCCATCCAAACGCCGACAGGCTCCGGCTCCCTACCATAGATATCGGCAAGGGTGAACCTATCACAGTGGTCTGCGGCGCTCCAAATATACAGGTAGGTCAAGTGATTGCCTTCGCCCATGAAGGAGCTCAAATATTTAATCCTAGAAACGGTAAACTTGAGATTCTAAAGGGAGCGAAAATTCGAGGTGTGGAATCACAAGGAATGGTTTGCTCTCCTCTAGAGCTTGGCTTGGGAACAAACCATGATGGCATCCTAGAACTAAATCATGAGTTTAAACCAGGATCTCCTCTTTTTGAGGTCCTAGGGGACACTATTCTTGAAACTGAACTTACCCCTAACCGGCCCGATTGTCTCTCTGTTCTTGGCACAGCATACGAAGTCGCAGCGTTAACGGGAAAGAAGGTTAGTCCACCCAACCTTGACTATGCAACCAGCGCTAAACCCATCGAAAACGCTGTTAAGGTTTCAATTAAAAACCCGGATCTTTGTTCAAGATACACTGCATCTGTTATTGAGGGCGTCAAAATAGGACCGTCTCAGGAGTGGTTGCGACATCGCTTGGAAGCTAGTGGCATCAGATCCATCAACAACGTGGTAGATATCACTAACTATGTCATGCTGGAGTATGGGCAACCTCTTCATGCATTTGATTTAGACAAGTTGTCCGGGAATGAAGTTATAGTGCGAGTAGCCGAAAATAAAGAGTCGCTAGTTACACTTGATGGAGAGAGCCGGACTTTGAGACCGGAAATGCTGGTCATCGCCGATCAAAACGAAGCGATTGGNCTTGCAGGGATAATGGGCGGCCGTAACACAGAGATAGATGAATCCACCTCCAAAATATTTCTTGAGTCTGCCAACTTTAATGGTGCGAATACTCGATCCACAAGGACCGNTCTTGGGCTAAATACGGAGGCCTCATACCGATTTGAAAGAGAATTACGCCCGGAATTGGCTGAACTGGCGTTACGTCGAGCAACAGGGTTGATGATAAAGCTCTGTGGTGCTTCCGCGTCAGAAGGTATCATCGACGAATACCCCTGCAAAAAAGATGTAATACCCATCAGATTAACGACTGCTCGTCTCACCAAAATACTTGGNGCGAAATTCCCGATGGCAGAGATATGGGCCATTCTTTCATCGCTAGGCTTTCAAGAATCAACGCAGTCAACTGACATGTCATATCTTACCGAGGCTTCTGAGGCGCCCGACTCTGGCGATCAAACTGATGTTGTCTGGGTTATCCCTCCGATCTGGAGATCGGATATAAGTATCGAAGACGATCTCATCGAGGAGTTCGCCAGAGTATACGGATACGACAACCTTCCCTTAAGGAAACCATCCTCTGTCTCCCCAAATCGAATACCAGATGACGGAATGGAGATAAAGGAAATATTAAGAGACAGCCTTTCTACCTCGGGCATGAATGAAACAGTCTCATATGCTGTCTCAAATTTAAAGGCCCTTGAGATCACCAATAGCATTCCGCCGAATTCAGAGGCTGTGAAATTGGCAAATCCAATGGATGCTACAAAAGCCTGGTTGAGAACCAGTCTTGTTGCGAACCTTTTGGAAACCCTTGAAAGAAACCTACGGTTCAATAATCAAAGGGCTCTTAGATTGTTCGAAATTGGTCATGTGTTTTCGTTCCCAGTCGGAGCGACCGGAGATTCACTCCCTGTGGAAACTGAAGAGATAGTCGGGGTAGCAGTCGGACCAAGAANTGAAGATTCAATCTGGATTTCCAGTTCTGACCAAATCGACTTCTATGATTTAAANGGAATACTAGATTTTGCTTTAGATTCGATCCGGTTGGAAGTAAAATACCAAAAACTTGACCACCCCNCTTATCGCTCTGGGCATGTGGCCGAACTTNTTGTAGGTGATAAATCAATCGGTGAAATCGGAGGGTTGGACGATAGGGTGTCGGACCATTTCAAACTCCCGCGACAGGCCATTTTCCTTTTTCGACTGAATTTAACTGAGATGACTCAATTAGCTACTAGTGACGTGTCTTCATTCCAACCGCTAAGTCGTTATCCTTCCTCCTCGAGGGATCTAGCACTGTTATGTGATGAGGAAACTACTTCCGACGATATCCAACAGATAATACGCAATCATCGATTGGTCACAAACTCCTTTCCTATAGATAATTATGTCGGCGGTGATGTGCCGATTGGGTTTAAATCTCTCACATACCGCGTCGTATTTCGGTCGATGGAAATGACCCTTGATACTTCGGAATTGGAACGTGCTCAACAACAAATTATCAGAAGCCTAGGGCACCATCGCGGTATTAAAGAAAGATTTCCCGAATAAACTTTAGAAGAGAATATCCCTCAATGACTGAACATGTTCACCGCCACCACCATGCTGATATGTTAAGCGTGGAAGAGGCGCGGGATAGAATTCTTCAGGCTTTCGAAACCTTAGAACCCGCATGCATGAATATAACGGATTCAATAGGCTTAGTTATATCAGAAGATGTGTACTCTTCCATTAACATCCCTCCCTTGGACAACTCCGGTATGGATGGCTACGCGCTAAGGTCAGAAGATGTCCAATCCGCAACTCNTGCTAATCCAGTATCTCTTCGAATAGTCGGTACTGTGCCAGCGGGACATCTGCCTGATTTTGCTATCGAGGCAGGTGAGGCAGCCAGAATAATGACTGGGGCCGCAATTCCCGGTGGCGCGAATTCTGTCGTTCCATTCGAAGAAACCACTGAATCTGAAGGTTTTGACAAATCGGAACTCAGGGATATCGGCATAANAACACCAGTAAAACGTGGGAGCGATATCCGGCTAGCTGGCGGAGATGTGACCNTTGATCAAAAAGTACTTCAGGCAGGGACGCTAATCAATCCATCTACGATCGCGGTACTTGCTTCTTTGGGTCGAGACACTATCAATGTTTATCGAAAACCCGAAGTTGCAATATTATCCACGGGTGATGAATTAATTGAACCGGGGCTATCATCAGAGCCTGGCAAAATATACGATAGCAATACAAGTGGATTGATCGCCTCCGTGATCGCTGCTGGTGGAATTCCCAAGCCTTTCGGAATCGTAAGAGATAATCTCTCCCAACTAGAAAAGAAAATTAGTGAGGCTATGAACAGTGACCTTGTGGTCACTTCCGCCGGGGTGTCTAAAGGAGATTATGACGTCGTTAAGGACGCGTTAGCGTCTAGGGGAATTCTCAACTTTTGGTCTATCCGAATGAGACCCGCAAAGCCCCTTGCGTTTGGTGTTCTCAACGACGAGAAATTAGCCAAAGTCACNCCTTTAATTGGTCTTCCCGGAAATCCCGTTAGCAGTATGGTCGCATTTGAACAATTTTGCAGACCAGCTATACGTAAGATGCTTGGAAAGAAATCTTCCTTGAGACCCACCATTAAAGCGACCCTCACCGATCATATTTATAATCACGATGGCAGGCGGGTTTATGCGCGGGTTAAGATTGTAAATGAAGCTGGGTCTTATACNGCCACCACGAGTGGGTCACAGGAATCAAATATACTGACGTCTATGGCCTACGCTGACGGCTTGGCAATATGCCCCGAGGATGTGCCTGTCAAAGGACCCGGAGAATCAGTCACGGTTATAATGCTGAATTGGCCCGAAGAAATGATATAAGGTCCTCTTAGAAGCCTTTAACGAGTCTGGATTAAGTCGAGCATTTCAAATTTACTNACNTTTTGTAGGACTCAACAAACAGTTGTTGATTATAATTATCTAGAATTTTTCATTTCCACTAAGGAGATCAAATATGCCGAAAGCCCTCGCGTATTTCAGAGGAGACGTAGTCCCAATCGAAGAGGCACGGGTTAGTGTTATGACCCATGCTCTCCATTATGGAACAGCCGTTTTCGAAGGGATTCGAGGAAATTGGAATGAGCCAAAAAACCAACTCTTCATCTTTAGGATGAAAGAGCACTACGAGCGGCTCTTGCAGGGATGCGATATGTTAATGCTGGATATACCGTATTCAGTGGATGATCTCTGTAAAATCACCTTGGATTTAGTCAAAGAGAGTGGTTACAAACAAGATTTATATATCCGACCACTCGCCTATAAAAGTGAAGAGTTAGTGGCGAATTTAAAACTCCAAGAAATTGAGAGTGATTTTACGTTGATAATGGTGCCCTTCGGTGAATATTTGGACACCGACGGAGCGCTACGGTGTTGTACATCATCATGGAGNCGGGTTGACGACACGAACGTTCCTCCCAGGCTCAAGATTTCCGGCACNTATGTTAACGGTATACTGGCTAAAACAGAAGCTACTCTAGCCGGTTTCGACGAGGCGATAATGCTCACTCAGGACGGTTTTGTATCTGAGGGGTCAGGCGAAAACTTATTCATGATAAATAATGGAGTGCTTTATATCCCTCCCGTATCAGACAATAACCTGAGTGGGATCACGAGGGATTCTGCAATTGAAATCGCTAGACAGGAAGTNGGCATGAAAGTAGTAGAAACGAGAATACGAAGGAGCGAACTCTATTTCGCCGACGAAGTATTCCTGACAGGAACTGCTGCGCACATCCAGGCAGTAGGCGAACTGGACAACAGAGTTATTGGTTCTGGAGACACCGGACCCNTCACAACCAAAATCAACGAGGTGTATCAAGAATCTATTAGAGGAAATAATCCCAAATATGAAAGTTGGTGTACANCAGTCTCCNTTTAANTGGGTTTGTNCTNCACTCCTTAATCACTTACGAGTAGATATCTCGTGACAAACAGTTTTGGTCTAGACTATTTTCTTTGCTCCTTTATCGCCTGCGTTGGTGTATTGCAAATAGCTACTAATTCGTCCAAACTCACTTATCTCAGGCTTTTTGGTAAAGCAATCNNTGGCTATTTCTTCGGATACAGTCTTTTAATATTTTCTGCAATGCTTTTTTTTCTGAGCGNAGAGAGAAATATTGACGACTCATCAGGTGGGCTAGATGGCAACGAACAGGCGATCCTATTTGTTGTTTCTGCTTTTGGTTCTTTCTTGTTTACAGCGANAATTTGTTCATTCCGATCGAAGCCACGCCAAGAAAATAATATTCCCGAAAAGATTAGCTTGAGCTCACTGAAATCAGACACCTTGATCGGAGTGTATCTAAGCCAATGGACCTATTGGAGAAAGTCGATTTTGCGTTATTTCAAATAATCAACGGCCTTGCTGGCCAGTCGAACGCAATAGACAAACTGTTATCCATACTAGCAAGCGATTACTTAATTCCCGTAGGCATGGGATTAATTCTCTATTTTTCATGGTTCGATTCAGGCAATATCGAGCAAAGAGGATATAAGCAACGTACTGTTATCGCATCCATAACACATATGGCAGCAGCAAGCCTTTCAATTCTAATAATCAACCAGCTGATTTTCAGGGAAAGACCATTCACTTCTAACGAGGTGAACCTCATCTTTTACGCTCCCACCGATTCATCCTTTCCATCAAACACGGCAGCAGGCACCCTTGGAATAGCNTTACCATTCATTTTTAGTAGAGGTAAATCCACCGGTCTAATATTGCTCGGAATGTCGTTTACGCTTTCACTAGCCCGAGTCTATGTCGGAGTTCATTATCCTGGAGACATAATTGGGGGATATATGACCTCTCTCCTAACCTTTCCTGTTTCTCTAACTATTTTGAAAATCTCCAGACCGTTACAAAACAAGGTTTTAAAGACGATGCGAGCATTTGCGTTGGCTTAGAAGCTTCTCGCAATTACCCCGATTGCCNNAGTAGCCAGTCCAAGATAAATTAGGAACCCGACCACATCTGTTACCGTTGTTACAACGACAGCAGAAGCCAAAGCGGGATCTACTTTCATAGCCCGTAGGCTAAGGGGCAGTNCTACTCCGCTGACTCCCGCTATTACAAGGTTACCCAGCATTGCCAATCCAACCACTAGTGCAAGATATTGGTTTCCATGCCATATGTAGGCGACTACTCCAGCCAAAATACCCAATATGAATCCATGCACCAAACCTAGNCCGAACTCCTTTGCCAAAAGCTGTTTAGCATCGGAATTACTTATCTCACCAAGNGCCATAGATCTCACGACAAGAGTTAGGGTCTGAGTTCCAACAATTCCACCTTGCCCGGCGATGACAGGCAAGAAAACAGCCAGGGTAACAACTTGTGCAAGAGTAGATTGGAATATAGTTATAACCACAGCTGCGATTCCCGCAGTGGCCAGGTTTACACAAAGCCACGGGAGCCTCCCCCTTACCGATTTCCAGAAAGGGCCCAGGATCTTCTCCTCATCGCTCACCCCCACCATCCTGTACATGTCTTCTGTGGCTTCCTCTTGAAAGACATATATCATGTCTTCAATTCTCACGATCCCTTCCAATCTTCCAGCAGAATCTGTAACCGGAAGGGTGAGAAGATTGTATTTTTCCATAAGAAGAGCACATTCCTCTTGATCTGTTCCAGCAGATACGGAAATTACATTTGGAAACATCACCTCAGAGATCAATTCAGATGGATCTGAAGCAACAAGTCTGGACACGTTAAGTCCACCTTTCAGAATGTTGGCATCATCTACCACTAGAATGAAAGAAACTTCATTTATGTCAATAGTGGAGCTTGATCGCCGGACAAAATCCATAGCTTGGGACACAGTCATACTTTCTGATAGTGAAACGAATTCGGGAGTCATTAATCCTCCCGCGTCATCGTCTTCATATTCTATTAAAGGTAGAACGTCTTGCACTTCCTTCATAGTAGAAAGAGTTTCGGTACGCGCTTCGTAGGGAAGTTCCCGTAAAACNTCNGCCGCCACAGCAGGACTAATTTCATCCAACACTTGTGACAAATGNTTAATGTCCAGATCTTTCGAAATTTCTATAACATCATCGGGCTCGAGTTCTTCAACTATCATNCCCAATCTTTTAGGGGTGAGCCAGGATAGTAACTTGACCTGATCAANTCGTCGNAGCTTTGCCATTACGTCCGCTTGATCAGGAGGTCTTAGCGATGAGAAAACGTCAACCGCCGTATTAAAGGATTGTTCATCCATGAAAGTTGANATATNTGAGACNACTTTATCCACCTGTTCAGGTGTACTCAGTGGACGCGTAGCCGTACCGAATATAGAAGCCAGCATCTTTTTATGCCAAAGACCTTTCGTACTAAATCGCAGACAGAAAACAGCTTTANTGAGGTGCCGAAAAAGCCTAATGCCCAGNCCTCAGTAAATGAAAGCGGAATACAGGGCAATATTTCAGGAAATACCCGTTTGGGATCGGGTTAGCCTANCTGAANNGAGGATTCAGTCTGTGTCGAAATGCTTCAGTAACCCAACGTTGAGTCCTTCCGCGGGGAAAAAACGTCCAGCCTTCATCGATTCTATGAGGCTACGCTCATCGGAAATTTCATCCTCAAATACTGTCAAGCTCTTTCCAATTCCTTGAACCGAATGGGAATCACTCCCTCCGGTTCCAAGTTTTCCGAGCACGGTAGCTATTTCAAGGGTGAATCGGTTCTCCTGGTCACTGTTAGCTCCATTCGTAACTTCAATGAAATCAACATATGAAAATAGCTCATGCTTACTCGCTTCTGCAGCTGTCATTGGGGCATTCTTCCATCCCCTGTATAACAAATTGACGTTATATGGTGGGGTGTTGAAAAAGTTGCGCAAGGGATGAGCCGATATAAGGAGTCCTCCTTCATCGTCTACTACCCTACGAAGTACATCTATTTTATGTATACCAGCGGCGTGGCTGTTGAGGCCAAGTGCAATGACGTGGCCGAGTTCAGTACTAACCTCCAAAGCCGTTACCACTGTAAGGGAAGAGCTTCCAAATTCCTTTTCAATCATTGATTGATTCCACCCACCGCCGTGTTCTGCTAGGCAAACTCCGTCCAAACCTATTCGCTTAGCTTCTCCCACAAGCTGCACCGGTGAAAGTCCGCTGTCGCTGCTTCCTCGAACTGTATGAACATGAAGGTCAATTTTAAACACTTACTTTTACCGCCCAACGGTTAATTCTATTTCCATCAGCATAAAGCGTCAAAATCAGATCGATAAATACGGGATCAGCCATCCAAACAGCAAAGCGAAAGTAGTGGCCAGAGCCACTAAATGAGTCCAATAATTTTTTGCCAAAAAAATCAAAGGGACAGTCATGGCAAAAGATATAAAAAGCACTAAGCCGGTGTAAAGCAGATTGGGGCTTGCAAGGCCGTTGTCCGGAAAGTTCCTTTCCAAGACAAGGAAAAGGTATGCGAAAACTATCCCACCTGCGGCGGCAGTAGGATTAACAAGAGCCATAAATGGAAAAATTATTCTCGACGGAGACTTATTTTCCAATAAAGAAATAGCGAACTGGTTTCTGTTGCGGTACATTACGTACAACGCTATACAAAAAAATGTGACTAGAAAAGAAGCTAGTAATAATCCAGTCGCTGCTCCCGCCACTAAAGTGTTCATTCCGGAGAACAATTACCTGGAGTAGATTCCACCACAAATGAGTTTTCACCGTGTCGATATTGAAGAAGAAGTTGAATTGCTCTCCCCGAATCTTGACTTGAGACACGTGAGAAAAGGGCAGGTCCACTACCCGTAAGATGAATTTCTTCTCTTCCCACAGCTTGCAACGCCTCATAACTTTTTCGAACCGAAGGAACGGTTCTTAGCAATACCTCCTGGAAGGCGTTATGAAGCAGCTGGTCAGGTATGTCTCCGCCCCCGCGGATCCTTGCCTCCAATTTTCGACTCAATCCTCCACTAGTGAAATCGCCTAGCTCGAGTTTGGAATACATTCCCTTTGTTTTATCCTGCATATTTAATTCAGGTACGACGACAACAAAAACTGTGGATTTGTTATTTGGGATCTGCCTAACACGCTCTCCTTTACCTTGGACGATGGCAGTTCCTCCGTTGACGAAAAACGGTAGGTCCGACCCGATTTCAGCTACCATTTTAAGAAGATCAGTATCCGTAAGTTCTACAGCCCATAGTCTCCTGAGAAGCCTGAGAACAACAACAGCATCACTGCTTCCGCCACCAAGTCCTGCCGCTAAGGGAATTTCCTTTGAAATCCTTATGTGAGCACCATCCCTTATCTCCAGGCTTTCCCTAAGCAGGCAAGCAGCGCGCATAGCTAGATTTTCATTGTTATTTAGAGACGGCAAATCACATTCCAGAGAAAGTTCCCGTGCAGCTGTCACCTCAATGTGATCAGCCAGAGAGATCGTCTGCATTATGCTGCTAATTTCGTGAAACCCATCATTTCTCTTACCAAGAACTTCAAGGGTGAGGTTAAGTTTTGCAAAAGCTTTCGCTTTAATAGCAGTCATTTGAGTCTTTAGTTGCCGGTGAATTTGTTCTTATTTGTCCGAAGGAAATTCTTCGATATAGCCTTCAGCACACGCCGTGTCAAACAGATCAACCCACTCATTTACAGATAGGGTCTGAGGCCTCCTCTCAGGGTCAATGTCACATCTTAACAATGTACCTTTAACGCGATCAGAGCTTGCGACGAGTCCGCCGGATAAGGAGTTATGAATCTGCTTTCGAGGAGAAGAGAACCCTTTCACTACGAAATCAAAGTACAAGGGGAAACGGGAAACCGGCACTTTAGAAGGCCTAATGGCCTCCAGTTTAATTACGCTGGACATGACCTTCGGAGGAGGCCTAAACGATGATGGCTTCACCAAAAATATTTGAGTAATCGTTGCGAAAGCACCGATTACTGCACCAAGAATCCCCATCTTTCCGTCTGAGGAAGTCAAATTACGTGAAACCTCTCGTTGGAGCATGACCACAGATACGTCGGGTGGATTTGATCCACACACAATATTTCTGAGGATTCTGCTACCGACGTTATAAGGAAGATTCGCCACAAGTTTATAGCTTCCCTCGGTATCGAACATTTTCGAGTTCGGTAAGTTCAATGCATCCCCATGGACAATATTTACATTGATTTTTTCACCTAATTCACGGAGAGAATCGGAAATTAACTTATCATCGATTTCGATCGCAGTGACAATCACTCCAGATTCTGAAAGGCTCCGGGTCAAATGTCCCCTGCCTGGTCCAATTTCAAGAACTCGATCATTTTTCCTTAAATCCGCGACAGCAAGAATGCGACGGATAACCTTCTGGTCATATAGGAAATGCTGGCCGAACTTTTTCTTAGCAGGCTGGTGTTTACTCATGGCTTATAAATCGGGAAAGTTCACGTCGTTAAACTAAACGCCTAATTGCAGCTTATGGCAGAAAAAGATGAGTCCGCCGAAATTTATTGAAACATGGGCCGTGCACCTCTCGTCGGATCGAAGAGTAGATATGCCAAGTGACTGAAGCTCGAATCAGGTTGTCCCACGGCACCCGAGAGGCACCGCTTACCGCTGCTTTCTTCCGAACCTGACGGGGTTCACAGACTCTCGCCGCGTAGGACCCAACTCTCAACACTCCAAATCACCGGTAGAGGTCTAGTCAAACAAGCCTCAGTTCGGAATTAAGCCCCGCTAGAGCGGATTGCGGGTTTAGGGCACCGCTACCTCCCCGCCTAGCACGACCCAAAATCATGGTAGGACAGGGATTTCAGGGTGTCAATGAATATGAATAGCCATCAAACAGGTGAGTGGGGAAGGGGAGACTCGAACTCCCACGCCTCGCGGCACATGATCCTAAGTCATGCTCGTCTACCAATTCCGACACTTCCCCTATCAATAAAATTATACAGAAGGGGAGGGCTGGGTAAACTGAAGACGTATTTCCCCTAAGCAGATCAGTAAGATAAATTCTTATATCATGAAATTTTAATTACCTTAGCCTCTGAAGCGCAGGAGTTAGCTGCTATGTATCTTGGAGTACAAGGCTTGATGCCAACGGATTTGAACGAAGTAGACGAAAAAACCACTACCAATATCAGAAAACACGGGTTTTCAGGAGTCGCTTGCAGATATTTTGATCCAATAAATGTTACTAAGAATGAGGTGACTAGGTTGCGGTCGGTCCTGAGCGATGGAGGAATAGTTCCCTGTCAGGTGGTAGCACAGCATCCCGATTTGATCAATCCCAGTTCTTCGGAAAGAAGAAAAGGCATAGAAGCTATGCAAAAGATGTGCGAAGTGACCTCATGGCTCAAAGCCGGAAATCTCTACGTTCGACCAGGTAGCCTCAATCCAGATGGTTCCTGGTTTGCTCATCCAGACAATCATCGTGACGAAACCTTTGAGACGCTTGTTGCAAGCCTAACTGAGGTCTGTAAGGCAGCGGAGCAAGAGAACGTTATGCTCGCAGTAGAGGGGCATACTCTCTCAACACTAGATACCGCTGAACGAATATTAGACCTCATTGACACAGTTGGATCAGAAAAATTGAGATTCAATATGGATCCGGTAAATTTTATCAGCAGCCTGAAAGATGCTTACTCAACCACTTCGCTACAAGAGCATATTTATGAAGTTTTGGGACCATACATTATATGCGGTCATGCAAAGGATTTTTTCATCCAAAATAGGCTGGTTCTTCATCTTGAAGAGACAGTGATAGGAGAAGGAATACTGGACCAACGGATTTTCTTAGAAGGTTTTGAGACTCACTGTCCCGAAGGGTATGTACAGATCGAGCACCTCCCAGAGCACCAGATTCCCATCGCAAGGAAAAACCTTTACGAGATCGGAATCGAAGCAGGGGTCAATTGGATTGGATTGGATTCGTAAAATGCAATCCAGAACTTTTTAACTCTTCTTTTCACTGTTTTTACGAAGGAGGATGAATGCTTTTACAATCTAAAAGAGTCCTAATTACTGGCGGCGCTACTGGAATAGGACGAGCCGCAGTAAAACGTTGTTCCGAGGAAGGTGCTCAGGTAGTTTTTGGTGACATCAACTCAAAAGACGGCGCCGCGTTAGCATATTCTCTAAATGAAGATGGAACATCTGTTTCTTTTCTCGAAACGGATGTCTCTAACTTGGAGAGCTCAACTAATCTAGTTGATACAGCCTATAAATTAATGGGGGGAATTGATTGCCTTCTGACCGCAGCCGCAGTTGCAAGGGGGGCATTAATCCCAATTGACGAATTCCCTGACGAGGAATGGCTGAAGCACCTTAATGTAAACCTTACCGGGACGTACTACATCGCAAAGAGGGTTGCAAAGGTAATGAAAGAAAACGGTGGAGGGATAATGCTACTGATCGCTTCTGGAGCGGGGGTCACTGGGCCGAGTAGTATCGTACCCTATGGCGCTACGAAGGGCGGAGTCAACGGCCTCGGAATGACGCTCGAACAGCAATTAGAGCCCGACAATATACGGGTGAACGTACTCTGTCCCGGAAACATAAAAACTCCCCTAAAACTTGGAATCATCAATGAGCAAGTCGAGAAAATAGGCAGGCGGGCGCAACGAGATGTGCAATTAAGCGCCCTTGGAAAATCGGATGGAGTTTCTTCTGTTATCGCGTTTCTGCTTTCAGATCAAGCAGATTACGTAAGAGGAAATATATTCACTCGATGAGCTGCAAGTTTTAAGGAAATGCGTGTGAATATGGAACTTCAGGGTTTCAGCGTTACTTGACAAACATCCCCTTATTGTGGTCATATTTTGCGACCTAACTGGCCCGCCGTGGGCCATATTTAGGCTGGCGCAGTA
>PAOO01000001.1 GCA_002708065.1 Chloroflexota bacterium
CTGGGAGGTATAGTTGAGATACCCCTATCCCTATTTATTTCATGTGCCATCTTGACGCTTCACCCTGTTATATTTGTCTTCAAACCTGACTATATCATCCTCCCCTAGGTACGATCCAGATTGTATCTCTATGATCTCCAGAGGTTCTGTCGCCTTGTTCTGAAGCCTGTGTTTGGAACCGGCGGGGATAAAAGTCGACTCGTTTACCTCAAGTGTAAACACTTGTTGTTCACGAGTCACTGTAGCTTTCCCACTCACGACAACCCAGTGCTCAGCCCTGTACGAATGCTTTTGTAGAGAGAGTGACTCGCCAGCCTTGATGTACAAATGTTTTACCTGAAACCCAGATCCAGAATCAGTGATTTCATAAGTTCCCCAAGGCCGACTGACAACCTGGTGATGCTTTTTGAGCACTTCTAGTTCCTCACCAAGATTTGCTACTAAGTCTTTTACAGCTTGTTCGCTCTCCATGGTAGTGACTAGAACGGCATCTTTTGTTTCGACAATAATTGCTTTCTCTATTCCGACCGCGGCAACCGTGCGATGATTGCTCAAGATTAAAGAGTCATTAACGGACTCGATGTGTACGCTTCCAGACGTCACGTTTCCAGAGGCGTCATGCTCTCCTTCAAGCCACAAGGTGGACCACGCTCCTATATCCGACCAACCTGCATCCAATGGAATTACCCAGCAATCCGGACCATCAGTTCCATTCACTGCCATTTTTTCCATAACGGCATAGTCAATTGCAACGTTAGGAGATGATTCAAACTGCTTTATGCTCGGCCGGAAGAATGCCCCATCCTCATCACCCCGGGCCATAGCGACCTCACAGGCCTCGAGAATCTTCGGCGAATGCAATCTAATTTGTTCGATCCATAACGAGGAACGGAGCATGAAAATACCACTATTCCACAAATATTCTCCGGAGTCCATCATTTCTGTCGCTTTTTCGAAGCTCGGTTTTTCAACGAAGTCTAATAGTGAGAAATAGTCTTTGTGGGCCGAACTTTTTCTTATGTAGCCGAAACCTATATTTGGTTCTGTGGGTTCTATTCCAAAAGTCACAATTCCACCATCTTCTGCTAATGGTAGTCCCAAATTTATTGCTTTTCTAAAAGCTGCATTGTCCTGAATGATATGATCTGCGGGAAGGGAAAGAATTATGCTTTGACTATCCCTTGCTGTTGAATAAATTGCAGCTAGCGTTAGAGCAGGAGCAGTGTTTCGGCCCGTTGGTTCGAGAATGATTGCCTGTGGGGCTCTCGAAATCTGTTCAAAGTGATCTGTAACTAGAAATCGATGTGCCTCGTTGCATACCACAATGGGGTCAAATGACTCTATTTCATCCAACCTCAAGACAGTTTCCTGAAACATCGAATTAACTCTCGAAATGCTTAGGAAAGGCTTGGGATACTGTTCGCGTGAAAGAGGCCATAAACGGGTCCCCGACCCTCCCGCCAGTATGATTGGTTGTATTAACAAAGGGTGAGACCGTTATGAGACATCGTAATCTAGGAGGATATTCCTCTNTTTNGAACTTTCACACGATTTTGCCTGATCGTCGGGGTTGTTCGCNTTCTAATTNCCGTATGGTTAGTATGCTTTTAGCAATTGTAGTTTTCGGTTCATCTGNGGGTCAACGGATACTGAACAANCNAACAGCAAGCCGCAATNACATCTGCTGTTTANTCTCATAAGTTGTCCCTGTCGTAATACCTTACTAAAATNNTTGNACTTAGAGAGAATAGCATAAGTNTTNTNAAGACATATCTCCATAAATTTTCGTTTTATATGGCATGTTTCAGATTTATATNGCANGTTCAATCAGGAGAATAAACATGGGAAAACTCGACGGAAAAAATGTGGTAGTAACTGGTGCTAGCAGNGGAATTGGAGCGGAAATAGCAAGGTTATTTGCTTCAGAAGGTGGNAAAGTTATTTGTGCAGCACGNACTTTGCGTGAAGGAGATCATCCGCTGGAAGGTTCTTTAGAGANGACGGTATCTGGTATACGTGAGAAAGGAGGCGAGGCTATCGCATCCACTGTAAACATTTCCATAGAGGATGATTGTCAGCGGCTTTTTGATGAAGCTCACAAAGCCTATGGAGGGGTCGAAATTCTTGTAAATAATGCTGCCTTGACATACTTTGTTCCGGTGAAGGATTATGTCATACGGCGNTGGAAGAGGTCGTGGGAGGTAAACTTCCATGCCCCGTTCATTCTGAGTCAGCTTGCACTGTCTGACATGATCCCTGCGGGCTCNGGAAGTATTGTAAATATTTCGTCGGGTGCTGCTATAGGGCCTGGCAGAGGGCCGTATATCGACCAACCTGCTAACTCTGGGGGCACCTGTTATGGTGCGGAGAAAGCTGCCTTGGAAAGATTTTCTCAAGGGTTAGCGCAGGAAGTTTATAAAGAAGGCGTCTCTGTGACGTGTGTGTCTCCTTCCCAGGTGGTCCCGACGCCNGGTACTGTTTTTCATAATTTAGTCAGTGGTATGGATGACCCTCGTGGGGAAGATGCAGAGCTTATGGCGAAGGCAGCTCTCCTCTTGGCGACAGAACCTTTAGATAAAGTGAGCGGTAGAGTTACATACAGTCAACAAATACTCCAGGAATTTGGCTGGATAAGTGAAGCTAAAGGTACAGGCGTTGATCCTGAGAGACCTGGGAGTGGTTACAGCCTGATATAGGTTAACCAATAGATCGAATTCGACATCGCATTTTGTCGAATTAGCTTAATTCGAGACCAAAAAGACCTTGCGACTGCAATGTACGTTTGGTTAGCTTGCCTGTGGGGGTGTTCGACACTGTTGTGAGAACACCTTCACACGGGGCGAGGTTTCAAAAATAACCTGGCCTGGTGAAAGTAACGCGGCCTCACTGGCTGCGTCTCGTGGACAGGGAGGCATCATGAAAATCACACGGGCAAGAGTAAATAACTATAAGAGCATAGATGACTCGTCATGGGTTGAACTTGAGGATGTGACTGCTCTTGTTGGTAAGAACGAGTCGGGGAAAACTGCGTTTCTGCAAGCTATCCGCAAGATAAACTCCATATCTGGAGAAGATGACGGATTTGATATTCATGATTATCCCAGAAAAGGGTACATTCGTTACAAGAGAATGCATGAGGATAATCCCTGTATCGTTGCTCAGGCTGAATTTGAACTTTCAGAGGGGGAAGTTTCCGAAATAGAAGCGAACTTCGGTGCTGGAGTCCTCTCTTCAAATAAGGTCGTCGTAGGTAAGAACTACAAGAACGAGCGGCACTGGCAGGTGGAGGTATCTGAATCGTCATCAGTAGAGGTCAAGCCCGATGTTAGGGCAGCCACCTTTTCTTCGGCACCTTCTTCATTTCGGGGTGGTTCTAATGGCACTCAAGAAGAGTCTCCGAAGGTAATTTCTCCGGTCGCAATCAAAATAGCGGAAGATTTTCTTGAAAAATGGTTACCGAAATTCGTTTATTTTGATAATTACAGCATAATGCGCGGGAAAATTTCTATAAATGACTTGAAAAAGCGAACCCAAGAGACAGGAACACTTGATGATTCTGACAGGACATTCATGTCACTCTTAACCCTATCGGGGGTTAGTTTGGAAGATCTCGAGGAGGACCTTAGTTATGAAGATATCAAAGTCGAGTTGGAGTCAGCGTCAATAACTATCACGGATGAGATATTTGAGTACTGGCAACAGAACAGGCAACTCAAAGTAGAATTTGATCTCTCTCAAGCGGATCCCAATAATCAGGCAGAAGGAAAAATACTGCATGTGCGTATTGAAAATGCTAGGCATCGGGTTACAGTTTCATTTGATGAGCGATCAAAGGGATTTGTCTGGTTTTTCTCGTTTCTCTCCTATTTCTCCCATCTTGAAGAGACAGAGAAATCAGACCTAGTTATATTGCTGGATGAGCCAGGTACCGCCCTTCATGCAATGGCTCAAAAAGATTTCCTCAGATTTATGGATGAACGCTTGGCACCACACTGTCAGGTCATATATACGACTCATTCTCCCTTTATGGTCGACTTGGAAAAACTTAGCCGTGTCAGAACTGTTCAAGATATGGATGGTAAAGGCACGGTTGTAAGCCATGATGCAGTAGAGAATGACAGCGAAACGGTGTTTCCTTTACAGATGGCTCTTGGTTATCAGATGGCGCAAACCTTGTTTATGGCCCCTCACTGCCTAATGGTGAATTCTGCTTCTGATCTAATATTTTTTCAGACTATGGGGGAAATGGCAGCTGCTCGCGGGGCTGCTCGTATGGATCCTAGGTGGGTTGTTGTGCCCGTGGGAAGTGCGGAGAATCTTCCTACTTTTATATCTCTTCTAGGTGAGAATTATGTGAGTGTTGCGGTTATGATGGACATCACACCAACTAATAAGGAGCGGGTGGAGAGAATCAACGTTTCAAAAGGCAAGAAATCCAATGAAAATGCTGTTAAATGGGTAGAGGTTACGAGGGTTCGTGACGCTGACATTGAAGACCTGTTTGAGCCAAATTTCTATCTGAACTTAGTCAATTTGGCTTATTACACAGATTTAGATAAGCCTTTAACAATGAAAATGATTTCTGAGAGCAATCCGCGAATCGTAGAACGAGTAAAAGATTACTTTAGCTCAGTAGGTATTTCGGAAGGTAAGTTTGACAGGTATAAGCCTGCTTCTTATTTACTCGAGCATTTCAGCGAGCTTCGTGAAGAAATTGCAGACGATACGGTCGACAGAATTGGATCTCTAATCGAGAGAATTAACGGATTATTGCCATCGACTGCTCCTATTGCCAGAAATGGGCATGCCACGACAAATATCCCTGCTGCCAATCAGGCGTTAGTAGGTCCCAAGGTTTTTTAGGCTAAAAGGCATNNCAATAGCTTCATAGTGACGACTCTTAATCATCACTATGAAGCTATTGATATCGCGATACAATCAACGTCTTGGATAAATACGGTTACCGAAAACTGATCGTATACCCCTAAATTGACTGAAATAAACACTCGTTCATTACCAGATAAACTAACTTACGAAAGCGCATTGGCACTGTCGATGTCGTTGGCCGATTTTGAGAGAAATGTGAACCAGCCGACCCATTCCACATTCCACCTTGAACGGATGAGACTACTAACTAAGCTCCTAGGTAATCCTCAAAGCTCTGTACCTTCCATTCATATCGCAGGCACTAAGGGCAAAGGTAGTACGTGTGCGATGGTGAGCTCGGCATTATCTAAAGCAGGGCTTAAGGTCGGGCTCACGACTTCTCCTCACCTACATTCGGTAACTGAAAGAATTCGGATAGGGTTTGAACCAATATCGAAAGACTTGTTTACTAATCTGGTGAGATATTTGTGGCCTTTCGTCAGAAGGGTTGAGGTAGACGGGAATTATGGTGCCCCCACCTGGTTCGAATTTATGATTGTAGCGGCGTTCCAACATTTTCAGGATGAAAAAGCCGACATTCAGGTTGTGGAGACAGGTCTTGGAGGACGACTAGATGCTACTAATATACTAAGCCCAATCCTCACATCTATTACATCAATTAGCATAGACCATGCCACTATTCTCGGGCATAACGTACGGGATATAGCTAAAGAGAAGGCAGGTATTATTAAAGAAACTGTGCCTGTTATAGTAGCGCCCCAGCAGAGATCTTCAGAAGCGTTCAATGTGATCAGTGAGGTTGCTCAAGCCCATAATGCGCCGTTAGTTGATGTGTCCCAATCTCACCCAGTTGAAATTGTCCAAGCTGGTTTATTTGGACAAAGTATATGTGTAACTGGAAATTTATCTACGTATAAATTTGATCTCCCGCTTTTGGGTAAATATCAGGCTGACAACGCTGCTACGGCTATCGCAGTGTTGGAATCACTGGTGAAAGAAGGATATGTTATTAACAAATGGGCAATCGAAGAGGGACTTTCTTGTGTGGAGTGGCCCGCACGATTGGAAATTGTTAACGAGCTGGATCCTTTCATTGTGGTGGATGGTGCCCATAACCCATATTCTGCGAGATGTCTTGTAGATGCGATTGACTTGATAAAAAAATCGCAAATAGAATCACAAGGGGAAATAATACTCGTCTTCGGTGCCCTCAAGAATCATGATTGTTCGGGCATGCTACGCGAATTTTTACGTTTAGACCCCATATTGATCCCTGTTTCTTCTAGGCATCCTAAGGCTGCATCTCACATTGATATTGTCAATTGTGCCGATAAAATTGGAATTCTGGTGGACGATGGATCTAGAACGGGATTTGAAAACCTTGCACATGCCATGGAATATGCACTTTCCAGAACTAGAGCCAAAGATATGGTGCTTGGAACAGGATCACTATCAGTGGCAGCAGAAATTATTGAATGGAAAAGAAAAATTGCACCTGAACTGTATCCTGGTCTTTTACTAGATACAGTGGCGGGCAATGATCCAAACAACAGGTGATATAAGGGTAAATATATGGCAGTAAACCAAAATCGGAAAAGAGTTGTTATAACTGGAATGGGCGTCATGTCACCGCTCGGGAAAACCGTAGATGAATACTGGNATGGCTTGGTTAAAGGAAAATCTGGGATTGGAAANATAACACTNTGTGATACAAAAGAATTCCCATCTGACATTGCAGGCGAAGTAGATGACTTTGATCCCGCTCAGTATGCNAACCCTAAAGAAACGCGCAGAATGGCTCGATTCTCCCAGATGGCCGTGGCAGCTGCAGCAACAGCCATTGANAATTCTACTCTGAATCTTTCTGTNGAAGATGGAACNCGATTGGGCGTNGTAATGGGTAATGGGAACGGCGGATTTCCCACGACAGAGGACAATTCTCGGGTTCTTTTTGAGAGGGGAGCGATGCGTATGAGCCCCTTCTTTGTCCCTATGATACTTCCTAACATGGCTGCTGCTCAGATTAGTCGCATATTCGGTTTTCGGGGTTATACCAATACTGTCATAACTGCATGCGCAGCAGGNAATCAGGCAATTGGTGAGGCAGCGGAGGTAATCCGAAGAGGGGCGGCGGACGTGGTTCTTGGTGGAGGATGTGAGGCTGGTATTAGTCGGCTTGGACTCGGNGGATTTCACGTTATAAAAGCCCTAAGCAGATACCAAGGGGATCCCGCGAGAGCCAGCCGGCCATTTGATGCGACTAGAGATGGNTTCGTGCCTGCTGAGGGGGCGGGAGTTTTAGTGATGGAGAGTCTTGAACATGCACTCGACCGGGAAGTGGACATTTTGGCCGAGGTTCTAGGTTATGGAGTTTCATCAGACGCATTTCACANAGTTCAACCGGACGAAAATGGGGANGGGGCNGCTCGGGCAATTAGATTGGCGATCGAAGATTCAGGAGTTGAATATTCGGACATCGATTACATTAACGCTCACGGTACGTCAACACNNTTAAACGACGCATCAGAAACTAAAGCGATTAAGAACGCTTTTGGCAGATTGGCTTCTCAAATTCCAGTTAGTTCAACCAAGTCTATGATCGGACATGCACTGGGCGGCGCTGGCGCAATAGAAGGTGTGGCGGTTGTTAAAACGATCGANTCTGGAGTGATTCACCCAACAATNAANTATGAGAATCCGGACCCACTNTGTGATCTNGATTTTGTNCCTAACCAGGCAAGGANATNAAAAGTAAAAAGAGTCCTGTCCAACAATTTTGGATTTGGAGGNCAGAACGCTTGTTTGGTTTATGGNGCNTTTGAGGAATAACTTNCTTGTTTTANNNTANACAGTANTGNTTCTTNTTTGGATACTCCATTTANGGAATGTCAAATCTTTCTGACACNGGANATTTTNCCCANAAGACCTCTGCTCCTNNCATTGCCGCATCNCTTTCNGGGCTTTTCTTCCAANTATCATAAATCNNGTCATTGTCCCATATAACNATAGANCTGATNTGATTNGNATCNGTNCTTGCTAACANNGTTGTTCTACTTATGAAACCNGGTGNATTACTTTGAGCGAGTCCGTTTNCGTCCAACANTTTTCTAGCTTTTTNAAACATNCCNTTTTTTGCCCAATGNTGCGTCAAGACTCCTATCATATATAAAACTCCTTGNATTAATTNGGNNTCNGNGTNTTAGCTGCANCCTAGAANTCAGTTGATCTCATNANCTCGACCCAAGTGTCTNGTGTNAGNTCTACTCTGCGTTCNCTGAGAGCTTTCTCCCTGTCCCAAAGTTGATCNTCAATATTNGANTTGNATCTTTGCTCCTGNGNGAANCGNGTTTGCTCCCAGTGCGCNGGTCCNTCGTATCCAGTGAGNAGCACGATTTCNGAGGGAGAGACNGANGCCATTGGGGTCCACATACCNAGAACGCANNCGCCCATNTTNTCGATTCTAGGCCANATACCCTCTTCNGAACAGGTCACNAACTCTGANANATCGGTTGGNGATANGAANAATTTGCGNTANCCATAAACTGATCTNCGGTCTTCAGGGGGGACAGTATCTTTTGGCCTTGAAGCGATTGGNCTTAGAAGCCTGACAGATTCTTGCCTTAGTAAAGACTCNCGATTNANACTCCANGCTCCTTGCGCAGTTTGCCANGATTCNAGATCTGCGTAAGATGTCATTTGNAGTAAATGAGTNGATGGTCTCCCTATCATNCCAGTGAGCATACAAATTACCCTNCCTCCNGANGCTCTNAGAGAGGGCCAAATAGTGTTANGGCANAATTCTANGTAGNTNNTTTTTGACTCGNTTTCTAATACTGATCGTCTCTCCTCGGTGATCATATCANNCGTCCTNTTACTCAAATTAATTTAGCTAATTNCACTTTTGGCNAATNNGTCAGNNAGAAATNTAATCAGANNTAGGATCTTNTNTTCGATCCCATTNGGTTCGCNTCTTNANTAACATNAGGTNNTCAGTAGTTNTTGANCTNANGGGATNTTTCANTCTATTCAAATATTANTANTNCGCAATTGTGTGTTTGACCAAGTGAATACCTTTGATCTAGCATGAAGCTTCCTGGTGTTACAAACAAATGTTCTGCCCCAGTCTATAAATTGTTTTGTAATGTTGAGCACCAAAATTTTCTGTAGTGATGTGATTGAATTGGGTTTGATAATTCCGAGATACTAATTATCTCTCCTAATTCTCAATTCACAATTTCTTTAAAGTAATTATAAAACGTTCTAATCATTTGTCGTTCCGAGTTTCCCGTTGAAAAGACTGGTTTGATTGTCAATTTGAAGTTAGACTCCGGTTTGTGTCGGTAATCCTGACATCGGAGGAATAATGAATCTACACAAGTTCGTTAGAACTGTTCCTAATTTTCCTAAAGATGGGATTGTCTTTAGAGATATAACGCCGCTGCTAGCTGATATCGAGGCATTCAACTTTGCAATTGATGAAATGGTTGTTTTGTCTGAGCAATTGCGGCCTGACGTCATTGCAGGTATTGAGTCCAGGGGATTCTTATTTGGAGCTCCGATATCCTTGAGATTAGGACTTCCGTTTGTGCCCATTAGGAAAGAAGGGAAACTGCCTTTTGAGAAAAAAACTGTCCGGTATGATCTCGAATACGGCAACGATATATTGGAGATTCATGTCGACGCCTTTAAGCTTGGTCAAAAAGTATTACTTGTGGATGATTTGATAGCCACCGGAGGAACCTTCGAGGCCTCGTCTAGGCTTGTAGGATCACTAAATGCAGAAGTTGTTGGTATATGTGTCCTAATTGAGTTATCAGGTTTCGGCAGAAANGAATTTCTGTCAGGTAGAAAAATATTGTCGGTATTGCANTTCTAGTGNTTCCATNTNGTTTCGTTTGACATTGTTATGTTGCTTTGTAAACATCACAGTGAACTGGGAGGAGACAATACCTATTTNGGACCTGNTCACCATTCTCACTTACTACCGGTAAGTCGCTTAGTGAATTCAGGAAGATAATAGCAGGGAGAAGGAAGATGTCAGTCATCACGTTAGGCGGAATGTCAGGTGGAGGTGCTCGTAACCTAGGCCCTATGGTGGCGGAGAAACTGGGAGCTGANTACGTGGATAGATTTTTTCTNTCAAATGTAGCTAAAGAGTTGGGCGCCACGGTGGAGGCTCTTCATCAGCGTGAAGAGAGACCCCCTAGTCGCAGTGAGCGTTGGTTTAGGGTGATNCAAAGAATTCTAGAACGATCTGCNGTTACGGGTGCTGGCGGTGACCCTTATTTTGGTCCGGGAACAGCGGCCTTTCTAACAGAGGAGTACGAGGATATTCCCCAACCTACTATAACCCGTGGACATGAATTNGAGGATGATGAATATATAGAGGCTGTTCACAACACAATGCGAGATATGGCGGACGAAGGANACGTTGTTTTCGTCGGGANAGGAGGGCACNTAATTCTAAATGACATGCCTAATGTGCTAAGAGTGGGTGTTGTTGCTCACTTGGAGGATAGGATAAAAACATTGATGTCTCGGGAGAATCTAGATCACCAATCCGCNCAGGACGTTGTCGACAGCCGAGACAGGGCTCGCCAGTATTATTTTCAGAAGTTTTTTGATTTAGATGACCCCGATAGACCTGATCTTTATCACATGGTCGTAAATACGAGTGAAATAAGTCTAGAATNTGCTACCGATATAATTATCAATGGCCTTCACGGGCTTGAGGATGGGAAGATANTAGGATCTATTAAATCGTNAGGTTCTTCTATAAACTGATATTATATCAATCAGACAGAAACTGAATATCTTNGAATCCCACGCTGATACGTCAAAGTGTGGATGTGNGATATTTACTGGNGGTTCACATATGACTTCATTGTTAGANGTTAGCAATCTAAAAACTCACTTCTTTACCCCTGACGGGGTTGTTAAAGCGGTCGATGGCATCTCCTATGAGGTTGCGGAGGGAGAAGTAGTTGGCATCGTTGGAGAAAGTGGATGCGGGAAGAGTGTTGGAGCTATGTCTATCATGCGTCTCGTAGCTAGCCCTCCCGGGAGGATAGTNGATGGNGAGGTGATTTTTGAGGGCGAAGATCTTGTGCAAATGGACGACAAAGAGATGCGGGATATACGTGGTAATCGCATTGCAATGGTTTTTCAGGAGCCAATGACTTCCTTGAACCCTGTTCTNACGATAGGACGNCAGCTTACAGAAACTCTAGAGNTACACCAAAATATGAACAAATCGGAAGCCAATCAAAGAGCAGCAGAGCTGCTTACCATGGTTGGAATACCNGATGCGGNACGCCGTCTTGCGGACTACCCTCACCAGTTTAGTGGCGGAATGAGACAGAGGGTAATGATCGCGATGGCTNTGAGNTGNAATCCTAAATTGATTATTGCTGANGAGCCGACCACGGCCCTTGATGTAACGATTCAAGCTCAGATACTTGAATTGATGCAAGAGCTCTCAAAANACCTTGGGACCGCTCTGATTATAATCACGCATAATTTAGGNGTTGTTGCTCGATACGCGGACAGGGTTCTGGTGATGTATGCGGGAAAGATAGTCGAGACTGCAACTGCTGTGGAGTTATACACCAATCCGAGGCATCCCTACACTCTTGCATTGTTAAACTCTGTGCCTAGATTGGATTCGTCANAGGCTAGAGTCAGGTTGGATGCGATTGAAGGANTACCGCCTGACTTAGGTAACCTGCCNGCTGGTTGTAGTTTTGCCCCAAGATGTAAGTTCGCGGNAGACGCTTGCCTTTCAAGCGACCCAGTGCTGAGAGAGGTAGANTCAAACCATCATTCTGCCTGTATCAGAGTGGAAGAGATTGAAGAGTTTTCATCCAAAGTAGCAACTGNATGACCNGGATGATTCAGAATCGGAGATAAAAATGGTCACAGATCAAATAACAGAATCGGATCGGCCGCTAGTCGAAGTNAATAACCTTAAAATGTACTTCCCTGTTACCTCGGGGATAGTTTTTCAGAAAAAGGTTGCTGACATAAAAGCTGTTGACGNNGTTAGTTTTCACATAAACAAGGGTGAAACCCTCGGCCTAGTTGGAGAGAGTGGTTGTGGAAAAACTACCACTGGCAGATGTATCCTNCAGCTATACAGACCTACCGAAGGAGAAGTGAAATTTAACGGGGAGGATGTCACTAGTCTTAGCAACTCTCAAATGCGCCAGATGCGAAGGGAAATGCAGGTTATTTTTCAGGATCCTTANGGATCATTAAACCCTCGGATGACTTGCGGAGATATAGTNGGTGAGCCTTTAAAAGTTCATAAGTTGACTGATAGCAAGGGAGAATACCGCGACAGAGTATCNGANTTACTTACTACTGTAGGTCTCAGTCCTTATATGGGGGATCGNTATCCCCATGAATTTAGCGGTGGCCAGAGGCAGAGAATTGGGATTGCACGCGCATTAGCCGTAAATCCCAGCTTTATAGTATGTGACGAGCCAGTTTCTGCNCTTGATGTTTCAATACAAGCTCAAGTCATCAATTTGCTCGAAGATCTTCAAGAAGAATTGGGTCTGACGTATCTTTTTATCGCCCACGATTTATCTGTAGTAAAACATATCAGTGACAGAATAGCTGTAATGTATCTAGGTCACATAGTGGAAGTAGCTGATAGAAATGAGCTGTACGACAACCCATTACATCCTTANACGAGAGCGCTCCTCTCCGCTGTNCCGATACCAGACCCCATAATGGAGGCGGATAGAGANAGAATCATTCTTACCGGGGATGTCCCAAGTCCAATGTCGCCGCCTGACGGTTGTGTGTTTCATACTCGGTGTCCTGTCGGAGACGGCGATTGCGAAATAGAGATGCCGGAGCTCCGTGAGGTCNNGCCAGATCATTGGGTGGCTTGTATTAAAGTNGACGGATACGGNAATCCTGGTTTCTAGGATCGTNGNTCAGAAGAATTTAACGTAGGGCGCCTCTAAAGGAAAAATCCTGTTCTTCCGAGGTNACAAATTCTAACAGGGCGGTTTCCCCGTTTTCAGTCGCCCTCTTTGCCCGACTGAAAGCAGCAGCGATGTCTTCAGGATTCTTGACCCGTTCAGACCAGCCTCCCATTGTCTTGGCCATGTCGGCGTAATCACCACCCAAGTCTCTAGTTCCGAAGAGTTCGTGAGAGGTCGCCATATGAGCTGTTTCGATGGCCATTGTGGAGTTGTTTAACACAACAGTCAGAATTGGGATGTTGCTTCTTACGGCTGTTTCGAAATCAAGCCCAGTCATTCCAAAAGCAGCATCACCCATGAAGTTAACGACGAACTTATCTGGTGATGCCAGTTTTGCTCCCATATTCAACCCGAGACCCGTGCCCAGACCGTGTGATTTGCCCCACCCGATATATGTGCCAGGTCCTCCTGACTGGTAAAAGGGCATTATTTGGTCCCGTGGGCTTCCGGAATCGTGTGTCACGATTGTCTCAGAAGGATCAGATATCTTTATAAATTCATGGATGACTCTGTAAGGAGTCATAGGGACTTCAGTAGATTCCAGTTTGTTTGACCATTCATTTCGCCATTGTTGCTTGATCCCAGATATATCGTCGATGGGGGATTCCAGATTCGGCCTGGTGGATAGTAAGTCCGAACATGACTCAATGAGCTGACGCAAAATCAGTTTAGCGTCCCCGAGAAGCGCTATTTCAGGGTCGTAATAGTTTCCGATATCCACCGGATTATTTGTGGCATGAATAATTTTCTTGCCCTTTGGTATTGCCGTTACCATGCCATGTTTCGTGAGACTTGTTCCTAAAGCCAGGATTGTGTCCGCATTTCTCAAGTAGTGAAGGACTGCTCCATTCATGACTCCTGAGGAGCTGCCGAGAGAAAGATCATGTCTTTCGTCCATTGCTCCTTTACCAGCCATGGTAGTTGTCACGGGGACCTGAATAAGTTCTGCTAGCTCAGATAATTCCTCAGTTGCATCGGCATAAAGTACACCTTGGCCGGCATATATCAGAGGAGATTTTGATGAAAGTATTAGTTCTGCAGCTCTGGTAATTTCTATTCCGTCGGCTGAGGAAAGAGCCCTGACTGCGGGGGTATAAGAAGATAAATTGTCCTCTGTAATTTCTTCTTGAGCCAAATCAGCTGGGATTTCAACCATGACGGGGCCTGGACGTCCATTTTTCAACCTGTGAAACGCTCTTCGCATTGTTTCTACAGCGGTGTTGGCCTCATTTATTTGTTCTACATATTTTGTGATGGAACTGAAGCTTTCCACAGAGCTGAAGTGAGGAAATACACGATCTCTGCTCCTAATATGCCCTAAAGGCAAGAGAAGCATTGGAACGCCGTCCGAATAGGCAGTTGCGACTCCGGGGTAAGCGTTTTCAGCTCCAGGGCCATATTGCATAGCAAATACCCCTGGGGGAGACCCTCTGTTGATTCTAGAGTAACCGTCAGCGATTCCGACACCGACCCTCTCTTGTCTGCAAATTATTGGTTGGATTCCGGCTTCAGCTGCAGCTTCTATTACTGGAGTGGTTGGGAAACAGCTGAGGTATTTTACACCTTCTTTCTTGAGAATCTCAGCGATCGCGTCGATTACTCTCATTTTGNCTGGCTCCTTTGTTGCTGTTGAGNAAATTTTCGGCGAGTATAACACTNGGCATTTTAAAGATTACAATTCGAGAAAAGAATTGATGCACTGGATGTAGCTTGGTCGCTTCGACTTGGTTATGTTTTGCTAGCAATTCTCTCAGGAGAAGAGAATGGATAACGAAATACGTAGGATACTTATAAGCGGAGCAACAGGCTATGTAGCGGATCAGATGCTTCCCACCTTTCGGGATAGATATGAAACTGTCTTAGTGGACACAAGAAAAGAGAATAGGCGAGGAGAATCAGTTCAAGGAGTGCACATTGCTGACCTTATCGATCCAGATAGATCCAAATACTCGCNGTTATTTGCTGGGGTAGANGCTGTAGTACACCTCGCGTATAAGAGAAGAACCGGTGATCCGCTAGATCAATTTCAAGACGAAAAGCAAAATGTCGAGATGGCCTACAATGTTTTGAGGGCCTCGTATGAGGCCGGTGTTTCTCGCGTCGTTATGGCTAGTTCCAATCATGCCGCGGATTGGTANGAGCATGCGTTGNTTCACAAGAGACAAATTGATTTGGTGGAGCCATACGATTTACCTTTATCTGANAATTTTTACGGATGGGCCAAAGCAACCTACGAACACTTGGGATTCATTTTTGCTAGTGGGGGTATGGGTAAAGGNGGGGATGGAGCNGCAGGNAGTGCCGCAACAGGCAACTTGCTTCAAGGTAACCTAAATACGAGTAGGAAGATGGGAGTAGTGATGATAAGGATTGGAGCTCCCAGAGAACTAGAGACAAATGAATACAAGGGCCAGCCGGCAGCGTTTAAAAGGGATCTAGGGGCTTATATAAGTCGAAGGGACATCACACAGCTTTTTCAGAAAGGAATGGAGGCTCACGATATTGAAAATGAATACGGAATTCCATGGCAAGTAGTGTACGGCATAAGTGACAATACTCGGGCATTCTGGTCTCTAGCAAGCGCCAGAGAGGCGCTTGGATATGAACCGGAAGATGACTCTGAGCTGAAGTTTGCGGACGGGGTGAGNGAATTGTTGTCAGATCATGGACGAGTTGGNCCACTCTGATACAAATGNACGAAAAAATCGCAAAACAAGTTCTAGAAGATGTATCTGGCGCTGTGGGTTTGGAAGAANGNACAGAAGGAATTAGGAAGATTTTGAGGTTTGTTTGCCGGTTCGAACCGGTTCCACTTCATGACCTGTCCCGAGCAGTAATGATTCCTGTACCAGTGGTATCTGCAGTACGTAGAGAGCTAGAAAAACGAAATATTTGTTCCCGGAAATCAGGCATAGTCCTTACCCAAAAAGGGAAGATGCTATTGCAAGCAATAGGTATATATTCTAGTAAACTACCTGAGCTGAAACTTGAGTATTCTGTCCCAGAATGGCTGGGACCTGTGGCTAAGCAATTCAGGTCAATTCAGGAGCTAAGGCCTGCCCCTGACTTTACTTTAGACCAGTCCCACGTTGATTCTGAAACTTCTGCACTGAGGTCTGCCTATCTCTATGAGCATGATGCTCTGGATGGAAGAGATCTCATATTTATGGGTGACGATGATCTGACCTCCCTGGCCGTTTGTCTCCTTTCCTCTGAATACGATCTAAATATAGGCACTATCACTGTCGTTGATGTGGACACTAGAATACTCCGATTTATTTCGAAGTCTGCTCGTAGTATTGGAGTGGAGGTAAACACGATAGAGTGTGATCTCCGTCAAGGCTTGCCGAGGAACCTGGCAGGTCGATATGACGTTTTCTTCACAGANCCACCTTATACAATCAATGGGCTTAGGTTATTTGCTTCTTGTGGAGTGCAGGCACTTCGTCCTATTTCGGGAAGGCCAGTTTTCTTGTCTTTCGGTTCAAAATCTCCCAACGAAACGATCGAAGCGTATAAAGTCATTTCCGACAATGGTCTGGCCGTACAGGAGGTTATTCCTGCATTTAACCGATATGTTGGAAATCAGATCCANGCTGGAGCCAGTAACATGATCCGATGCTCTACAACAGATACTTTTAAATCGGCAACCCCTTCAGAAANGGAATTCATTTATACGGCGTCGCAAAAAAAGGGAACTGACTGAGTTGCTTGACGGTGCAAGNTTAATTGAACCAGGAGATACAGGCTTTTTGCGCGAGGTCTTCTCAGCATCAAATAAGAGCTCCTGGGTCTATTTTCCGCCTTTTCTATGTACCTACAGTCTTCCGCCCGCGAGACCGGTATACGCACTAGAAACGAATGGCTTTTCTGTAATCATCCAATACATCAGCAGGGGAGGTGAGGATCGGATTGATTTAATCATACCGCCCTTACCGTTAAGTGATTGTGCCCTTGAATGGTTAGGTGAATTTGTTCTATACCTGTCTCGATGTCGGAACCAGAGTCAGTTGAGAATTCTGTGGGTAGATGACGAAGACAAAAATTTGCTTTCTGAGAAGTTTGGCAATTCTATTGAGTTCCAAGTAAAGGATTCTGAGTATTTGTATGACCCTTCTTTGAATTGGAATATGAAAGGTCAAAAATTCAGAGATTTCCGAAAGAGAGTTCATAGGGTTCAGAGACTTAATCCTGTGTTCAAGGAGATGAGCATAGGAGATGTAGGATCAGCCTACACATTGATGAGGGAATGGCGAAAATTACAGGGACGGAAAAACGGGTTTCTTCTAGATTGGGGCTATACTCGGTCAGCTCTGGAAACATTCCATCAGTTTTCTCAGAAGGANTTATCTGTATGGAATATCGAAATAGAAGGCAACTTGAAAGCGTTCGCGATGGCTGGGCCAATCAACATGACGACGGCGTGCTTTTTCATCGCTAAATCAGATCCTAGAATAATTGGACTCTCAGAATATTTGAGATGGAGAGTCTGTGGAGAGATGAGATCGTACGATTTGGTAAACGATGCTGGTGATCTGGGCATCGCCGGCCTTAAGCAACATAAAATGAAATTACGTCCCGTCGGATTTAATACTGTTTACAGAGCGGTCATGGCAGTAGGATAACTACCAGAACCGCTCCTAGATCCTTTGATTGGTGNTGAGTACTATCTGCCATATGTTGAGATAGTTTCTTCTTCCTTGCTAATCATTTCGAGAAGGGCCGGTTGGCCAGTCTTGGTGGCTTCCACGGCCCTTGCCATCGCTGAACCGATTTCATCTGGACTGGTGACTCTTTCTCCATAAGCACCGAGGCTTTTAGCTGTGTCTGTATAGTTCCCACCTAATTCGTTACTCTTCCAATGTTCGGTGGCGTGTGGGAAATGGTCATAGTAGTGGGTCATAACACCATTGTTCAATACAACGGTGATTGTTCCTAACTCTGACCGTGAAGCGGTTTCTATATCCATTCCCGACATGCCAAAGGCCGCGTCTCCCATAACATTTATAACTATTTTTTCTGGGGCAGCTATTTTTGCACCCAATGCTAGCCCGAGTCCGTAGCCTAGCTGCGTGGACTTGCCCCATCCTATGTAAGACCTAGGTTTGAGGGCTGGCCAGAAAGGTACAATCTGGTTTCTTGGGTATCCAGAGTCATGAGTTACTATGCAATCTCGCGGGTCAACGGCGTTCATCATCTCTTTAAATATCCGATAAGGGCTCATTGGAATTTCGTTGGAGTTCAAGCGGGGACCCCACTCCTCCAAAAACTCTTTCTTAATCTCTGCAATTTCATCTCGCACTCCGTGAACGTCTCCGCGTCCGTGCTCCCCTAGTTGTGATTTGGATTCTTCTAACAACTGTTGCAGTACTAGTCTCGCGTCTCCGATTGCACCGTATTGCACCCTATTGTCTCGGTTTAAATCTTCAGGTACATTCGTGACTTGGGCTTTAATGACTCCGGGAGGCATAGGGGCGGTGAAACCGGAGATGGCAAAGCTTGTACCGATGCCAAGTATAAAATCCGTGGTTTGGAGGAATCTATCTACCATCAAAGTCCCCGTGTTGCCTCCAGTTCCCAGAGCAAGATGATGGTCTTCTGGAAACGCACTTTTTCCTGCCAGGCTTGTCATGACTGGTATATTGACGAGCTCAGCGAACTCGACGAGTTCGTCCCATGCTTCTGCGTACAGGGTTCCCTGCCCGGCGACGATGATGGGCTTCTTCGCTTTGAGGAGCGCTGTGATGATATCTCTTACATCCTCAGATGCAGCAAAAGATTTGTAAGTCTTTACCGGTTCGTAATCCTCTATATCTCCTGGTACTTCCGCACTTCCAACATCGCCAGGTAGCTCAAGTAATACTGGACCTGGTCTTCCGTGTCGTAGATGGGTAAATGCCCTACTAACCATCTCTGGAATTCTTTCTATAGTGTTGATTCGACCGGCCCATTTGGTTATGTGCTTGTAATTGGGCACAGCGTCGAATCCAGGATGGACATCGACACGTCTTTTAGTGGACCCTCCAGGTATGAGTAGGATTGGTACGTTGTCAGCGAAGGCTTGCGCTACACCGCCGAAAGCATTCTCAGCGCCGGGCCCATGCTGCATTGTGAATACCCCTATCTTGTTTCCGTTATGGATGCGGCTGTAGGAGTCAGCCATGTTAACGCCGGCCCTCTCTTGTCGACACATTACAGGCCTGATCCCTTCCTTCGAGCAGGCGTTTATTAGCGTCTGGGCAGGAAAGCATGATATCCATTCAACGCCTTCCTTCTTCAGAAGGCTTGCCATTAATTCATCGCCATTCATTGCTATCTCCTCAAAGTTTTGCTTATCAGGTTACTGTTTGTATGACCTGTTATCCATTTTCATTTATGTCCAATGCTGGTTAACAAGTTTGCCATACTTTATTGGTCGTCAAGGTGGTGGTCAAGGGAACTAGATTCTTATAGCTTATCTTGATCAAATAATTACACTGCGTTTAGGTATGAATTATGTGAGAGACTTTGCGTCTGATGCAGCGCTTGCACCCGCTATTTTCCCAAACACTGCACCTGCCATCAATCCAGATCCTCCAGGATAATTATTGTAGAAGAGGCCACCCGTTAACTCACCAGCTGCGTAAAGACCAGGAATAGGAAGGTTGGATGTATCATGCACCTGGCATTCCGAATTGATTTTGAGGCCACCAAAAGTGAAGGTTATGCCGCAAGTTACGGCGAATCCTAGGTATGGGGGCTCGTCGAGCTTCTGGGCCCAGTTAGATTTGGGCGGATTAATTCCGTCCGTATGTTTTCCGTCTAATGATGTCGGATTAAATTTNCCCTCTTGCACCGCTAAATTGTACCTAGTAACGGTATTGATCAGCCCGTCTTCGTCAATATCGAGACCCCTTGCGAGTTCTCCAATAGTATCTGCTTCAACTGTTGTCACTTGCTGAATAAAATATTCGTCTCTAAGAAGGTGTTTCGTTTTTTGGTCAAAAAGTTGAAAGGCTGCCCTTTGCGGTTGTTTCAGTATTTCCCTTCCATATTTTGCATAGGTATAGTTCCTGAAGTCTGCTCCTTCATCCACGAAACGTTCGCCTTTAACGTTAACAATCAAGCCGAATGGATAAGAGTGTTTTTGAAAGAGGTCCGCAATATTTCTGTCCCCGTAGGCTGGAGCATTAAGATCCCATGCGACAGCGTGGCAGCCACTCCAATGTCCATATGATTGAGCTCCAATGTCCAGTGCCATCTGGATCCCTTCTCCNGTGTTGTATTGCGTTCCGCGCACTTTTGCTAATTCCCANCCTGGACCTAAATACCTCGTACGCATTTCNGCGTTTGCCTCAAATCCCCCGCATGCGAGAACTGCAGCGCCACATTGAATTGTTTCGTANCCATCGGGTCCTTTGACCGTAACCGAGGCCACTCTGCCCGAGCGGTCAGTCTTGAGAGAGGTTGCTGCTGTTTGATAACGGATCTCTACTCCCGANTTCTCACACAATTGAAACAACCTGTCTGAAAGACCTTTCCCCCCACCTACGGACTCAACTATGAGACCACCCCAAAAGCGCAACTTGCCATCATGTTCAAACGCCTGTCTNCCATAAGCTAGAATCCACGGGANGCCCTGTTTACGCATCCAGATCATAGTCGGATATGACTCAGAAACGAGAGTCTGAAGTAAGTCCGGGTTAGATAATCCCTCTGAGACTCTCATGACNTCTTCGTAAAATTCAGAGCTGGTGTATGAGCCAACATCTACATTAAGNCGCTCTTCGTCCCCGATGTCCGGGAGAAGTANCAGGATATCGTCGATCCCTTTATAGGCAAACCGGAATAATCCTCCTGTAAAGTANGAGTTTCCCCCGCGAAGATGCTGCGGTGCTTTTTCAAGCACTACAACTTTACCCCCCTGTTCAGAGGCTGCAAGCGCAGCGTTGAGAGCTGCGTTTCCAGCCCCAATGACGACAACATCGAATTCTTTTTCTTCGGGCATTTTCTCTCCGTTTCCTGGGACCCTAAAGTCCNCTATATAGCAGAGCACTATCGGATTTGGGTAGAAAAGAAATGTAATGCAGTATTCATCCTGTGGCAATCTGTACATCTCAAGATTGTTTGCGACTAATCCAAACCATGATTAGAATCCGCCTTAATGTCCAATTCTATTAAAGCAAAGAGGCAGGTATAANGGGAGCATCACATGAAGATAATGATCACTAGCCTGATAACTGAAAAATTTAGGACAGAACTGATTGATGAATTTCCGGATATTGAGTTCACGTTTGAAAAGGAGCCCGAAAGACGTCTTAATGAAGTTTCCGAATGCGATGTGTTTATGGGTATTCCATCCAGAGAGGTATTCTTGGCAGCCGATAAAATTNGATGNCTTCACTGCCCGGGTACAGGNATTGACAAAATTATGGAGATACCTGAAGTAATAGACAGTGATGTCGTTGTTACCAATGCNCGTGGTCCNCATACAAGNCCAATGGCTGATCATGGAATGGCTATGATCTTGACTTTCACCCACAGATTAAGGCAGTTGTGGGATGACCAAAAGGAGAAAGTCTGGAACCTGCCCGCTTACGACCAACAAATGATTTCTTTGGCTGAGACAACAATGGGGATACTGGGGGTTGGAGGAATAGGGTCTGCAATGGGGCGGCGAGCCGCGGCTTTTGGGATTCGTGTTTACGGCATCGATAGAGATGTAACACTTTCTNCGGAAGGTATTCTTGAGGTTTGGGGTACTGAGAGATTGGATGAGTTACTGTCAATATCTGATTGGTTTGTTGTGGCTGTNCCCTATACCTCTGATACACACCATCTACTTNATCACTCAAGGATGTCAAAGCTAAAACNAGGTTCTCGAATTATTGTCCTTTCAAGAGGAGGGATAGTAGATGAGAGAGCTCTAATAGAAGGCATTGAGAACGGCAGNGTAGCTGGCGCGGGTTTGGATGTGACGGAAGTAGAACCCCTTCCCCAAGACAGCCCCCTGTGGGATCACCCGAATATAATTTTGTCCCCCCATGTGTCGGCGTTGACAAGTGAAATGTGGGAANNTNGAAGAGATATATTCAAAGAGAATCTTCGNAGGTATCTTTCGAATAAGCCTTTTTTGTATGCCTGCGATAAGAGACGCGGATACTAGATTTATTAAACTGGTTTACGTCGGATAATCAAGCTAGAAAGTTCGCCNAAAGGTAANTGCAAGTTATTACAGGAATAATGTTGCATATAAAGGTTTGTTTTTTATTGACCTGATAATGCAGCNGAAAGTATAATCGTCGTTTGTAAAATCTTTGCTTATGGTGNCGTNGAGGTAAGGAGTGTTATTTAATGTGGCAGGCCTTCTCAAAAGTTCGAGCGGTATTAAGCAATTGGAGGCTGTTGACGGGACGTTTGATGTATCGTGGTGTGGTGATAACTGTAGCGTGAAGGGTACAGTTCTACTGGTTAGAACGGACTCTGGGATATGGGCTAGCGGGAAATTGCAAACTTGCACCCCCCTTCAATGCGGAAGCTGTCTGAGACTATTTCGACAAAACTTTGAGATTAGGATTGAGGAAGAATATCTTCCTTATAGAGATCTAGTTTCGGGAGCGATTATTGAGTTAAGAGACTATGAAGAGGCTTTTCGGATTGATTCCGACAATCTGGTTGATTTAACGTATGCGATCAGAGAATATAACGAACTTGCTATGCCTCTGGCCCCGAGATGTGAGAGAAACTGCAGAGGGATTTGCTCATATTGCGGAACGGACCTGAACAAAAAAAACTGTTTATGTACGACGGGTGAAAGGGATCTCAGATAGGGACCACTTCTAGACCTGTTAGAAGCTGAGAAATCATAAGGAAAGAGGCCTAAGATATGCCACCACTGCCGAAGAAGAAACATTCTAGTAAGAGGAAAGGCGGGAGAAATGCTCACAGGGGAATTAAACCCCTATCACTTTCAACTTGCCCTCAATGCCACAGCCCTAGAATGCCCCATAGGGCTTGCAGTAGCTGTGGTTCATACAACGGAAGGAACGTCGTAGAGACAGGCCAAGAGATTCTTTAATAAGATCCAAGAGGCCTTCAACAGGCCTCTTCAGGAGAATGAAATGACACTAACCTTCGGGAGCAATTCGAAGACTGCTTTTCTTTTCCCAGGACAGGGAGCTCAAGTTGTGGGCATGGGGTTGGNATTATTTGAAAGGTCTGGAGCCGCANAGGACGTATTTGGTGAGGTGGACGAAGCTTTGGGGAGACCTCTATCGAAAATACTGTTTGAAGGCCCTGAGGATGAGCTTAGGGAAACGATCAATGCTCAACCAGGGATAATGGCGGTGAGTCTCGCATGCNTTGGGGCGATGAATGAAAACCTGGATAAAGATGATATTCCTGNCCCTGTTCTCATGGCAGGACATAGNCTTGGAGAATACACAGCGTTAGCAGCGGCTGGTGTTCTGAGTGTAAAGGATGCCGCCCTGCTGGTACAAAAGAGGGGACAATTGATGCAGGAAGCCTGCGATTCTAATCCGGGTACAATGGCNGCAATTTTGGGCCTCGATGAAATGACCCTGGAAGAAATCGCACGAGAGTCTGGTACTTTTGTTTCGAATATCAACACTGAAGANCAAATTGTCATTAGNGGAGGAAAAATGGCGGTGGCTAGAGCGATGGATATGGCNTCAGCACGTGGTGCCAAAAANGTAATACCTCTAAGAGTGGGAGGGGCGTTTCATTCCGGCCTTATGGAGCCTGCCAAAGCGGGGCTTATAGAAGCTCTTAATAACGTTGAGTTCGTTGAACCNANTGTTCCGATAATTGGGAACTGTACTGCTCAGCCCCTCAAGAGTGCAGAGGAAATTCGCGNGGAGTTGATTACTCAGATAGCCAGTTGTGTTCAATGGAAGCGTTCAGTTGANTTCATGATTCGTTCTGGTGTTACAAACTTCTTGGAAATAGGTCCAGGCAAAGCTCTCGCTGGTATGGTGAAGCGCATCGATAGAAACGCAAATATCTCCAATATCTCTGATTTGGAATCTATACTGGCTTTTAGCAGGAACTGATCCTTTAAACTCTTAATGGTAGGAAAAGGTCTTGTAACATCCCGACGTGAAACTAGAGTTATAGTCCTTCAGGTTCTCTGTGAGTCTGATATTGTGGCTCACGAGGCAACTTCAGTGCTTCATCGTATAATGACTGAAAATGATGTAACTCCTAAGGCCTCAGAGTTTGCAACTTACCTCGTCTCCAATGTACTTGTAAATCGAAACGAACTGGATAAGATAATTACTGCTTATGCTCCAAACTGGCCTTTGTCCCAAATGGCTATCGTTGACAGGAACGTACTAAGGATGGCAATAGCTGAGATTGAGGGGGGTGTAGATTCGCCTCCGGGAGCAATTGTGAACGAAGCAGTGGAACTGGCTAAGGCTTTTGGCGCAGAGGGGTCACCAGGGTTTGTAAATGGTGTACTAGGATCCTTTTTAAATTCACAAAATACTGAAATCGAAGCATAATAAATTTGGAGGCATTTCAATGTCGCTGATTAATAGGGTTCAGCAAGTAGTTGCAGAAAAGCTAAGTGTTGATGAGTCGGAAGTACTGCCTGAAGCTTCTTTCACAGAAGATTTGAATGCTGATTCTCTCGATCTCGTCGAGCTCATTATGGCCTTTGAAGAAGAGTTCAGTTCGGACGACGTCGAGATAGAAATATCCGACGAAGACGCAGAAGGTATCACTACGGTTCAGGCCGCAATAGACTATCTTCGAGAAAATGGTGTCGATGACTGATGTAATCCGAGCTCAATTCTTTCTTCAGCCCCACTGACCTAACATGATTCCGAATTATTAATAGATTGATCGACGTTCCATAATAACGTTTCGATTAATAAATAGACTCNAAAGATAAAGTTCGGTTTGGGTTAGGNTTTTAGGAGGTGTAATCCATGAAAGCGGCGGTATATCAAGGGAAACAACAGATAGTTGTAGAAGACTTGCCTATACCTGAGCCGGGGCCTAGTGAGATACTCGTTAAGATCGGCTACAGTGCAATTTGTGGAACGGATGTCCATGCTTTTCTCTATGACATCGCCCCTCCGGGATCTGTCATGGGACACGAGTTTAGTGGGACAGTAGCGGCGGTAGGGCCGGGTGTCGAACTTTGGAAGGAAGGAGATCGAGTTGTAGGGGGTGGAGGAAACCCTCCGCCGGGTATGGAGGCTCCCCTTCGAAGACAAGAACAATACAACTACAGGCTTGAAGGGTTCGCAAGTACCAGAAAAAGAGGATATGCGGAATATACATTGCTGAACGACTGGGAGCCTATTGCAATTCCGGAGAATGTATCCGATTTACAGGCTTGTCTTACAGAGCCTTGTGCAGTAGTAGTAAGAGCCGTGAGGCTATCCAAGCAACGCCTAGGTGATACTGTGGCAGTGCTTGGGGCGGGTCCTATAGGGCTTCTTTGCATGCAGGCCGCCAGGGCCGCCGGGGCAAGACGGGTGATAGTCTCCGAACCCTCAGAAGCTCGTAGNGAGGTGGCTTCCTTGCTAGGAGCAGATTCGATTATTGATCCCTTGATAGAGGATCCTGTAGAAACAATAATAAAACTTACGGACGGATCTGGCCCACATGTTGTTTACGAATGCGCTGCCGCTAAGCCAACACTAGGAACCGCATTTAACTTAGTGAGAAAGAATGGGAATGTAATGCTGGTTGCCCTTGCCTGGGAAGAGATTCCTCTACTTCCTGTNGATTGGGCAGGGAAGGAAGTGACATTTAATACGACGTTCGGAAGTGAGNATTACGACTGGCAGGTTGCAATGCATCTTATTTCTACAGGCAAGGTGAATCTCGATCCCTTGATGTCTGATGCAGACATCATTGAGTTAGAAGGGATCCAGAACGCCTTCGAGGTTCTTTGCAGGCCGTCCACACAAGTTCAAATGGTTGTTCGATTCTAGTTCGGTCAGTAAACGAGTCACATTTGGGAATCTAAGTAAGCCTGAAGAATAATAGCTGCTGATGCAGAATCTAAAATCCCTTTATTCTTTCGGATTCTTTTCTTGCTATGAGGGGACTGGGCAAGCATTTGAGNTGCTTCGATAGTTGACATACGTTCATCTACTATCTTTATTGGAACTCTGGTCAGAGCAGTTAAATCAGATATAAACTTCTCAGTNAGTACCGCCTGGGTCCCTTTTACACCGGAAGGCAGATAAGGCATGCCGATAAGGATGAGCACAACGCCTTCTTCTCGTGCTAATTTTGCGACAGTCACTGCGCCGACATTCCGGGCTATGACATCGCGCGGAGATGCCAAAAATTGACTAGGATCGCTAGAGGCAACTCCTATTCGTTTGTTGCCGACATCAAGTGCAACTATGATTCCCGTTTTCAGTCTTTTATCTCTTTAACGGAAGCTAATATGATGGTAGGTACGAGAGAGAGAGCCTCGTGTAGCTTCTCGGCATCTCGACCTCCTGCCTGCGCTGATTCTGGCCGACCACCACCACCACCTCCCATGACTTTTGCGGCCTCTCTCGCAATATGTGCTGCATCTAAGCCTTTAGCCACGAGGTCAGGAGTCACCATAGCCACGATCATTGGGTTTTCGTTAATCACTGCCCCTAAGACAACTACTCCGGCACCTAATTTGTTTTTTAGCCAATCTCCCGCACTTCTTAATAAATCTGCGGAAGAAGCAATAGTCTCCGCAGCTAGTACCTTAATGCCAGCAATCTCTTCCACGTTTTCTAAGAGCGATTCAGCAGATTGCAATGACAGTTTTTTCTCCAAATTTTCCAGCTGACGGGTTGCCAAATCCAGCTGCTCAACCAATCCTGTAACCCGCTCCTTAAGTTCTCCTGGGCTAGTCTGCAGGAAGTTTGCTAACCTTTCTTCTCTATTGAACCTATCCCAGACAAGACGCTCTGCCGCCCTGCCGCTTACTGCCTCTATCCGTCTCATACCAGCACCTATGCTCGATTCTCCGAGTACATACACTGAACCAACTTCTCCAGTTCTGTTTACATGTGTGCCACCACAAACCTCAAAGCTAAACCTTCCTCCGTTGGCTATTTCTACAAGCCTAACAGTCTCACCGTATTTATCTCCGAAGAATGCCAGTGCACCTTCTTCGATAGCGCCAGAATATGTGTTCTCGCTTCTAATTACATTGGAGTTGTGTCGAATTTTCTCATTTACAAGAAACTGGATTTGCCACATCTCTTCGTCTGTCACTGGCTTGACGTGGCTGAAGTCAAATCTGAGCCTGTCTGAGGTCACCAGAGAACCTGCTTGGCGGACGTGTGGACCAAGCACTTCCCTTAATGCGGCATGCAACATATGAGTCGCTGTATGGTTCCTTGCCGTATCTTCTCTCCGTATGGTGTCGACGTATGTATCTACTGAATCGCCTACCTGAATTGTGCCTTGTGTAACCTTCCCATAATGAATTATAAGTTCAGGGATGGCCTCCTTGGTGTCTATAATCACTACCCTTCCGTTCGGGCCCACGATTTCGCCGCCGTCTCCCACTTGCCCTCCGCCCTCTGAGTAGAAAGGAGTTTCTTGCAGGACCACCTCTATTGAGTCACCGTCAGTTGCGCGAGAAACTGTTTCAGTTCCTTTAATAAGTCCCACGATGACGGTAGAACCAATTAAATTCTCATAACCTGTGAATCTGGTTGATCCAGCACCGAGATCTTCATAAACTTTGATCCTTGCATTGTCTCTATCGAATTGAGAGCTTGCTCTTGCCCGTACGCGTTGGCTCTCCATCTCCCGTTCAAATCCTTCCAGATCTATTTCGATGTTGTTTTCGGCGGCCATTTCTTGTGTCAGCTCTACAGGAAATCCATATGTGTCCCAAAGTCTGAAAACTATGTCGCCAGTGAGGGTCTCCGCATCTTCCATAGCCTTTTCGAGCATCATATGACCATTTTCAAACGCTTGTTGAAATCGGTCTTCTTCGAGCTTCAACACAGTGTGAATAAAATCCCTATTGTGTACCAGTTCAGGGTATGCTGTGCCCATTTTNTCTATGACAGATTCGGCCATGTCACTCAAAAAAGNTTTATCGATGCCAATTTTTTTACCAAGTCTTATAGCTCTTCTTATTACTCTTCTTAGAACATACCCTCGCCCCTCGTTTCCTGGGACGACNCCATCCGCAGTCAGGAAAGTAGAGCTACGGCAGTGCTCTGCCACTGCCCTGANCGCATAGTCCATTTCAAGGTTTTTTCCATAAATTACGTCGGTCATATTTGTGACCTTAGCTATCATTGAGGCAAATATGTCTGTCTCATACATAGTTGGTGCGTCTTGCATGATTATTGTGGCTCTTTCGAGNCCCATGCCAGTGTCGATACTTGGAGCTGGGAGGGGATTTCGTGTTCCGTCACTGTGGTGGTAGAACTGCATAAAGACCAAATTCCACAACTCTACATATCTGTTGCACTGTTCCCCTGTGACCATCNGGTTTTCGCAGTTGGGGGTGCAGTTATTTTGCAGACAACCACGATGCTCTCCAAAATCATAATGAAGTTCGCTGCATGGACCACATGGGCCTTCCTCACCATGAATCGGTGGNCCCCACCAGTTATCCGAATCACCAAATCGGAAGATTCGGTCATCTGGNATTCCAACNCCTCTCCATAGCTCATGCGCTTCATCGTCTGAATCATGAATTGTCATNGCGAAGCGCTCTATTTGCAGTCCCAGTCGACCTGAAACAAATTCCAAGGCGTAAGTAATGGCTTCCTGCTTGAAGTAGTCCCCGATACTGAAGTTACCCAACATTTCAAAAAGAGTATTGTGGGTGGCGTCGCCTACCACGTCGATATCGGGTGTTCGAAAGCACTTTTGGGCAGATGTTAATCTNCTATTTGGAGGGTCCTGCTGACCGGAAAAATACGGTTTAAACTGGTTCATGCCTGCGATTGTCAGAAGTAGTGTAGGGTCTCCAATGGGAATGAGAGACGAGCTCGCTACGCGCAAATGTCCCTTACCTTCAAAGAATGAAAGAAATTCCTCTCTGATCTCATCACTTGATAGCATATCTACCATAGCCAGTAATTGGCTCCATTATGTTGGTGTTTCATATTGATCCAGAATATTATAAATGCTAAAGGTTATTTCGCCTCAATTCCTGAGCAAATGGAATTGCCCTTCTGAGCCTTTTGTATGATAGCTAATTTGTCATGATTTTGAGGAATATCTAATTATTCGTTTCAAAATTCCAACGACAGTACCTCCTAAAAAAAGGACGCGTCACGATTCAAATTCAAGCTAAATCAATTGATTGCATCTCGTGAGTAAAATGAGAAGTTATTATACTTCGGGAGTACTACCTGCTTACCAATAGTTACAACGGTGGCGGAATTGGCCGGACCCTGAAGGGATTTTTACAAAGCAGAATAGGTTGAGAAGATTGGCATGGTTTTAATGGGTTGAACGACAAAAATTCTCTTTCCCTAAATCACATGATATCTATGGCTCTGAGTCTCATGACTGCTAGTCTGCTCTATTACGGGTATTTGTCTTCCTCGATATCAGAATTTGCTGAGCGCTGGACTGCTTTAGCTTCTTACGTATTCTTGAAAATAATCGGTGTTAAAGTTCAAATTCACGGTACGACTCTTGCGTCAAGTGATTTCACTGTAAGAATTATTGATGAATGCACCGCTGTAGGGCCGATACTCCTTATGTCTGGCGCTATGCTGGCTTACCCAACGTCCGGGATTCGCAAGTTGCTAGGGGTCATAGCTGGTACTTTGCTGTTGACAATATTGAACCTGTTTCGAATAGTAAATCTGGTGTGGATAGATATTTACTACCCGGATTTCATGGAGGTGGCTCACTTGGTCATCTGGCAGGGAATAATTGTGCTCACGGCAATAATATATTGGTTTCTTTGGGCTGAGAGATCTGATTTTTCGAGCTAATATAATGCCAACATAATGTTTTCTAAAAGAGTGATTTCACTGTTCGCATTCCGATCAATAGTTTTGTTAGTTTTATTGGGGATCCTGTGCCTGGTTATGGTGGAGCAATTTAATTTGTTCCTTATAAAAGCTGCCAACCCATTTATCCCAGTTAGGATCACCCTTAGGACATTTGGCACGTATATTGAAATATCTTCCGCCGGACCGAGCGCAACATCCCCGTTGTACGTAAATAGTCTGACGATATATTCAGGAACTATTCTGATGATCACAGTTGCTCTTTCAGCTGTCGGATTGAGATTGAGCGAACGACTTATATCTCTTGGGGTTCTTACAACGCTCGGACTCGTGATCCAGGTGGTAGGGATCATCTTATTATCGGAAGGAATTGAAGCGGCTTCCGATATTAATTATTCTGGATTTTCTGAAAGCAGGCAATTCAATGTTTTTTCAGTTGGATGGAGTCTTGTGCCGGCAATAATTTCAGCAGCGTGGTGCTATTTATTTTGGAGACGGAGTAAATCCCCTATCATAAATTCCTTGAATTAGGCGTCAAAGACGCAACGGAAGCCTAGGTTGCCTGTTGAGCTGTCTGGTGTATTTGCACTCCTAGCGGCAACCCTGTATCGATTGCAATAAGAGTCGTGGCAGAGATAGGATCCACCTTTAATAGTTTTTGTTGTGCCGCGTATAGGGCCCTGGGGATTATGATCAGGTTCGGTTAGAGACCCCCTTGAATGGAATGTGGAACTGAACCAGTCTGATTGCCATTCCCAGACGTTTCCTGCCACATTATAAAGACCGTAATCATTAGGTTCATATTGTTTTGCGGGGGCAGTACCAGCGAAACCGTCTTCTTCAGAGTTATAGTTGGGAAAAGTTCCTTGCCATATATTGCATCGATGAATACCTTTGGGTGTAAGTTCGTCTCCCCAGGGAAAAATCTTTTTTTCTAAGCCACCTCTCGCGGCAAATTCCCATTCTGCTTCAGTCGGCAATCGTTTACCAGACCAATTACAGTACTCTGTGGCGTCATTCCAAGACACATGGACAACAGGATGATTCATCCGGTCTTTGATGTTTGATGAAGGACCTTCCGGATGTCTCCAGGAAGAACCATCGATACGCTTCCACCAAGGTGTGCCTGATGGAGATTGCAGGGATGATATACCGGCTCGTTCAGCAATAAAAAGGNAGAAAANAAAAGACCATCCAAATTTNTCAGCCTCTGTTNTGTAACCAGTTTCCNTGGTGAATCTAGCAAATTTTGTATTTGTTACGGCGATTTTGTCAATATAAAAGGGATCTACATAGACTTTCCGAACTGGCCCTTCACCATCCGAAGAGAAAGCGCCTTCATAATCAGTTCCCATTGAAAAAACGCCGCCCGGTACCAAGCTCATGTCTGAATCAACCGTGGATTTGCTGCTGACAGGGTTTCGGAGATTAAAACCAGTCGGAGNAGGTTGAGGCGTATCTCTCGATACCGNACAACATGTGGGAGGCGTTTCGTTAATTGAGATTTTTAATTTCATATATAGGGAATGTATCAGGGAGGATTGCTTCTGTCATTCCGTGCCTTAAGGTGGCCATTAAATACATAGATTCTCGTTATGAAACGAATTGACACAAGACAGGATATCTTATAGCATTTTCTGCCTGTAATGAATAAATATTTTGCTTACCGATTTAACTACTTTAGGAGCCTTAATAGGCCGCCTAAGGGGTGTTCGTATCTGGAATAGCAGAAAATCCAGAGACGAAAAAGGGCCTCGACCGGCGGCGGTCGAGGCCCTTTTTTTTGCAATAATCCACTCGATGATTAAGGAGATATAACAAGATATGAATACCCAACAAAAAAGCCATGTTGAGGGATTAGGATTCTCATCAAGTCACCTATTCAGTCCTTTAGAGCTTGTGGATAGGGTTCCAAGAACGGCATCTGCAGCGGATACGGTAGAGGAGGCCAGGGAAACTATCCATAAAATCCTTCAAGGTGAAGACGATCGTCTTATAGTAATCGCTGGGCCCTGCTCGATTCATGACGAGGCGGCGGCACTGGATTATGCTCAAAAGCTGAGCGAGCTTAAAGATAAATTGAGTGACAAGATTTACCTTGTCATGAGGGTTTATTTTGAAAAACCCAGAACTACCGTTGGATGGAAAGGTTTTATTAATGACCCCTATTTAAACCAGACCTACGATATTCCGATGGGTTTGGAACGAGGACGAAGATTGCTTCTTCAGATAAATGAAATGGGCATGCCGGCTGCTACCGAATTCCTTGATCCTGTAGTTCCGCACTATATAGAGGATCTAGTTTCTTGGGTAGCGATTGGGGCCAGAACGACCGAGAGCCAAACACATAGGCAGATGGCGAGCGCTATCGGCATTCCTGTGGGATTTAAGAACGGAACGGATGGAAGTTGTCAAACGGCGGTAGACGGAATCCTCTCTGCTAACAAGCAACATTCCTATGTTGGCACCGGCCCTGATGGTCATGTGTGCGTACTGCGGACGGACGGAAATCCGGATGGACATCTCGTCTTAAGGGGTGGGAAGGAAGGACCAAATTATGACTCGGCCTCAGTAAAATCAGCCTGTGAAGTTTTGGAGTCCGGAGGACTCCCTACAAGACTCGTAATTGATTGCAGTCATGGGAACTCAAATAAAGATCACGAGAGGCAACCCTTGGTTTTTGAAGACGTTGTGAATCAGAGAGCCACGGGTAACTCAAACATAGTGGGTATTATGCTTGAAAGTAATATTAATCCTGGAAGCCAAAGCCTTGGTAAGGATCCAGACAGTCTTGAATATGGAGTTTCTATCACCGATGCCTGCGTCGGATGGGAAAAGACGGAGGATATTATTGTTTGGGCTGATAGCAGGCTCAACGAGTCGTAGAGCTCCTGGGAGTTTTCATTTTCAGACGTTACCTTGAATATTTATAGTTGGAGCTGTGGAATCCATAGATTTAGTCGGTTATTGANTTAGTTCATCGGCCTTTATGGTTTCGAAACATTTCTCTGGCTAGTTGCGGTATCCAATTACACTGGCATACTTTTTCCGAAGTGGTTACGATCTGATTCTGCAGTTTTTTACCCGTTAGAATGGCCGCAGAAAAAAATTCTTACTCGTTCGTCTATTTTATTCCCTCTTGTCTCGGGCGTTTCACCTTCCAGAAAGCGATAATCGCTTCTATTGGAACACTAAATGGCGATATTACGCTGGGATGGCAAATCTTCTATTCGGCAGTTATGCTTTGGCAATAATACAAAATGTCCGTTCTTAGAGGTGCCAATAATGGCGTACAAAATCGATGACTTCGTCTACGATGTTGAATCAACAATCGACACTTTTGGTGTTAACGTAGAGATGGAATGGTCACTTGGACCAAAGTTAAAGTTACTAGTGGAACAAGGGGGAGATCTTACTTCCCAAGGTGCTCCTACACTCGGTAGTACTGGACTTCCAGGCAGGCTGCTCCATGAGGACACTAGTGGTCGCTTCAAGATTATAGTTGCTCGTTTTCCTTCGGGTGAACCGACTCCTATACACGCGCATTCTAGATGGGGTCTAGAATGCGGGATTTCTGGGCGAGAACGGTTTACAGTTTATAAACGTTTGGATGATGGAAGCGACGACGCTTCCTCTACCCTTGAGGTTTTCTCTGATCACCACATCGAAAGAGGCGACCTGGGTTATTGGTATGATTCACCTCGGAATATTCACAGGCAATGGGCAGAAGGCGAAGAGCCTTCATGTGTTGTAATACTTATGGGAGGAGATGGGGGACGAGACGGGGTATTTGATGTCGACCGAGGTATTTTTCGAAGATCCTGATGCCTAATATGGAGTTTTCATAAAAAATAGGACTAATCAATAAATGGTGGTCTGCCTTTCACATAGAGGCCAAGCTCCACCCCGCCAATCAAATGCAAGTGGGCATGACCTTGCGATTGCATTCCATGTGGGCCGAAATTTGAAAGGATTCTGTATCCTTCTGGACATTTTTCTTTTCCAAGGGCATTGGCGGCAGTCCCCAATCTTGAAAGCAGATCAGGATCTGACCATAAATCATCCTGCATGATGTGGATGGTTGGCACTAATAACAACTGAACAGGAAACCAATGTAGATTATTTTCAAAGACTACAAAGCTAGGTTCCTTGACGTGAAACACGGCAGGTTCGTTTCCGGATATGATTCTGCAAAATATGCAGTCTCCACTGTTCAAATTCAGGGTCGCCTTATTTACACAGATAATCGGTAATCAGGCGCATCAATCTTTAAGACCTGTCCAGAGCTGGAGTCCTGTATTCTTGAAGCTGTTGCACTTCCACGTCTGGCTTCTATTGTAAAATCTGTGCGGGTGGTAATCACAGTAGGCAATCGATAGTTTTGTCTATGTACGATAATCTGATAAAGCCTTTCCTGAGACCACTCGCTGTCACGCTCTACACCGAGATCGTCCAGTATTAGCATGGATGAGCGCTTCACTTCATCAAAGATTTTTCCTGAGTTCATGGAGTTGCTCGGCGAAAAAGCTGATCTTAGGTAATCCATTAATTCTGGAACAAAAGCAAAAAAGATTTTCTTGCCATCTTGTTCCATCGCGCTGGCTATCGCCACAGCCAGGTGAGTCTTTCCTGATCCAGAAGTGGGGCTGAAGAGAGTCAGCCAACCCTCTGGGTTCCTTGAGTAAGCTCGAGCCGTTTTAAAAGCATTCTCGAGGCTAGATCGAGTTTCCTGAGTTGAACCTGGTCTACCTCGAATATCGAAGGATTCAAAATTCATTCGCCTAAGTCCGTTAGGAACTGTTTCTAAGGAGCTTATCTGCGACTCCGGTTTGTCTAAGACCCCGGTGACAATTAATTGGCTAAGTTCGCTGTCTTCAATTCTGCTTTTAATGAAAGGGTCCAACGATGATATTTTTTCAGCCGTAGTGACTACAGTTGGCATTTTGCCGGCTGCCCTGTGGTTCAAAATTTGTATCAATTTCTCTTGAGCCCAAGGAGTAGAAGTGCGTGAGGAAACTCCGTCAAGTATAAGGATCGGAGAATTTTTAACTTGGTCGAAAAGTTCTCTATACGCCAATTCGCTATCAGGTGAAAAACTGTAACGTAGGTGGTCTATGAGGTCTGTAACATATATGAAGAAGGTTGGTTTCCCAACCGAAATACATCTGTTAGCTATTGCGGCTGCAAGATGGGTTTTTCCACTTCCATGAGGGCCTGACAGGACCAGCCATCCTTTTGGGGCTACTGCAAAATCCGAAGATTTTTTAAATGCATCGGAAAACGCTGACGCATTCTCCTCACTGCGATTCTTGCCTTTTTCAGCAATGTTTTCAAAAGAGTACTTAGAGAGATATCCAAGATTGCTGTATGCCAGCAACCTTTGAGCCATCTCATCTTCACGCATGGTTTCCCGGCAGATACATGCCTTGATAGAGCCAAAATCAGGATGACCTGTTGGCACGATAGGTGTCAGCCAACCCCTGTTTCCACATATTGAGCACCCAGAATTGTCATCGTCCCTTTCAAAAGGGATATCGATGCCAAAATTTCCGGCAGCCTTAGAAGTATTATATGTACCGAGATTTGCTAGTACGTCTCGAAGGTTTTCCATCGTCTTTGCCTTCTCTGCCTTCTCTGTGCCATCTTTCAAGGATTCCAGATATATAAGCCCAGCTTCGCTTGTTTTGTGAAGCCGATTCCTTTATTGCATCTGTTATCCACACAGCAGGATATTTGTCCTCCGCCTCTCCTATTTGTTCCCCTATAATTGGAGTCAGTATGCCTATGTTTTGCTCGTAAAGCGAGTAGATGCTTGGCAATATTTCCGCTGCTTCCCAAGGCTCTGGCTCCAGAGTGTAAGAATCGTCCGGTGAAATACCAAAATTGCCGGCTGAACGTCTATTGAAATCTGAATTCGTCGCGTAAACAGGCGATCCGTTTTCGTGTTGAGTTTTTATGAATATACCTCTTGACACAGCGGCCTGAATTGAAGAAATTACCAGCTCAGTTTTACCTAGAGCGTTAATTAATGTCCTATCGGCGAGGATTTCATTTTGAGTGACAAACTTTATAGGTCCTTTTTTTTGTTGAATCATCCACAGAACTCTAATAACTGTTTTGAGCTCTCCTAAAGTGTCAATTTCTTCAAGAAGTGGTCCAAAGATCGGCGCCGGGATGGGAAAATATCGGACACCTGGAGGAAATCCATCGAAGCTCATAATAGGATATTCATGGAACCGAGATGGGCTCTTGCTCGTACGTGGCGAGGTTTTCGAATTTCACAAATCGATCTTGGAAATACAGCTTTATTCCACCAGTTCTTCCGTTACGATGTTTGGCAACGATAAGATCCGCGATGTTAGAGGGATACTCTTCCGTGGGATTGCGCTTTTCCCAAGTTTCAGCATCTACATAACGATCTTCTCTATGAATGAAAGCTACTACATCGGCATCCTGCTCTATGCTCCCACTTTCACGAAGATCAGAAAGCATAGGCCTATGGTCAGGTCGTTGCTCTATTGCTCTGCTCAATTGAGAACAAGCGAGTACTGGCACATTTAGATCTCTCGCCATACCCTTGAGTGACCTTGAGATCTCTCCCATTTCTTGTACCCGGTTCGCATTTCGCCCACCAGTGCCGCCGATAAGTTGAAGGTAGTCGACGATTATTAGGTCAAGGCCTCTTTCCGCTTGCAATCTTCTGGCCTTGCTGCGCATTTCTACGATCGTTTGTATGGGAGTGTCATCTATAAAGATTTGCAGGTCGGAGAGGCTCCCGATCGCATCAAATATTCTGCGTTCTTCCAGGTCCGTATAAAGTTGCAACCTAAGGCGATGGCTGTCAACGTTTGATTCACTTGATATGAGCCTGTTTCCAATCTGCCCTGCACTCATTTCTAGGCTAAAAATTCCAACGTTGTTGCCATGTTTTGCTGCGGAAGTTGCCATATTGAATGCAAGGGTAGATTTACCAAGACTGGGTCTTGCGGCCAATATTATGAGATCCGATCTCTGCAGACCACCTCCTAGGAGCTGGTCAACCAAGTCAAAGCCACATGGGACAGGGGCCAAGGCGNTCATCTCAGGGCCTTGGAGACTTTCTTCCAANTAAGTGTCNAGAACTTCACGTATATGCTCGAAGTCTCGCGAACCACGACCGGAACGAATATCGAATAACACCTCTTCCGCGCGNCTTAACGAATCCTCTGTATCTGCGGCGTTTTCGTAGCCTATCTGTGCTATGCCGCCAGCTGCTTGAATCAACTGTCGCATGACGGACGTTCTGTGAACGATCTGTCCATAATGGCTGATGTGTGTTGGGCTCGGAGTGGAATTGACTAGGCTGCTTAAATAGGAAGTTCCACCTACGGGGGTGAGTCGGTCATGGATCGAGAGTTCATGCGAGACGGTAACCTGATTGACCGCTTCATTTCGTGAAGTGAGATTGAGGCAGGCTTCGTAGCAGAAACGGTTTTTATCGAGGTAAAAGTCTTCTGGCTTAAGAAAGGCCGACACTTTAGTGAGAGAATCTCCATCAAGAAGTAGTGAGCCTATTACGGAATTTTCTGCCTGACTATCGTGCGGTGGTAACCTGTCGTTATACACGCGGCCTCCTGAAACCGAGGCCGCTTTATTCTACTCTACTTAGGAGATGCGACCTCCAAGGGACCCGCCTTTACAGGGATAAGGTCCTCTTAGTTTTCGTCTTTATCTGAGTCTTTATCTGAGTCTTTATCAAGTTCGGCGGCAGCTCGCTCTCCGGATGCTTCACTCACTAAATCTTCAGACGAGCCATCTGTTCCCGAGGTGACTTCTTCGGTAGGTTCAATGGAGGAATCCGTTGAATTACCTTCCTGAACAGATTCATTTGATTGCGTCGAGTCTACAACAGCTTGGGGATCTACCGCTACCGATAGATCTCCTTCCTCCAAAATGCTTTCTGATANGTCTTCATCCTCGGCTAGTGGATCGGTGCCAGTCGCATAAACTACTACGCTTATAGTGGCGGAAACCTCAGCATGAAGACGGATGGGAACTGGATACTTCCCTACTTCCCTGATCGGATTGTCCAATTGAACGAGACGACGTTCGATAGAATGTCCTGTTTCTTCCGCGACAGCATCAGCGACCATGGTGCCTGTAACAGACCCATAGAGCCTATTATTCGCCCCTGCCCTCATTTCAATATTGAGTTGTGTGCCGTCAAGCGCCTCCGCGAGTTCCTTCATGTCATCGAGTTGTCGAATTCTATTAACATCGGCGTTCTTGCTTAGCTTATCAATTCGTTGAGTGTTGTTATGAGTAGCGGGCGCTGCGAGGTTTTTCGGGATGAGATAGTTCCTAGCGAAACCGTTCTTTACTTCCTTTATCTCGCCACCTTGGGCTACGCCATCGACATCTTCCAGAAATACAACTTTCATTGTTGTCCTCGACTGAGTTGAGTCCTCTTGAATTATCTAACTAAATCATACTGGCTAATATTAAATGATCACGGCTTCCCCACGTGCGAGAGTATTTGAAAATCGCGTTTTGTCTCAGAACGCCTTATTCAGATAAAGTACGGGCGAAAATTGTATCATGATCGATATGGCTTCCTCGACTTCAAGTTAGCAACATAGCGGTCGCTTCGCTTTACTAAATGTGGGCTAAAACCTTGAGCGCCGATAAGACACGTGTATGTCGAACGGAACACTTAGTTAGTATCATTGCGATGTTTCGGTAGTATCACCGTCGTCGTCGACTACCCTATACTTGCCTTCTACAACTTTCCCATTTACGGGTTGTTCGTTATCGAGATCGTGATTTTGTCCGATGTTTCTTGTTAATATCGATAGGGGCCCAAATACGAAAAATATGCCGATGGATAGTATTACAACGACAATGTCATCGATCCAACCTATCAGCGGCATCAGATCTGGAATAAAGTCCCAAGGTAGCAACAAGTAAACGACGGCTATTACAGGCAGTATCTTTAATTTGAGAGGAACGCGTTTGTCTAGCATCAAACGCAGGAATAAAGTCGGGAGTCGATTCATATTGATTTCCAAAATTATCAGTAGCTAAAAATGAGGTAGATTTTCAGAATGTACCTCAAACACATTACTACTGCTTTGTTTCAATTATCAATTATAGCCAATTTCCCTCGGTGACTGGGTAAAACTTTCGACCTCGACAAGGAATAATTCGACTGAGTTCATGAACATTGATTGATCTTCTATACGGTAAAGACGAATTCACCATATTTGAGAAGGTGAAAAAAATGCGTGATGAGGTCACGCCTCATGAACTTCGGGACATAAATACCACAATTATGAACGGACTTGAACTGTCATTGGGAGAACTTATCTCTGCGGCTTTTACGGTTCCATTTATGGGAGAGAAGAGATTGATCATTGTTGAAAATCTCTCTGCTAGATTTGAATCAGGATTCGCAGGTGAGAACAAAGGGTTGGGGGATTGGGAAAGCATAGCTGTCGAACTTGACGCAATTCCACCAACCACGAACCTGGTTTTCAGAGAGGGGGATCTTCATGCTCGTAATCCGATGCTAGCGATGCTAAGAAATATCGCGGAAGTTCAGACCCATCCGCTACTAAGACCTAATGATATTCCCCAGTGGATTATGGATAGAGCTGTATCTGCTGGAATAGCCATAGACCNGCCAGCTGCTTATTTGCTTGCAGACTCTGTAGGTGCGGAACTTAGGATATTGGACTCTGAACTTAAGAAATTGTCCCTTTACAGAGAAGATGAAATAATTCGGAAAGAGGACGTTGCTTTTCTAGTTTCTTACGTGAGAGACCAAAGCATTTTCAAAGTGGTGGATTCAGCTATCGAAGGCAAATCTGGGGATGCTCTTCGCCAATCAAAGCAATTGATTAATTCCGGTTCATCTTCCCCAATGATCATTAGGATGATCGAAAGNCAAGTTAGGCTTCTTCTTCTAGCAAGNGATCTAAGATTGAGGAAAGTGCCGACCNCAGATGTAGGCAAACGACTATCTTTATCTGGTTTTCCTTTGCAAAAAACNCTTGAGATGGAAAAGCGTGTCCACCACGGACGATTGGAATTTATTCACGAAATGATACTCGAATCGGATGTAAGAGTGCGTGATGGACTCATCTCGAGTGATGCNGCATTAGATTTACTGCTGGCACAAATAAGTAATTAAATTTTTCAAGAATACTTCAAGGAATGGCATCCGTGCTATCGGTTATCTTTTTCATCGGATGCTAGTTTACTAACATCGCAAGAGCGGAAGCGGCCGCTCTTTATAGCATTGATCAGACTTTCTAAGCCAGTGATCTTATCGTAAAAGCGAGTTGCAAAAGTGCCCAAATCGGCAAGTTTGTGTGCGTCACTTGCTCCAGTGGTAGGCATATCTAGCCGTTCAGCTACTTTCTCTGCAAACAAGTTTTCCTTCTCCGTACCCCTACCATTTCGGATCTCGATAGCATCAACCAGTCCAAACACACGATTTCTCAGCGCACGTGCCAACATTTCTTCATAGGAAACATCGTCTTGTGGAGCCGTTTCGCGGTAGACCCTCCTATATGGGTGAGCGACCACTATAGCGCCTCCCGCTTCATCGACCAGATCTCGTACGAAGGATGATTTGTGCATTCCAAATATGTATTCGCTAAGACCGTAGACAAGTAAATGGCCCTCCTCTGTAGTGACTTCACAGCCAGGAATTACAAGGAAATCGTTATCTTTGCCTAGCTTCAAAACATCCTGAGGGTCCCAGAACCCGTCATGGTCAGTTAGGCATACGCCGTCCAGGCCGATTCGCTTGGCCTCGACAATAAGTTCTTCGGGTGTGAGTATGCTGTCATCTGATACTGGGTATGTGTGAGTGTGGATATCTATTAGCATTTCGTGTTCACTTCGGCTCACACAGTTAATTCGACTTAGTTGAGTTGCAGCGTATCAAGGTTATTGATACTATTATACGTAATGGCATTAGCTAATTTGTAGGCTTGGAGTATCGGTTCTAATTTAATTAAATTGGAACAGCAATACATAATTGTATGAACAGAACTTAATGGTACACAAGTTAATTTAGTCCTCGCCAACGACTCTTATATTGAAAAGTTTCAGACCCGAACTGGTAAAAACATAGGGAGTTGAAAGGTATGATCCTTGGTCCGGAACGCTTCACAGAACAAGCTCAAGAATCCCTCAATAATTCTCAACTCATTTTAAACAGGTACAGACACAATCAATGGGATTGTGAACATATTCTTATGGCTTTAATAGAGCAAGAGAAAGGTGTCCCTGCTGAGATTCTGAACGAGTTAGGGGTGAATATAGAGGTGTTTCACGCTCGATTTCACAACATGTTGGAAAATTCACAAAAAACTGGAGGGTTAGCTGAACAGATGTACCAGACTCCTCGTCTGGAAGACTTACTGTTGAAGGCAGAAGCTGAGGCTGAACGTCTCAACGACGAGTTTATCGGATCTGAACATCTGTTGATAGGGCTCACCCAGGAAGAGCATGGTGAGGTAGCCGAAGCCCTTTCTGAGTTTGGGGTGACTACGGAACTAGTTTATCGTGCTCTGCAAAAGATTAGGGGAGGACATAGGATCGTCGACCAGCGGGCCGAAAGCAGATATCGTTCGCTCGAGAGATTTGCAACAGACCTAACTGATCTTGCTTCAAAGGGTACGTTGGATCCGATTGTAGGTAGAGATGGTGAGGTTGCACGGGTGATGCAGACCTTGATACGTCGTACTAAGAACAATCCAGTCCTGATAGGTGGAGCCGGCGTCGGTAAAACAGCAATAGCCGAGGGACTTGCACAAAGAATCGTGTCTGGCGATGTGCCAGATGAGCTGACTGGGAAAAAAGTTTTAGCTCTCGATGTAGGTTCCTTAGTTGCCGGTTCCAAATTTAGAGGTGAGTTTGAGGAACGTCTCAAGGCAGTAATGGATGAGGTACGCCAGGCCGCAGGCGATATTGTTCTCTTTATTGACGAGATTCACACGGTGGTCGGAGCGGGAGCATCGGAGGGTAGTGTTGATGCGAGCAACATGATGAAACCCGCTTTGGCGAGGGGCGAATTACAGTGTTTGGGAGCAACCACCGAGGATGAATATAGACGTTATATTGAATCGGATGCTGCACTTGAGCGTAGATTTCAGCCGGTGCTTGTAGAAGAGCCAGATCTAGATACTAGTGTGGAAATGTTAAAAGCGCTCCGACCTAAGTACGAGGCTCATCACCGCCTTAAGATAGATGACTCGGCCCTTGACGCTGCTGTAGTTTTGAGCCAGCGCTACATATCAGGAAGACTGTTGCCTGACAAAGCGGTTGACTTGATCGACGAAGCAGCGAGCAAGATCAGGATCGACTCACAATTACATCCTAAGACTCTTAGAGAGAAGGAAGAGAGCCTTCGTCGACTTGAGATAGAAGAAATCGCCGCTTCCGAGCGAGCCGATTATGAAAAAGCCGCCGAGGTTAAAGCGGAACGACTTAGGATGGAGCAAGTATTCGAAGATGAGATGTCAGTTTTTGATGTAGAGGGTTGTGCAGGGGAAGGTAGTGCTACAAGTGCTGTAGTTGATGCAGAAGACATCGCCGCTTTAATTGCGGCTTGGACAGGTATTCCTGTGGCCCGTTTACTAGAGACGGAAGCTGAAAGACTCGTAAATATGGAAGAACGAATCCATGAGCGTGTAGTAGGGCAGGAGCTGGCTGTTCAAGCGGTGTCTGATTCAGTGAGGCGGGCCAGAGCAGGCCTAAATGATCCTAGCAAACCTATAGGAAGTTTTATTTTTTTGGGACCAACCGGAGTCGGAAAGACTGAGCTGGCAAAGGCTCTTGCGTGGTATATGTTCGATGACGAAGAAAATATGGTCCGTATCGACATGTCCGAATACATGGAAGCCCACTCTGTATCGCGCCTGTTGGGCGCCCCGCCGGGATATGTTGGATTTGAAGAAGGGGGGCAACTGACAGAGGCTGTCCGAAGGCGGCCGTTCCGCGTCGTTCTATTTGATGAAATTGAAAAAGCTCACCCGGATGTGTTTAACGTCTTGCTACAGTTGCTGGAGGATGGACGGCTCACAGACAGTAGGGGGAGGACTGTCGATTTCAGAAATACTATAGTCATCATGACGAGTAATCTCGGTACGGGTGAAGCTCACCAGGAGGCGTTGGGCTTTCTTCGGCAAGTAAACGAAAAGGACACGCGTGAAAGGCTACGTGGATCTATAGAGGAATCTTTGAAAAAATCATTCAGGCCAGAGTTCTTGAATCGGATCGATGAGATAGTAGTTTTTGATGCTATTGAGCGAAAACAACTCCTGAAGATAGTGGACATTATGGTTTCAGACATACAAAGTCGCATGGAGGAACGCGGTATCGAGTTGATCTTGACTGAAGACGCAAAAACTTGGCTTGCGAATGAGGGTTTCGATCAGGTTTATGGAGCAAGACCTCTACGGCGTACTATACAACGTTTTATCGAAAACCCGTTATCAACAAAGATAATTAGGGGAGCTTTTAAAGGGAAGGACTCAGTACTTGTAGACCTTGCCCAAGATGAACTTCAGTTCTCGTTAGTGGAAAGGGAGAGTGGAATTTCCGCGTAGTTAATAGGGGCTTTTACTGGAACGATTTTGGCGAAAAATGAACGCAATGAAAGATACAGTCTTCGAACATCACGCGATCGTGAAACACGTTTTACTTAATCTTACAGAGAAATGAAGAGCTGGTTGGAGTTAGCTACTGATTGATAGTTTACATTCCAGGAAGTAGTTGTAACCAAGGACTTCCTGGAATTCTTGTTTATTAAGAGATTTCTTCCGGCAACAGAACNTGGCTTACAGATCACTNCACTTTGCGCCGGCATAATCGCGGTAAGTGTAGTTTCAGGCGTTTGTATGTTTGTTGTAGGAGCATCAAACGTTGATTGATGGAAAGCACTAGCCTACCCTGGAGTTTTTCTACTAAGCCNGCNGGCAAGTGGAGGAATGGTGTTCCCGANTCCCAGCTTAGCAGCTACATGTGCTGCTGCTNGACTGGANCTAAATCTGTTTACAGGGGGAATATTATTTGGNTTAGGTGAGATAATTGGAGAGCTTCCCGGCTATGCCATTGGGTATGGAGGCCGGTCGGTGATCCGCGGCCGAAAACCCTATATCCGTGTCAGGCAGTGGATGAGCCATTGGGGCATGCCTATTATTCTCATTGTTAATACCAAACCCGGTATTCGATTTTGTAGGCATATCTGCGGGAGCACTAAGGTATCCCATCAAACGTTTTCTGTTGATCGTCTGGGTTGGTAAAACCGCTAAAGGAATAATTTATGCGCATACTTGTTACTGGATAGTGCAATGGGTAAGGTGGCTGGACTGAATTTCCTTGTTCGAAGTAGATGAACCGCCCTATAATGGAATTGTGTGGGCTTGGCTCAATTGTTTTGTCCCTCCTGTGGGNGAGTTATTGAAATAATTGATGGAACGATAAAAGCAATCTTATTGACGGGATTCAAATCTAGTGGGACATATGTCAAAAAATAAAAAAGGGTTAACGCGAAGAACATTTCTAAAGGGATTACCGATAGGTGTGCTCGGCGCCCTTGCCATTGGAATAGTTGGAGGTACCCTTCTTAAGTCGACTGCGAAAAAACGTCCTCCGTTGTTTAAAGAAGGCTCTATTTTCACCCCCAGAGATGAGCAATCCTCACTATAATCGTCTCCGATAGGGGTCGGATTAAAGGGTCACGGGACTTTCGCGGCTTAGGGTGTTCGAACTAACTGACGTATAGCACATTGTTTGCTTTTACACTTGCCCTTAAATGCTCAAATCACNACTGCTACAACATTAACCTTGGATTGAAGTGTCTTTCAAAGACACTGGCAATTCCTGTTTCATNCGCTGGTGNTCACGAAAATATATATGACGAAATTTATAAGGGCTGTTGCACTCGATCTTGACGGCACCATAATAGGNCCAGATGAACAGATTTCTTCGGGTACTGCGAAAGCCGTGTCTAGACTTGCAAAACTTGTTCCCGTCTTCATTAATACCGGCAGGGAAAGATGGGAAGTAAAGCGTTANGGCACGGAGCTCGGACTTACTTCTCCTCAGGTATGTGATAACGGTGCCGTAATTATAGACCCACTGTCTAATTGGGAACCTTTGTGGCATGCTCTCCTGGGTTCTGAAATAACGACCAAAGTGTTGGAAAAGATTCAGCGTGAACGCCTTTCATTTATTGCTACTTCAGGAAGGGAATCTGTTCAAGATATCTCAATGGCACTTGGGAGAGAATTTGCAAGAATTTCTGTCTTGGATGTGAAAGAGGACCAAGCTGACAAAATAATGACGGCTTTATCAGCAACTACAGAAATACAGGTCGCTAAAGCTTGGTTACCGTATAACGAATTGTGGGCGGTGGATTGTACCCAGGTTGGCGTGGATAAAGGCAGTGCTGTTAGAAAAGTTGGAAATCTGCTCTCCATCGGCACCCGACATATGGCCTGTGTTGGAGACAGTTATAATGATTTGCCCATGTTCAGAGAATGCGGGCTGTCTATTTCAATGGGAGGTTCCCCCAAGTCTGTAGAGGAGGAGGCTGATTTTGTAGTACCTCCCGTGACGGATGACGGATTGGTTGAAGCGATAAAGGATATAATTCTCCCTCGTTTGGAAATAGGTGACTAATAGAAAATGTGATGTGGAGAGATTTTGTTCGATGATTAGAGCCTATTGGAGGTAAATGACCTGCTGATATACTCCTTCCTTGCCCCTGGGGAGAGATGGCCGAGCGGTTTAAGGCGCTGGTCTCGAAAACCAGTATGGGAGCAATCTCATCGTGGGTTCGAATCCCACTCTCTCCGCTGTAATTAGAATGTTGTTTAGGAGAGGTGCTAGAGTGGCCGAATAGGCACGACTGGAAATCGTGTGTTCTCTCACAAGGGGAACCGTGGGTTCGAATCCCACCCTCTCCGCCAACATATCTGAATGCCGATACTGGATTGGATCTCAAGTTTTTAATAAGATGCCCATCGGTTTACCAGTACCAGAGCTACGTATGATTTGAGCTCAGTGAAATTTAGCAGGATACGCAGATACACGTGGCGTGATAAATTAAATTAGGACAAAGGGCTATATAGGTCGAGGGGATGCTTGAAACTCTTAAGTCTCTGAATTAATAACATATAGCGATATAAATGAAGAAGGCGATGTAACGCCAGAGAGGGTTTAATAATCTAATGCCTAAAGATTTGGTGATAGTTGAATCTCCCGCTAAAGCTCGTACTATCGGACGCTTTTTGGGGAGTCGGTATGACGTTAAAGCTTCGATGGGTCATGTGAGAGATCTACCAAAGAAATCACTTGGAGTTGAGATAGACAGCGATTCATTTATTCCAACTTATAAAGTCTCTAGCGATAAGAAAAAAGTGGTTTCAGAGCTGAAAAAGGCTGCGGCTTCCGCCGGTACTGTTTACTTGGCCACAGACCCTGATCGTGAGGGAGAGGCTATATCATGGCATCTTATGGAGGCGGCTGGGATAGACCTAAATAAAGCTAAGAGAGTCGTTTTTCATGAAATCACCGAGCCTGCNATAGAAGAAGCTTTCGCTAACCCTAGAAAGCTCGATACTGATCTAGTCAATGCGCAGCAGGCGCGTCGGATATTGGATAGATTAGTTGGCTATATGCTAAGTCCGGTACTTTGGAGCAAAGTCAAGAAAGGCACTTCAGCAGGAAGGGTACAATCGGTCGCTGTTCGGATGGTTGTTGATAGGGAAAAAGCTATAGAAGCTTTTGTTCCTAAGGAGTTTTGGACGATAGATGCTCGTCTCCTAAAGCGAGGGGGTACTTCTTTTGAGGCATCTTTGGTTTCAATAAACGGGGATAGGAAAAAGCCGGAAATAACTGACGAAAAAAGTGCGACGGATATCGTTAGTGATCTTGAAGGAGGCTCTTTCCGTGTCTCTGGATTCGAGACGAAAGAGACTAGACGCCGCCCTGCAGCTCCCTTTATAACAAGTTCCTTACAACAGGAAGCTTCGCGAAGGCTTAGGTTCTCAGCTTCACGTACGATGACGTTGGCTCAGCAACTTTACGAAGGCATTGAAATTGTTGGATCAGAACAAGTCGGTCTAATTACCTACATGAGGACAGATTCCACAAGCGTTTCAGCTTCTGCCTTAAGTGAAACCGCAGATTACGTGAAGCAAAAATTCGGGAGCACATACTGTCCTGAAAAGCCGCGCCAGTATTCTAGAAAGGTGCAAGGAGCGCAGGAAGCCCATGAGGCAGTTAGGCCTACTTCTGTCTTTAGAACACCAGAGTCCCTTCGGGCAAACTTAGAAAGAGATCAGTACAGACTCTACGATCTTATCTGGAAGCGTATGGTAGCGAGCCAGATGGTGGACGCTCTTTACGACCGCACCGTAATCGACTCGGAAATCAAAGGAGTTTCCAGCGATATNCCATATATTTTTAGGGCCACTGGATCCGTTCCCAAATTCGACGGTTTCCGAATTCTCTACACTGAAGGTAGAGACGACGTATCGGGCGAGGAAGATGAGGAGAGGGGATTACCACAGCTCAAGGTAGGTGAACCACTCCTATGCAATGGTATTGAGTCAGAGCAAAATTTCTCACAACCTCCGCCCAGGTTCACTGAAGCAACGTTAATAAAGAACCTTGAGAATGAGGGGATTGGGCGACCGAGCACCTATGCTTCGATTATTGGCACTATACAAGATCGAGATTATGTAAGACGGGATAGAGGAAGATTCATACCAACCAAATTAGGACTGGTTGTAACGGAATTTCTTACGGAGTATTTTCGGGACATCATGGATATTGGCTTCACGGCTGATATGGAGAAAAGGTTGGATGAAATAGCGGAGGGACTAATTAAATGGAANCCAATGCTCTTGGAATTTTTCGAACCGTTCGATANTTCTATCGGTGCAGCGAANGAAAAGGCAAAGAGGGTTGAACGCAGNCGTCTTGATGAGGAGAGTGACCAGGTTTGTGAGCAATGTGAAAGACCTATGGTTATTAGAGGAGGTAGAAACGGAAGGTTCATAGCTTGTACAGGGTTTCCAGATTGTAAGAATACGAAACCGCTGACTATAGGTGTGGGATGTCCCGAGTGCAAAATTGGCGAGTTAGCGGAAAGAAAAAGTAAGAGGGGAATATTTTTCGGCTGTACTAACTACCCTAACTGTAAGTTTGCGGTAAATTCAAAGCCCATGACTCAACCATGCCCTGATTGTTCGGGTCTTTTAATACAAGGTAGAGGGTCTAATGCAAGATGCGCCTCAAAAGAATGTGGATTTAGAGGTCAAGTAGAAGATGGTGATTCTTCGGGTGGCGCTCGTTCCGATGAATATAGGGAGGTAGCCAGCTAGCTTCCTATTGGTTTTGCAGAGGCACCCTGCCTGCTGGAAATGTAGCTAGCACGGGGATATGGTGTGGAAATGAATGCTCAGGCCTTCGACCTCTTTGCTGACAACTTCTGCAACAACCTTGAGAGACTAAGGGGTCTGTCCTCATTTACTGTGCGGGGATACCGTGCGGACCTCAAGTCAGTTGGTGAATTCATGGTCACGGAGGAGATATCCTCCGTGGGGGAGTTCGACAGACAAGATGTACGACGTTATCTTTCATGGTTGCTAGAACTTGGATACCAAAGGTCAAGCATTGTTCGTAAACTATCCGTACTTAGAAGGTTTTTTGGTTGGATGCTTGATGAAGGCTACTTGAAAATTAATCCTGTGCCTCGCAGGTTGCCCATGAAAAAGGACAGAATCCTTCCGAGATTCCTAAATAAGGAAGAAATATCGCGAATGATTGTTGCGACAACAGAAGTATCAGGTAAGTCTTGGATATCTCTCAGAGACGCTGCCTTGTTGGAATTAATGTATGGTGCCGGGCTCAGGGTGAGTGAAGTAAGCTCCTCGGATCTCTCCGGTCTCGATTTGGTCACGAATCAGATCAAGGTGGAAGGGAAAGGCTCGAAAGAACGGATATCCTTATTTGGCCTTCCTGCAGCACGAGCTTTAAAACTTTATCTTGAAAATGCTCGTCTATATTTATTGAACGAAAAAAACACCGATGCGCTTTTTGTTTCAAGAGACGGGAATCGCCTTAGTGTCAGGTCGATTCAGGATAGAGTCGTTAAATATGCTAGGGCGTCTGGATTGGGGCAAAGGGTTCATGCTCATACTTTGCGTCATTCATTTGCTACCCACATGATTGACGGCGGAGCTGATCTTAGAGTTGTACAGGAGCTTCTAGGACACTCTACACCGGAAACTACTCAAATATACACTCATGTAACAGGCAGTCAGGCTCGCAAGAGTTATATATTGGCTCATCCAATGTCTGACATAGATTCGGAGACGAATCCAAAGGCAAATTAAGAATGAGAATTTTGATCCTTAATGGACCGAATCTAAATGTGTTGGGAGCAAGAGACAAAANCCANTACGGAGATAAAACCNTGGATGATGTTTTGACCGATGTCAAAGATACTGCAGACCGACTTGGTNTAGACATAGACCATTTTCAATCTAATCATGAAGGGAAATTGATTGATTATATTCAACAAGAATCCGGAAATAGCGACGGTATAGTTATTAACGGTGGCGCATTGACCCATTATGGTTTATCAGTTAAAGACGCACTTACTGATGCCAAATTACCTGTTGTAGAAATACATATTTCAAACATACATTCTCGAGAGAAATATAGACAACATTCTGTTGTCGAATATTTAGCGGTGGGGCAAATAGCGGGTTTGGGTTGGAGAGGGTATTCTCTCGCACTGGAATCCATTGTTGAACATATTCGAAGTATTGAATCGTAATGAATCAAGAATATTCTAAACGTATTTCTCGATTGAGGGGAAGCGTTTTGGGCGGTNCTCAGAGTGCCATGCTTATATCNTCAAGGGGAAACTGTCGCTATTTGTCCGGGTTTACAGGTAGCAATGGTTATCTCTTGGTTACAGAGTCCAGAGCCTTAATCTTTACAGACTTCAGGTACCTTGAACAAACAAAGAATGAATGCCCAGGTTTTGAAATAGTTCAAATATTAGGGGGATACGAACCCCTGGCGAAAGTTGTTTCTGATATGAACCTAGAATGCGTGTCATTTGAGCCACGCCATACTTCTTATGCAGACCACCAAAGGATACGTTCCACTCTGAAGGACGATATCTTCTTAAACCCAGCTGAAGGCGCTGTAGAGAGTCTCAGAACCACGAAAGACGAGAGCGAGATTGAATTACTGCAGACGGCTGTAAATCTTGCTGATAGCGCCATGGAACAGGCTTTGCAATCTGTACACTCTGGGGTGGCGGAAATTGAAGTTGCGAAGGTGATTGAGGCTTGTTTGCGTGACTTGGGCGCAGATGCTGTGGCATTTGACACTATAGTGGGAACTGGCGTGAATGGCGCCCTGCCTCATCACCGGGCGGAGAAAACATTAATAAGAAAAGGAGACCCTGTAGTCATTGATATGGGAGCTCTATTCAAAGGATATCGAAGTGACTTGACTCGCACAGTACTGGCAGATCCGAGCGGAAAATCTCATGAAAAATTTGAAGAGATCTACGGCATAGTGCTAGAAGCTCAACTCGCTGCCGAAAAGGCAGCCGAACCAGGCATGAGAGCGGCTGACCTCGATAGGGTATCAAGAAACGTGATTGAGAAGAATGGATATGGTTCACATTTTGGCCACGGTCTCGGTCACGGAGTGGGTCTTGATATCCACGAACGACCGATGGTAGTCCCGTCTTCGACTGATGTAATAGAGATCGGTTCTGTATTTACTATAGAGCCTGGAATATATTTGCCAGATTGGGGGGGAGTTCGTATAGAAGATGTCGTATTGATGGAAGAAAGTGGCCCGAGAGTGCTAACTAAGTCTCCGAAGTAAAGGCGATCCGACAAATCAATATCAGAGCTGGAACAGACTGAGGTTAATCTTTATATGGGAAGTTGGTTTCTCAACGGTTAAGACTTTTGCAGATGAGATGAGTTTGGAGTCGAATAATGACAATAGGTTACGGGGATCTAAGAAAAGGGATGTCAATAGAGCTTGATGGCGAACCTTTTTCGGTTGTTGAATATGAACGCAGNAAAATGCAGCAGAGAGCTCCGGTGATGAGNATTAGATTCAGGAGTTTGCGGACCGGGAGAGTGGTTGATAAAACTTTCTCTGGATACGATGTGAATTTCACTCAAGCTGATGTGGAACGTAGAAAGGCACAATACATCTACGAGGATAGTGGGCTTTATTACTTCATGGACACAAATTCTTACGAGCAATTTCCGATGTCGGCCGATCAGATGGGTGACGCACTCAGATATGTAATCGAACAGACTGAGGTGGATTTGGTATTTTTTGGAGACAACCCTATCTCGTTNGACCTTCCCATTACGGTGGATCTAAAGGTTGTATCTTCACCTCCAGGAGTCAAGGGNGATACCGCNCAGGGGGCCTCTAAGTTTGCGACCTTGGAGACAGGATTAGAAATAACCGTGCCCCTTTTTGTAAATGAAGGAGATTCNATCANAGTTGANACGCGGTCTGGGGAATATCTGTCGAGGTCTTAACTTCCAATGCCTCCTTTATCTGTAACACAGGTTGTCAATCATATCGGTCTTGTTCTAGAGGTCGATGAACTGCTTTCCGATATTTACGTTCAGGGGGAAGTGTCAAGGGTGTCTAAAGCGGCCTCAGGGCATTGTTATTTTGCTCTCAAAGATGATGAGTCGGTTCTAGAAGCGGTCATGTTCAGAGGTGGCGTTGGAGCAGATCATTTAATACAAGGAGAGGAGGTTCTGGTATTTGGCAGAGTGACAGTGTATGCAAGACAGGGCCGACTGCAGATCATTGCTAACCTAATTCAGCCGTCTGGAATAGGCGAACTTCAGGTCAGATTTGAGCAAATGAAATCAATGTTGGAATCTGAAGGGTTATTTGACGCCTCCCGTAAACGACCTCTGCCGGCGTATCCAGAAGTCATCGGCGTGGCAACCTCCGAAGATTCTGCTGTTTGGCATGACATCATACGCACCATAAGAAGTAGATTCCCGACCGTTGAAATCGTATTAGCCCACACTCTAGTTCAGGGTAGTCTGGCAGCGTCTATGATCGCAGATTCAGTGAGATCTCTAAGTGAATGTCCCGGAGTGGAGGTGGTTTTGGTAGCCAGAGGGGGGGGCTCCCCCGAAGATTTGTGGCCGTTTAACGAGGAAAGCGTAGCGAGGGCCATTTTTTCCTCGAAGATTCCGGTTGTTACTGGAGTTGGCCATGAGACTGATTGGACGATCGCAGATCTTGTGGCTGATGTTCGGGCCTCTACTCCAACAGGTGCTGCGATGCAATTAGTTCCAGATGTCCTAGACATAGAAGGTAAGTTGAGCCATAGCACATTCGCATTAACTACTAGGATACTTGGTTTTCTTTCTAACACAAATTCCTCTATTGAATCGTCGGTTTCGACAATGAATTTCCATATACCAGATACAGATAATTTTAAAATGAGCGTTGATGAGCTTGTCGGCCGATCTGATTTCCTTATAAGCCACATGAGAGCTATCGCTGGAGAGGAGTTTCGTTCCCTGAAGGACAACCTTAAATTTGTGAGTCCGAAGAACACCCTGGAAAGAGGTTATTCGATAGTTCAGAAGAAAGCTGGTGGGGAAATAGTAACCAGCACTTCTGATCTTAGTCTTGGTGATAATGTGGAAATTACAGTTAAGAATGGTAAATTTGGGGCTGTTACAGAGTGGTTGGAACCCAATCGAGATCTACTTTCTTGATGGCAAAAGGTGACAGGTGCAATTGCAATGGAGAATGAATCCGAAGAGACGTCATTCGAACAGCTTATGGACAAGCTTGAAGAATGTGTATCCCGACTAGAAAGGGGGGGGCTCTCACTGATCCTTGCGACGGAAGTGTATGAGGAAGGCATGGTACTCGCAGCGGAAGCGGGGAGACGGCTATCCGAAACTGAACTTAGAGTAACGAATATCAAAGCGAAGTATCAGGAGATGATGGAGCGATCTGAGGACGTTATTAAAGATCAGCATGAAGAGGATCTTTGACACCTAAAGATAAATTGCCCAAAGTCTTTACTCTAAAAGTCTTCAATCTGATAGATATATTAGTCTGGCGACAGTACCAATTTGTGCCTGATATGTCTTGACTTTTTGTTTTGGTCCCAGTAAATCAGGACACCTTTTCCAGATCTCCAAAGAGGCAACATATCAGAATAGTGAGGAGACCCCACGTTCCCAGATTGACCACCTGGTAAAATAAATCTGCTGTTATCCCATTTGCCCACGTCTATTGTCATCCGCATGGAGGCGATAGTGGTAATTTTGGAGAATGGATTCCAAGGAGAAGAAGCAGCCTGGCTGATCGTGTTAGTATCTCCACCCCACGGGAATGGCCCTAAATTAAAGATTCTGTTGAANGGTTCTTTTGCGCTCATAAAATGTGGGATTGTTAGCTTTCTGGTATATCCCCACCCCCACTTTGATTGGTCAGCTCCATGGGTTTCTTTTAGTACTTTGACCGAATTAGACAAAGCTTTCTCAATTTGTTCATCCCATGATGAAGAGGCGAACCAGTGTCGCGGTCTTTCCCTTAAACATTTCACTGTATGACTAACCCTCCTGGCTGCAAAGAGCGTCAGTTCGGACAAAGGATGGAAACCTTTACCCATAACCCAGTCAGAAGAATTCGGAGCTCGGTCCATTGCGATCGACTTTATCAATTGGGATAAAAATTCTTCGTATATAGAAGCCTCAGGGGAATTTTCATTCAAATAGCCATCCCATTTTGAAAGCATCTGAACTGCGAGTTTTACTTCGGGATCGTTAGTTTCAAGGGCAATAACAAACTCCTTGATCTCCAGCCAAGGTAATGCTTTCTTGTCTAATTGAAGATCCATGGAATCCTGTATTTTCCAATCGGATCTTGATGCCAATGACTCGACAATACGACTGATGCGATAACCATCTACCCAGTCGTGACCCAAGTGGTGTTTGTACCCATTATTATGGGTAGGCTTATTGTTTGCTGAAGCTATTATTCCGTTTGCCGGATTATACCGAAACGGCAATTCTTCAATCGGTATTCTTTCGTCCTTCCAGTTTTCGGCTATAGGGTGTGGGAGAGTTCCTTTCCCAGAGGTTCGTATTGGGACGTCCCCTACGAGCTGCCATCCAATATTTCCATTGGAATCAGCATATGCCATATTGAATGCGGAAAATGGCCATCTCTTCCATGAAGTCTTAAATTCCTGAAAGGACCGAATCTTAGGCAATTGCACAAGGGTGTCGAATGGGACCGGATCTAACCAAGTTGCGTTCATTGTAATCGAATATTCTGGAAATCCTAAACTTTGTCCTATGACTGGTCCCAGATTAGTTTCCGTAACCAGTTCTTCTGTTTTACCTCCTCCTTTAATATGGATATGTTCCATAAAAGATCGGATTTTGCCGTTGGTTGTATTTTGGTCATTAGAACAAGGATTTCCTATATAGAGATCTGTGTTGTCTGCAAGGCCGGCAGTTACGCCCCAGGCTGCGAAACCGTTGTGACCAGCTACGAAACCAGGCAATCCTACAATTGCAGCACCGATCATTCGCCATTCTGAAGTATGAAGACTTGCCAAGTACCATTGGGTTGGCACCGATGGTGATAAGTGCGGATCATTAGAGAGGATTGGCCTATCAGTAGCGGTCTTTTTTGCGGAAAGGGACCAATTGTTCGACCCTCCGCCTTGGCCGACCACCGAAAGTATTGCCTCAATGTCTTCAATGAGCGGCTTTAGTACGGAGTTTCCTTGGTCCTTGTCTGGTTTTAATGTAGAGGAATCTGGGTAAACTGTAAGATATGCGGGATCGAGATCCTCTAAAGCATTTCTCCCATCATTTAGAAGGATTCGCAGTCGCGCTAGCTCAGAGTCCCAATTTGAACCCATCTGAAACGCAAATAGTTTAAGGATTCCCAAGGCATCTTGAGGTTCGAAAGTAGAAGGCTCGCATCTCAGTATTGAAAACTCGTGAGCTTTCTTTGAGGACCCTTCTAGCCTACCGGTGTTAACTCCGTCAGTGAATGCCTTCAGGTAAGACCTAGTTGGTCCGTCGAGTACTGACATCTGGTTCACTGACGAGCGATGAAAGCCGATTCTTCTCGATAATCTATCCACAGGTAGCCCTAAAGGGCCTATTATCTCCGACANTGTGCCCCTAGAAACTCTTTGTGCGACTTCTAGTTGGAAACTCCTATCTTGTCCTTGACAGAAACCGAGTCCAAACCACCCGTCTGTTACAGACTCGGANCGGATGTATGGAATACCCCAATTATCNCGTTCGATAGTTACTGGCTTTTCAGGACCTTGAATGATTATTTTNCCGTCAAGCCGAGGCAAGCGATTCCCGAGAATCAACTTAAAAAGGCTTCTTGACAGGTTCATTAATCGAGTTCGTACCAGGAGAATGNTCAGCGACTAGACCACAACAACGTTATTTTCTAAAATTCCGATGCCCTCGATGGTGATAGCGACTGTGTCNCCCTCTCGTAATGTGAATTCGGGGGGTGGAACAATTGAGGTTCCTGTTAATACGGTTGTTAAATCTGGGACTTGGTTACTTCTTTGCAACCANTCGGATATTTCTGAGCATGTTCGCGCCATCTCACTCGTGGATGTGTTGCCGGTGAAGACGGGTTCTCCCTCACGGACTATAGTACATTCCACGCCAAGGTTTTGTGGATTAACTATCCCTTCAGTTGAAACAAAGCATGGCCCTATCGAACAACTTTGATCGTACAATTTCGCCTGGGGCAGATATAGCGGATTATCTCCTTCTATAGACCTACTACTCATGTCGTTTCCGATGGTATAACCAACAATTTCCCCTTTGAAAATCACGAACGCCAGCTCAGCTTCTGGTACATCCCAAGTAGAATCGGAACGAATTCCTACATCGTCAAATGGGCCCATGCACCTGTCCGCCGTGGCTTTAAAGAACACTTCTGGACGTTCAGCGTTATAAACGTTTGAATAAACGTCGGGGGTTTCGCTTTCTCTACGTCTTTCCATCTCACTATTCTTATATGTAACCCCCGCGGCCCAAACTTCAGGGGGATCAAACGGCCGATCGAACCTATATTCTCCGGATCCTTCTTTCGATGAGTTAAATATCTCATCAATGTTCAGGACAAGAGGATCGCCTGAAGCAAGGATGTCACGGGCAAGGTCATCTACTCGTGTTCCAGAATAAGAAGCGGTCCTCAGTAAAATCGCAAGATCGTCAAGGTCTTCTTCCACGGATGTTATATCTTCCAATTGGTTTTCGCCTGTTTCAGCAACTAGCGACAAATTTCCGAAAGAGTCTACTAATCTATAATATTTCATTGAATCCTCTCGATATATATTGCTATTCGGTTCTAGTTAAAGATTGTTTTGATAGTTATAGTTAAGGAAAAAATCATGTACATGATATTACTAAGTTAATATCATTGCTTTCACTTTCGCTCATTGTTTCGAATCATCGATTCGGAAGCCTCTAAAGTTCAATTGACACTCACTTTCACCAGTGCCTATACTTGCAACGTATATGAGGAGGGGGAGACTAAAGCTTTTCTGTGATTTGTGCCGTTAGCTCAGATAAATTGTCAATTTCGGTTAACCAACCGAACAGGCCAACTGACCTCGCAGAATCCCCCCACAGCGATCTAGAGAATCGCTGTGGCTATTTCCAATCGTTTACCAGTTTAAATGCTGAATAGACGGGTCCGCTAAACTGGCTTTTCCGATTCAAGTTTTGGAGCAACACACCGTATGACGAAATTCATATTTGTTACTGGGGGAGTAGTAAGTTCTGTAGGGAAGGGCGTCTGTGTAGGTTCCATAGGTAGAATATTGAAGAGTCGGGGCCTAACAGTCTCTCTGCTGAAATTGGATCCGTACCTAAATGTCGATCCGGGTACTATGTCCCCTTATCAACACGGTGAGGTTTTTGTAACGAACGATGGTAGCGAAACTGATCTAGATTTGGGTCATTATGAACGTTTTGTTAACGTTGACCTTAGCCATTTATCAAATGTAACCGCAGGCCAGGTGTATAGCGAGGTTATTTCCAAAGAGAGAAGAGGTGAGTTTCTAGGGGGAACAATACAAGCTGTGCCCCATGTAACTGACTCCATAAAAGAGCGCATTATGGAATTGGCTTCACAAAGCAAGGCCGAAGTTATTGTTGTCGAAGTTGGCGGAACAGTAGGTGATATCGAAGGACTTCCCTTTCTAGAAGCGATTCGCCAGATGCGAAACGAGGTTGGGAGAGATAACGTATTTTATACTCATCTCACTTTCCTTCCCTTTATATCCTCAACGGGTGAGCTGAAAACCAAACCGACCCAACATAGTGTTCGGGAGCTTAGAGGTATCGGTATACAGCCTGATGCCATTATTTGCCGCAGCGATCATGAGGTGGCCGAAGAACTGCGCCGTAAAATCATGATTCACTGCGATGTGCCCGTAAAAGGTGTACTGACACTTCCAACAGTACAAAGTATCTATGAGGTACCCCTGATACTAGAGGAACAGGGTATGGGTAATCTAATATCTGACACACTCGGTCTGAATGCTAGATCTTCTGGTTGGGAAAGCCTAAACGGCTGGGTTGAACTTGTGGATAGGATTAAGAGGCCGAAAGGAAAGCTAAACATTGCGGTCGTAGGGAAATATGTTGACCTGCATGACTCTTATATGTCCGTAAAGGAAGCCCTAATACACGCTGGCCTACATCACGGTAAGGATATAGAAATCTCTTGGGTACAAGCAGAAGGCATTGAAGAAAAAGGGCCTGATGTTTATCTTGACGGTATCGAAGGGATAGTGGTGCCTGGTGGATTTGGTTACAGAGGTGTTGAAGGAATGATCCAGACTGTAGAGTATGCCAGAGAGAGAAAAATACCTTATCTTGGTTTATGTTTAGGTATGCAAGTTATGGTCATTGAAGCCGCCCGTAATTTGCTTGGCAGGGCAGATGCTAATTCAACGGAATTTGATGAAACGACTACCTCACCTGTGATAGATCTCATGCCAGATCAAGTAGATATCACTAATAAGGGAGGTACGATGCGATTAGGAGTTTATCCCTGCGAGATATTAGGAGATGGTGTCACATCCAAAGCTTACGGAGAATCCACAGTCATGGAGAGACACAGGCACAGATTTGAATTCAATAATTCCTTCAGGGAAGACCTGGTTTCAGTTGGGCTCATGCCGTCGGGCCTTTCTCCAGATGGGAGATTAGTTGAGATTGTAGAACACCAGGATCATCCGTTTATGGCCGGTACGCAATTTCACCCTGAATTTCTTTCAAGGCCCACTAAGCCGCATCCGTTGTTTCGGGAATTTGTAGGTGCGTCTTGTGAGACCCTACGTTTGGAAGGCCAGACGCCTTTAACTAACGGAACAGGTGATAATTGAAATCGCAACTC
>PAOO01000002.1 GCA_002708065.1 Chloroflexota bacterium
GGGTCAACGATGCTGGCAGAATTTGTTTCACTGGTCTCTTTCTTTGCGAATCCCACCTTAAACGAGTGGTGCTCACTGTTGGAGCTGGTCGTTGAATCAAAATTATCAGATGTCACAAAAAACCCCTTACCCTGGTTCCGATTCATAAATTCGGCATCTCTATCGAATCCGCCATCGACCCAGAAGTGGGGTAGTCCCGACTCGTCGGCCAGCTGAATGAATTCAAGACTAATCGGATTCCCACGAGCTGATCGTGTGTAGTGAATATAGTCCGTTAGCCAATCCATGGGATTGCTCGCTTTAAGACGGATTGGTTCAAATCCATCGATAAGCCAGGTGTTAACCGGCCTCTTAAGAATATATCGACCCGCTAAGGGTGCCCCACCGGGTGTGGATTCAATATTAGTATTCAGTCCTTTTTGAAAGTGGACGATAACTTCAGCGATTTTCTCTTTTTGTGAGCTGTCTGCGATACGATAAGGAAGGCCAGCATTGTCGTGTAGAAATATAAGATCGTGGTCGGCATGGTTTTGCTTGTGCCAGAATCCTGTTTGTAGCCTTCTTAGGCGCTTGGATTGAGTTAGATCTGAACCAAGACCAGGTTTTGCAAGAGGAATCGCGACATCAAGGTAGAGCCGCAACGCTTGGGACGCGAAATATGCAGATCTGTGTAGCATCTTGCGCGCAAAGCGATCACCTCCTATAGCTGCTTGGTAACAAACTGTCTGACTTTCCAAATTTGCCAGTTGTTTATCTTTTTTAATTGATTTCTTGCAGGCATTTGAAGCAATTTCTGGGTTGTAATCGGCAGCAACCGATTTGTCAATCACAAATGTAATCAATCCAATTAACAGAATCATGGTTACTACACAGGTAGTCGACCTGTTTGTAAATGAAAGAGATTTCACCAAACGAGTTGGCTCGCACTGGTCGGCAGTGCTAACACTAATAATTTTCCTACACTGAACAAATTCGGCACTTCTCATTGTCTTTAGATTAATCAATTCCATCGCAATTAGTATCAAATCCATCGTTTTGATCAGCTTCGTCCCCCAACGAAGCGCCGACTCTGTCGTCGTCATCATTGCAGTCTCGCCCGGTTGGATAGATCCACTGGTCTAGAGCTGGAATATTTTCAGCATAATTATCGTCATCCGAATCAATCCCATCCGTACCGTCACAGTTGTTGTCGACACCATCGCCGTAGTCATCCCGAAGACCAGGGCCAATGTCGGGATCAGCAGGGCCGCAGTCTATCCAATCTTGATACCCATCATTATCAAAGTCATAGACCACGGGCCCATGATTGTGGTGAATAAAAATAAAGTGGCCATATGACTTAGAAATGAGTCCAAAGCTAAGACATAGAAGAAGGGTGATGCCGATTAATAATTTAAAAGCCCTAACTTCAAATGGGACAAATAAGCAACTTCTGCTCACAAGGCGATTTCCCTATGTGGTCTTTCGTTAACGTTACTAGTTGGCNTTATGAACAATCTGTAATATCTGACATATTACAGAAAACAACTGNCGATTCAAGATTTCATGATTAATTATCGCCTAACTCGACAATGTTTATTTAGACAGTCTTGTTGATAAGCTAATGGTAAGTGTGATCGATCAACTATGGTATTGAATGGACCCATAAATGAAGGTTAGTAGAGTATTTTTTCTGATTGGTTTATTGATATCGTTCACAGTGGTTATTAGTCAATCGGTGTGGGCGAGAGGTGTCCTCGTCAATGCTGTCATACCTCAAGAAATACAGCTGATGCCCAAAGGGGAGAGGCTGGATCTAGAGATAATCGGTTCTGGCCTTCGAGAACTGCACTCAGTCCGAGTTCTCCTGCGNGGCCAACATACTTCAACAGTAAGGGCTAATCTAAAACTTAGCGGCAGTGATACACAAAGATGGGTAAGGATATCAGCGTCTGAGAATGCAGCGATTACCAGTGGTTACCAACTAGAAGGTGTAACTAAGAAACAAAGAATAATTCTCCCAGTGCGTATTGAAGTTGTAACCAAAATCAACCGAGCGCTAGTCCCCTTGATAAGGACGATAGTTCCTGAAATTGTACAGCTCATTCCTGGTGGCCCTGAGGTGAAAGTTCGTATTCAAGGGCAACACTTGTTGCAGTTAAAGAAACTCTCTGTGACTCATAATGGCAAATCGACGTCCAGGGTACAGATCCAACTCGGGAAGGGGGCCGACAACAGGAGATTAATGTTAATGAGAGCATCCCGTAAAGCGCTACCTGGAAAGGGATATCGGATCGAGGCCACAATCGGCGGAAAGTCTGTCGAATTGCCAATGCAGGTTTACGTTAGTGATGCGAGGGATAAAAAGAAACTGGCAGACGCAAAGGCACCAACCGAGGAAGCCCATGATTCAAAAGGAGCTGATGATGATCGGAAGCGTTCATGCGAGAAAAGCTGTGACCTAAAGGAGTTAGCCTGTATCGACCAAATTCCGGTAGGTAATTCTCTTGAAGAGCAGTATCGAAAGGAATGTTACGCAGATACTAGTGATTGCAAAAAAGATTGTCAGGATTCGACTGATCCGTCAACACACGTTTTAGCTCCAACCGATGAAGGTACTGACAAAGAGTCAGGTAAGGTAGAAAAACAACGTAAACAACAAGAACGTAACAGAGAGGCCGAAGAACGCAAGCGCAAACAGGAGGATGACAAACCTAAGGAAACAGATCTAAACACCCGAGAGGGATCGACTGGGACACCAACCGGGAGAAAAGAGAAAGAACGAGATCCGAAGAAAGAAAAACAAACGTCTGATGTTGTCACTACACAGTCACTGGTCATGACTGGAGCCCGAGCAGGAAACGTACCAGACACTAGTACAGTTGAGATTGAACCTGCACCAATGCCACCTGTGACCACTGATGCATTGCTCATGACTGGAACACGACCTGGGAACGTTCCAGAGAGCAGTACAGTTGAGATTGAACCTGCACCAATGCCACCTGTGCCCACTGATGCATTGCTCATGACTGGAACAAGGACGGCTAATTTGCCTGACACTGACGGGAGCAACATCCAGGTTGATCTACCCACTGATCAGGGCTGTCTCCAACCTGGATCTAGAACTTCATCTACAGCACTTACATTGCAAACTGAACATGCGTTTATCGGAGGTGCTCTATCGGAATATTCTGTAGCCGACGTTGATCTTCTAGGCCATTTTACCCCACGTAATATGGCAAGTAATTTCAACAGTAATTTCTTCAACGGTGCCGAGCTACTATTACAACATGCCCAACTTTCACCTACGAGAGGTGATCTAACTGAGAATTATCAACAAGACACGGTGACCATTAATCCGGTGTGGAGTGGAGGTGCTCGCCCAGTATTAGTTTTCTTTGATCTAGATCGAGTCACAAATGCTAATCAGCCGAGTTATTGTTATCTAGTGACGTTTTCATTAATACCAACCTCTGCTTCATCCTCTTCATCCTCCAGGCACAGTTTGGATNTCTGTGTGGGTCGGAAGCTAAGACATGAGGATTGGCTTTGTAAACCGCTCGATCTGACCAGTCCTACGCAAGCACACATTGTGTCAAACGTATTTACTTACGATAAATACCCAGTCGCGGCATACTCTGGCTATATCGATGGTGAAGATGTTATTCGAGGGGAATCGAATGGCGACGATGTTCCATTCTTAGATTTAAGCGGCAGTAATTCAGTCCATTTCTGGTTGCGAGGTACGGGCGTGGTTCGTTTTGGAGAGGTCAAACTCTTCCGAATCCGACTTGAATGAGTTCAGTAGCATGGTTACGCAGGAGAGAAATCAATGAAAATTTTACAATGGAAGTGGCTCGCCGGTGTTACGTTAGTAACGTTTCTTATTTATTCTGTAGCCGAGTCTGCCGATTACCAGTTTCGGGTACCCGTGCGTTTAAACAATTTGCATGCAGATGTTATCGCTCTACGAGTATTCTGCATGGTTGGTAATGCAGACTTAGCCAATACAAATTCCGCCACTTCACAAGCTGCTCAACATGCCATACGACATGGCAGCCAGTACTTTGATGCAGCGTGGTTTCCCGCCGGGGATCTGGATACTGTAGCGGAGGTTTTGGTAGATCGAGATGGACTGCAAAGCCATGTTGCTACCCAACCAACACACTATCGTTGTGATTTATCTCTAATAAATCACATACCTTCGGGGGGAATTGGTGCTGCAGTTCCGTATGCTCCCCAAACCGGTCAAGGAGGCCCTGAATGGGGGCGGGCGAGGTCCGACAGGCCGTTTCAGCNGGTTGTTACTGGGACCCTTTGACCTATGATATATAGTAAATAAAGGCGCTAACATCGTCTCCCCTACCGTCAGATTTCAAACAACAATCGTGCGTCCTTTGATGAAAAGGCAGCTAAAGTTTGTTAGTTTATGTTTGAAGTTGCCGATATTATTAGTAATTGGCTTTGTCTCAGAGTTATCAGTAGCTTCGCAATTCCATGATGATCTTTTGAGGACGGCGGTATTTGTAGCGGGCGACATGGAATCTAGTCGGAAGGTTCCTAAGTCAATTCGGATTGCCGATCGATCAATCAACGCCGCTCAGTTTCTATACTTGGCGGCGCGTGATATAGGCCAGAAGTCAGGGGTTTCTTCAGATAGTGAATTGGTGCCGACTATTAAGTTGCCATCTGCTCTCTATGTTTCGATCAAGCTGAATGCTAGATTCTATCGGACACCATTTACTCGGGCTCAATACCAGCTGTTTTTCCAGGGTGTAGCAAAAAAGCTAAGCGCCAGTGTACAGGCACCAAGTACCTTTACCGACGAATTATCAAAGGCGGAAGTTCGGTTTTCTGAAGCGCTTTATTATGCTGCCGGAATTCTGCGAGCGCAGTATATGTTACGCGCAAAGCCTAGTCTTTGGCGAAAATACATTATCTCACCAGAGGGTTTTGTGGCTTGGTCAATTCCTGATCGGTACGAGAAGTGGACCAGTCCTTTGACGTTTGACAGTGGTGATCCCGGTTCGCCTTATACCCCAAAAAGGTACTATGCATCGTCGGCGCATCACTACGAGATGTTTCATCTCGCGCGTACAGTCTCAGGTGGTGCCAAAGACCCTTATGTCGCAGGCCAGAGAATTTATAATTGGGTTAAATACCAGTGGCATCAGAAAGTTGGCTACAGTAGCGGACGGATGCCATTTGGTAGAGAAAAAGGTGGGTATGAAAGGACGAGGTATTTTTTTCATACTAGCGGTCCGCCAAGAATAATTATCAGCAATTTGCTTCGTGCGATTGGTATCCCAGCTTCGTCTTCAGGAGCGGCATTTTTTCAAGCTCGGGGATGGGTAAATATTGATGTCCATGCACCATATGGCAGCGATCCAAAAAAGAACCGGTTCTATTATGTTGATGTTCCACCCCCGACTAGAAATATGTCGGTGCCATCGCCAAAAGATCATTTTGCACTTGAAATCCAAGATATTTCACATCGTAGAACAGGGGTATCGCATGCTTTGAGGCGTATGCTGTTTGTCAATCCTCACGATGTGCAGGCGTATGGCACAAACTACATGTTGAATCAAAGTGGTGATGCTGACTCGATCGTATTAACCGTCAAAAGCAGCCAAGGAAATCTTTTCTTTCGTACCCGGAATTCAGAAGCAAGCAACAAGTGGGATGTGCTGGAACCACTGATAGCTGGTGCCCACCAGCGAAGGAAGAAAGTTTATGCTGCCGTCTCCACACTAATTGATCGGCAAGTGGGAGTGGCGCATCCTGAATGGCGTCAGCAATTAAACGCTAAGGTCAGCAGAGGAGAGACTTGGCCAAACATCCATATCTCCCCATGCGTTCCGGCGTATCGAGAAAAGTTGAAGCAGCAACTACATGACCTGGTATCAATGTACCCAGTCGATGGTATTGTGTTCAGCGGGTTGTATTTTGCCAATGTGTTCGGCAAGGACGATACTCAAGGTCACTCAACCTGCCCGAAAGGACGGAACTGGATGAGTAGAGTATTAACTAAATATGCGCAAGATTTGGTTAATACCGTTCGAAGTATAGATCCGGAAATAGAAACCGTATTGATGAGCTACCCACTCTTAGATTCCAAGAATCGTTATGTTGGTTTGTCGAGTAAAAATCTNGGCCATCAGGATCTGTGGGATCTCTCGAAGGTGTTCGACCAAGTTCTCCTGATAGTGCCTGGTACTTCGTGGGTTTCTGGAGGGTTAAATGCATCCGTATGGAGGTCTATTGATGACTATCATGCGCGGACTGGCCGGAAGCCTTGGGTGTCCGTAAATCTTGTAGATGAATGGGTGTATTCGTCAACTTTCTACATCGGATTACGCGACATGTTGGGTCAAAAATATCCAATCTCAGGATTTGGGTTGCACACTGGGCTTTCGGCAGTCGGTGAACTTGCGCCAGCCCTTAGCCGAGTGGGGTGGTGGAAGAACCGCCATATNGACTCGCTAGGCATGAATTGAACATTAATAGGGGCAAATCCCCGACCTTCTCATCGCCAAACCAACCTTCAAGCTAGCGATTACCTTTAATCAAGCACAGACGCACACCGATCCCGCGTGTATGTGACTGAAATGGACTGGAGTGGACACATTCCGGTCACATTCTGGTCACATTGACCATTGAGTTACTGATGGAACAGGCGTTACTAACTGTAGAAAGTCCTGTAAATATAGGATAAATATGGTGGGCGCGGCTGGATTTGAACCAGCGACCCCTGCCGTGTGAAGGCAGTGCTCTTCTCACCAACAGTCCTAAAACCCNTTAAATAACAGGCTCCGACTCCACGCAAACGGACCTGAAAGGACTGGAGAGGACAGGAGCGGACCCAGATTCAGCACATTTTCAGCACACCAACTTAGGGTACCCACCCCACACAGCGGTGGGTATTTTTTGGTTGACCTTTTATCCGGATTAAATCCTAATATTTGGGTTTGAACTGGCATTTNCTTTGGGTTTTGGGGATTACTTTTGTATTGAAATATAACTATTATTAAGAGTTCTAGAACTTGGCATGATTTTTAGGTTAGTCTGTGTAGCTTCAATCTCNAAAATCTNAGTCTATGACCACATAGGAGNAAACATGATTGTACANAAGAAAACACTCAAAGCAGTTCTGATTGGGGCAGTCATAACACTGTTAAGCGGATCCGCAGGTGCGGTCGATTGGATAATGGCTTCCGGTTATCCGGACAGCAATTTTCACACAAAAAACATTAGGGCGTTTATTGAAGATGTCGAGGCAACTACCTCTGTGAAAATAAACCTAAATGCCAATGACACCCTTATGAAATTGGACGCTATCAAGTCGGGCCTTCAACGTGGACAAATCCCTATCGGAGAAATTCGGTTAGGGGTTTATGGGAATGAAGACCCTATGTACATTTTAGCTGGGCTCCCGTTNATCGCACCAGACTATTCGACAGCATGGCTCCTCAAAGATTTAGCTAAGGGTTATATTGACAATGCCTTTAAGGAAAAGGGGTTGAAGATTTTGTATTACACCCCTTGGCCCGGTCAGGGTTTTTACACAAAGTTTNCAGTAAATAGCACTAGCGACTTTAAAGGTAAAAAGCTCCGAATTTATTCAACAGCNACNCAGAAGATGGGCCAAATGCTTGGATTTAACGCAACTATCTTGCCTTTTGCTGAAATTCCACAAGCGTTNTCAACCGGCCTTATTGAGGCTTTATTTACCAGCCCTCAAACTGGGATAGACATCCAAGCTTGGGATAATACGAAACATTTCACCTATGCAGGTGCGATTTTCTCAAAGAACGCTGTTGTAGTTGGAGAGAAATTCTTCTCTGCCCTGTCAGCTAAAGATCAGTCTAATATGCTTGCCGCAGCGGCGCGGGCTGAATTAAGAGGCTGGGAAATGAGCGCAGCGACGACAGTGGCTCAAATGGCGATTCTCAAAAAGAACGGCATGAACGTCGTTAACGCGCCAGAATCCGTTATTACAAAAATGAAGGAAATTGGAAAAGAAATGATGGCGGGGTGGCGTAAGGATGCTAGTCCCGAAGCAATTGCCGTTCTTGACCGGTATCTTGCTCTTCAGTGATTAACCTTCTCATCGGGGCACAGGGTATCTTACATTCTGTGCCCCGAATAGGTCCGTCATCCTTTTAAAGATTATTTATGCGACGTTTTCTTGATCATTTATATCAAGTAAGCGGCTGGATAGCGGCTTTTTTTATGGTGATGATTGCCCTGACAATCTTAGGGCAGGTTTACGGTCGATTTGTAAACGTTGCAATAGACTCGACAGAAACTGCCGGATTCAGCATGGCTGCCATGACTTTTTTTGGCCTTGCCTATACCTTTCGGCAAGGCGAACATATTCGTGTAACTTTATTTCTGAGATTTGCTTCAGGAGTCCCTAGAAAGATACTAGAGTTATTTACGATTGGATTTTGCATCGTATTTATTGCGTATCTTACGTATTGGGCTTTTGACTTTGTTTATTTTTCCCACAAATTTGGTGAAATAAGCCAAGGTCTTCATCCAATTCCCTTTTGGATCCCACGTCTTTTTATGGCGTTAGGCTCGTTAGTTTTTCTGATCGCCTTAATTGACGAGTTTTTCTCAGTTCTTCTGGGTAATGCGCCCAGCTATGAGACAAATGCTTCACCGGTGTACGATGTAATTGAAGAGCATCAACAGGCCAGGATGGAATAATGGGAGCCGGTACTCTTTCCATACTTTTGTTTGTAACGCTCTTGGGTTTATTAGCGTCAGGAATTTGGGTAGCTCCTGCACTTTTAGCTGTCGGTTTCATTGGNATAGAATTTTTTACTAGTGCCCCCGTCGGTTCNCTTTTAGCCAGTACNGTATGGGATGCAAGCTGGAATTGGGCATTGACTGCATTGCCCTTGTTTGTGTGGATGGGTGAGATTTTATTCCGTACTCGTCTTTCATCCGATATGTTTAGTGGCCTAGCTCCGTGGCTCGTTCGACTTCCTGGCGGATTACTTCACGTTAATATCATCGGCTGTGGAGTGATGGCAGCTGTCGCTGGCTCAAGTGCCGTTACATGTGCAACTGTTGGGCGTATGAGCATTCCGGAGCTTCGAAAACGTGGTTACGACGAGAGCTTGTCGATCGGCACACTGGCTGGATCGGGAACCCTGGGCCTTCTAATTCCGCCTTCCATAATGCTAATCGTCTATGGCGTTTTAGCCCAACAATCAATCTCTCGACTGTTTATTGCTGGAGTACTGCCGGGCATNCTTATTATTGGTATTTTTATGGCGTATGTCGCAATACGGACACTTTTAAATCCATCACTTGCTCCGGTTGAGAAAAACACGTTGACCTTGATTGAAAAGCTTAAGGCATCGAGACACTTAATCCCAGTTATCGGCCTAATCTTTTGTGTTATCGGGTCTATTTATGGCGGCTACGCCACACCTACTGAGGCTGCAACCGTAGGGGTTATAGGNGCCCTTTTGTTAGCGTGGATATCAAAATCCCTTTCGTGGAACTCCTTTATGGAAAGTTTAATGGGGGGAGTTCGGACCTCTTGTATGATTACGTTTATTCTAGTTGGTGCTGCATTTCTATCNACAGCAATGGGCTTTACAGGAGCCCCTAAGATTCTAGCTGGNTATGTTGAATCTTTCGATTTAACCCCAAATATGTTACTCGTAATTCTGGCGATTCTATACATTTTCTTAGGTTGTTTTTTAGATGGCGTCTCAATGATGGTCCTCACGGCCGCGGTCGTTCTACCTATGGTCCAAAATGCGGGCATCGATCTTCTTTGGTTTGGTGTCTTTACTGTGATTGTGGTTGAAATGGCACAAATTACTCCCCCCGTTGGTTTTAATTTATTTGTCCTTCAAGGTATGACAGGGCGGGATATTATGGCAATCACGCGAGCATCTATGCCATTTTTCTTTCTGATGCTGCTGAGTATTGTGATCATAACGCTCGTTCCAGATATCGTACTTTGGCCTGTTCAACTAATGCTTCAAGGCCGATAATTTGTGAGCGTACCTACCCTAATATATTGCTATTAGACAGTCTTTTCACCGAATAGTCTGTGCAATCTATCAAATGATTACGGTTTTTAGTGACAAGCTTCTAAATGCGGAAAAATTATCTACCTATATTTAGTTAGGGAGGAGATGTTATCNAATCATGCTGAGGAAATTTGTTGAAACGGTCAGTATCGTAGTATGAAAGTCGGTAGTTCTAGCAAGTGTGGACATGTTCTCGATAAAGAACAGGGTATGTTCTTTGAGCACGGCTAGCTTGAGATAGTGCTAATCAATCAGGCCAAGGTGACAAACCGTTCAATNCTCGCCAGTGTCGCGCTATTTGCTCTCGACGCGCAAACCAAACCCCACCCTTATTTTTCATATGAGTAAGTAGCTTCTCCAACCCAGCAATCCGTGCAGGACGACCAATAATTCTTAGATGTAAGCCCACTGACATCATTTTTGGCGTTTCAGCACCCTCGTGCCACAATTGATCAAAAGCATCAATGCAATAGTGGGAAAAATCATTTGCGAAGACAAAACCAGAACCTGGTTCAAATCGCATATCATTAGTGTCGAAGGCATATGGCAAGACGACATGAGAGCGTCCTGAAATGCTTACAATGTAAGGGAGGTCATCGTTATATGCATTCGAATCATATAAAAATCCTCCCTCTTGGACGAGAAGGCGACGGGTGTTCATCGATGCCTGGGATTTTGTATGCCACCCAATTGGGCGAACCCCTGAGGCCGACCGAATTGAATCTACGCATTTTCTTATAATTTGGCGCTCATGGTCTTCATCCATGTGTGCGTGTGGCTCCCAACGGTAACTATGAGCTGAAATTTCATAGCCACGTTTGACCATATCCTTTGCTAGCCATGGGGAAACCTCAAGTGCACGGCCACAACAACTCATGGTTGCGGGTACACCAATTTGATCTAACAAAGTTGCAATTCGCCAATAGCCTGCACGTGTGCCGTATTCATAATGGGACTCCATACACAAATCAGGAATGTCAACGATGTCACCACTAATACCGGCTTCATACATGTTTTCATTGCGTTCATCGCCAGCACTTAGGCTCAGTTCCGCCCCCTCTTCGACATTCACCACAATTGAAACTGCAACGCGAGCGTTGTTCGGCCAATTAGCCTTAGGTTGTTTATCGCCATAACCACGGAAATCACGGGGCTGTGCTTGATTCTTCATTATATTCTCCTGATCGGAAAATGAAGGAGTGTTAAGTTTAAGAAATTAACAACCCAGCAAGAAACCTTTACAGTCTAAAGAAATACGAATAGTTCCTGATTCCATTCTACCAAAACGTTTTTGTTGCAATCAGACCGGCGTTCAAGAAATTATCCCAATGGCCTAGCAGACGGCATCATGACGGGTTCGCTTTTATCGGGGCCTTGGTAGAGGTGTATGAATTGTCGCTGCAGGAAAGATGGAAGCGGCGGAAGACTTGTATGATATCTATCTACCATTGATCCGCCACGAACAGCAAATCGGCTTCGGCTTGGCATTGAGGAAGGAGACGCTCCTCGCTTTGGAGCCTTTATCTGTGGTGCCTCTCGCGCGTCTGGTCCGGCAGTTGATGCTGACGACATAGTCGAACTGGAAGATTTGTTCGCAAGATTGCGCACCAAACTGGAGAGCATTGGGAAAACAGTGCCAAATGGTATTTAAGCTATGTTATCGTTAGAGCAAGACGNNATCGATCACGCTGCNATNCNGNCGTTCGTCGCNGCAACCNCTACTTCTATCACACTTGTAAANCGTCNAATACGTCNGATGTTTTGATGAAATTNCTGATCATNAATCCAAACATAAATTCAGCGACNAATGAGCGAATTNGCGCGATCGNCGAACCGATGATCNGTNCGCCCGATGAATTAGAAGTGGTTTCAGNNGACTCTGGCATTGANCTNATCGAGACCNTGAAACAATCCGAATTAACAATTCCAGCGGTGCTCGCGATGGTGAAAGCTCGCCACACNGAGGTCGGTGCAATTATTATTGCCGCATTTAGNGACCCCGGGCTTAAAGAGGCTCAAAGCATGGCATCCTGTACAGTGGTCGGAATATCGGAAGCCGCGATGAAGACGGCAGCAAATTTAGCGGCCCGGTTTTCAATCATCACACTTGGNAGNGAACTGGGCCNGGCGATAAAACNGAATGCCCTTTCATATGGTGTGGCGAACCAGTTGGCTGCTGTNANAATNTTACCGTGGACTGTCTCCCAGGTTTCAGCCNCTCCGAAANCCNACCGGNNTGCTTTCGTTGATGCTTGTAAACGCACAATAATCAAGGATGGNGTCGGCGCGATCATAATCGGCGGCGGTCCGCTNTCTGGAATCGCCGATTCTATTGCCGATGATTTGCCGGTCCCAGTTCTTGATGGCGTGAGGTGCGCCGTGGAAATGGTCTTGATGTCACCCCGAAANGACGTTCTGTCATGACATTGGCACCAAANATCNATANAGCGTNAATCGTATTCGAGCTAACGCGAGGGCGGGACGTCCTTCGGGTTTCNCCACGGTATGATCTGGTGNCAACATCGACACANNTTTGCCAGCTGGNTAGTNATGGAAGGTGTNCCNCTCTTTGAGGTGAGCAAANTNNTTCGTCATNCCAGTNTNCAGATGACTGAACGGTATGCTCATTTAGCACCAGATCATCTGCATGATGCGGTGGCTAGCATCAAATTTTCAGCACATTTTCAGCACACGACAAATTCGGAGCAGAAAGAGGTCAGTGAAAATAGCCTAAAAGCAGTGGAAAATGGTGGGCGCGGCTGGATTTGAACCAGCGACCCCTGCCGTGTGAAGATAGTGCTCTCCTCATCAACGGTCTTAAAACCCTTATAGATAACAGGCTCCGGCCTAACAGGTGCCAAAATTCATAAGGCAGGGCGGAACTCACGTCTTCATCATGTCGCTAAACTGTATTTGACGTAATGCTATGTGTGATATATAAGTTCTAGCTGGTCGTAAAATTTGTCACACTATTGGAGGAAAAGACAATGAAATATCCAAAACACTTCTCACCCCTTGCAGTCATCGTGGCGGGTACGCTCACGCTCGGTATGGTGTTCACGGCCGGTGCGCAGGAAGCAAAGTATGGCGGTACGCTAGTTGCAGCTTTTTCTGCAGATCCGGGCGGCTTCGATCCCGCGCACGGACCCAGTGGCATGTCGCATATTGCGATCGAGCAAGTTTATTCCACATTACTGCTCTTGGATGCCAACGCCCAACCCTATGGCGGACTTGCTCATAGTTGGTCACAGTCGGAAGATGGCCTAACTTGGATATTCAACCTGCGCGAGGGTGTGAAGTTCCATAATGGTGAGGCGCTGACTGCAGAAGATGTGGTGTTTTCTTTCGATCGCATTCGCGGTCCCGATTCAGGTTACGCCTATCCATCTCAGGTTGCAGACATTGCTGCAGTGACGGCGATTGATGATTTGACGGTTGAATTCAAACTTAGCCAACCGACAGGCCCGTTTGAAATCTACATGGCTTTTCCTGGCTCTTCGATTGTACCGAAGGATCTCGTTGAATCAGGGTGGGACCTAAACGCAAAACCTGTCGGTTCTGGCCCGTTCAAATTCATATCCTATGAGCCTCGCTCAGCAATCAAATTCGAGCGTAATGCCGACTATTACGAGACCGGCAAACCCCATTTCGATGGCATGGTATATCGCATCGTATCCGATCCTACAGCGCTATCAAACGGGATGAAGTCCGGCGAAATCCATTTCTCCAATGAAGTGCCGCCGAAAGACTGGGAGGCGATCGTCAGTAAGGAAGGTATGGTTAACGCAGCGCTTGAAGGGTCGCGCTACTACTGGCTGATACCTAATTGGGAAACGCCACCCCTTGACAACGTCAAGGTCCGTCAAGCGATTGCCATCGCGCTTAATCGCGCTGCTATCGTTAAGGGTGCATTCTATGGTCAGGCGACACCACTCCTCGGCGGAGTGATTCCAAAATGGAACTGGGGTTATGCTGACATTGAATTCTTCAAGCCTCAAGGCGACATCGAGGCTGCAAAGAAATTGCTCGCTGAGGCTAGTATCGAGCCGGGTACCGAGATAACACTGAATATGGTTTCATCTTGGCCGCCAATGATGTCAATGGCACCAATCATTCAGGCTAACTTGTCACAGATAGGCTTCAAGGCAACTATTGAAACCATGGAAGTGCCGCGTTATTGGGATGAGGTATGGGGGCCTAGCAATTTCGACATCACAGTGATGTACTGGTTGAGTCCGCTTGCCGATCCAGACGACTTCGTCACCAACACCTATTTCAGTACATCAGGAGTGAATGTGCATAAAGGTGGCTCGAAAGAAATGGATGATCTCTTACTAGCAGCAAAATCAGCCGTGACGATAAAGGAGCGCAAAGATCTTTACCGTCAGCAGCAGGCGCTTTCGCTAGAAACAATGGACGTTGTTCCACTTGTCAATGCCTGGGTTTTGGCAGCACATACCGGCCGGCTCAAAAACTTCACGCCGATGCGTACGGGTTTCCTCAAGACTCTGAAGGACGCTTGGCTAGAATAGGGTCTCGGACTACCAATTCCACAACATCAGGTCGGCCGGAAACGGCCGGCCTATGAGCTGAAGGCCGCCGTATGATCCGGCTGATCCTTATCCGCTTGTTGACCTTTGTCCCTACGGTGATCGTAGCGTCGATGGTGCTATTTGTGGCCGTTAACGTTGTGCCCGGGTCGGCGTCGAAGGCGGCACTTGGTATTTATGCCACGCCGCAGGCAGTCAAACGGTTTGAACATCAACACGGCCTTGACCGGCCATTGGTAATCCAATATGTAGAATGGGCTGGGAAGGCCGTTCGCGGTAATTTTGGAATGTCGTTTCAAAACGCCGTGGCAGTGGGCCCAGAAGTAAAGAAGCGCCTTCCTGTCACACTGCAACTGGCTGGCATGGCTTTCTTGGTTGCTGTCGGCCTTGCTATTTCCCTTGGCGCACTAGCCGGTTTCT
>PAOO01000003.1 GCA_002708065.1 Chloroflexota bacterium
TAAAGCCAAATGGATGAATCCCGATTTATTTCCTTATAAGCCATNTCTTATNTACCCCCGAACATTGTTTCTTTGGAAGNGCCTTATNATCAACTGGAAAGNGAAAAACCCTCCNGGTGAGGCTTTCANCANAGTTCAACCAANAACTGTCACACCTTATTGTANATNTGCACCCTATGNCGATTACTTTCTGTTATNTAAACGTTATCGTTTTGATCNAGTTTTACAGAAGTNGGTCCCCAAAAATATTTCTCTATNTGNGCAGANTCCTCNTGNGGATCTCCACCAAAAAGGTCNATNCTNGGTTCCAAGTTNGATCTCGACCTTGGCTCAGCCTCTTCGTAGTTCGAATCAAGGTATTCCTGCCCCCATTTAGAGATGGTTGCCTGTCCTCTCAATTTAGAAATGAATCTGCCTTCAGAATCGAGAATTTGTAGNCACTCGTTNCCCCAATCCGCAACGTATATATATCCGTCTGAATCCACTGCTACACAGGAGGGGTTCTTGAATTGTCCCTCACCATCACCGAGACTCCCAAATTTCGCAATATAACTACCGTCAGGAGAATATTTTTTCACACAGTGATTCCCCCAATCAGCTACATAAACAAACCCATCTACAGCCACTGTGAGACCCCATGGAAGGTTTAGTGCAGCATCACCATCCTTTGCTATTCGGAAGTCATCCATAACCAGGCCGTTTTTTGAAAATTTTTGGATACGATTATTTAGTTGATCAGATACGAACANATTATCGTCAGCATCAAATGCAAGTCCTGAAGGTCCTAGCAACTCCCCNTTACCGGAGCCCTCAACNCCCCAATAACTAATAGGATCGCCATCATTCTCGAAAATATTGATGCGATTTAACTGTTCGTCACTTATGTATATCCTTCCCTTCTTATCAGACGCTATTGAAGTTGGCCACTTAAATTGCCCAACCTCATCACCAAAACCACCATAAACCCCGTAATATTCACTTTCTTTGTCATAAACAGTTACACGTAACTGNGATGCTGCCGCGAAATAAGCCCTGCTCACCGTGTGTAGGCGACCGTCCTCAGCCACCAAAGTATCAACAGGAAACATAAATCCNCTATCTTGCATTACACAAAGGCCAACAGTGTGACTGTACCTGAGAATCTCAGTGTCGGATTGTATTGAAGTNTGCGAAGCCATCTATATTCCTTAACGAGTTGGTTTTAATAGGCAGCGTGCGCTAGCAGCATTCATATCTAACTACGACCTCTGGAACTCTGGAGTCGAGCCAACAACACTTAGGATAGTTGAAAGNTTTTTTTCGGCNAGATGNCTGTCGGCTGACAAATTTGTTTTACTCAACCCCGTCTCATCCACGAATTCCAGGAGAGTTTCTCGAATTGATTGGGAGACTTCAAGGGCGCCCAGTTCATCCAGGCATCTGTCTACACATGATTCCGAGGTAATTCTCTCCTCGCCATTATCGAGAATATTATTAACAATCTTCTTTATTCCGGGCTTACTCGTGTCTCCAAGTTGCTTGGATACGAAGCTAACTCTCTCTGTAAGTGAACCCGTCTCTATCCACTCCAAGCCTTGATGCCATCCCTCTACGGATGGAGGGTTGAACAGTTGTTGGCCCATAAAGCTGATCTGGCTATTTCTTTCTGATAGCTCTATCCTGGGGACATCNAATTCTTCGGTAATTCTGAGAATACCTGCAACTAGCTCAGCAGGACTCTTTATTTTCTTATAACGGCATGCCTTGGACTTGAAAAAGTCGGAATTGAATAAAACCCGCAACATTTCCTTGATATTGTAGTTATTTTCAAAATANGCTTTTTCAAGAATATTTATGGCTTCGGGGTCCTGCGGAGGCATATAGGGCCATTGNGTGACCGGTGGCTCATCGGCAACGAAGAAATGATACAAATGGCGGGAAATGAATCGAGCAGTAGACTCTTGTTTACAGATTATACGGATTATATCTCCCCCATCAAAATCACCAGTTTCCCCAAGAAACGTTTTTTCTCCCCCGTCATGATCATCTGGATCGTATTCATAACGCCATGCGAGTTTCCCGTATGGCATTATTGAATTGCGCAATGCTAGCTGTTTTATATAGTCAGCATTAGCAATAGTCCATCCCGTAAATGCACGAGCGCATTCCTTGATATCTTCCTCGGTATAGTTTCCTACCCCCATTGAAAATAGTTCCAAAAGCTCTCGTCCATAGTTCTCATTTATGGACTCATTGTGGTTATCAATATTATCTAACCAGATGATCATTGCCGGGTCACGTGATAGATGCAATAAAATTTCATCCAGTGTGCCCAAACCGTAATTGCGGAACATTCTAGATTGATCTGTAAGGGGTTTCCCATTTGTAACTTTTGCATATCCTGTAGCCAGGATATTGTGCCAAAACAGAGCCATTTTTTCCCTTAANGGATCCTCCGTAGATACGAGCCGATAGAGCCAGTATGACCCTGCACCTGTACTGTCATGAGTCACCGATTGATCCGGATGGTATCTCCTTACAAGAGCATCCTCTATCGCTTTGGGAGCCGTTGGAGAAAGAAGGCCTTCTACGATATTTTCATATTCCTCTTCAGCCAACTTGGACAATTCTAACCTTGTAGCACCAAACCCNGCCCTTCTCATCAAATGAGCGGTGAGCAGATATTTTTCNTTATCCATTCCATTTACCTCTATTNTATTTTCCGAGAATCCNATTTTAATCAATTNGTATCGAGTCAGTTATCGAGCGCCTTATTTAGACTTGGCATTAGCTCGGTTTGAAATAACGCCATGCTCTCCATCCAGGATCGTCGATCTGAATCATCGATCCAGTCAAATGACATATTAATTAAAGTTCCAAATGTCCCGACATCATCTATCAACCCCAGAATCCTTTGAAGCACGGTTTCTACAGACCCGGCTATTACGAGATTATTAATAAAGTAGTCGTCGCCAATTTCGCTGTCTTCAATATCCAAGTCATCCTTCATAATTTCAAGACCGGGCCCTTTCTTTATTGCCGATGCCAGATACCGATAGGCTGTCATTATGCTGTTAGATCGGGCAATTTTTTCAGCTTTCTCGTCTGACTCAGCAAGGAATATAGTTCTTGCTATCTTCCAGTCTCGTCGGTCTGGCGTATTTCCGGACCGCTCCAGCCCAGCAGAGTAGGTCGCCCAGTTGTCTGCAAGAACCGAAGTAGCCGTAATTGAGTGACTGAAGGGAGAAAAACCGTACTGGGCTGCTAGATTTGCAGATCTTGAATTTCTGCCGGTGACTGGAACCGATATAGGCGGATGAGGTTTCTGAAATGGTTTCTGGATTTCTCCATAACCGATGACGTCATCTTTACTTTCTAGACTTATATCCCAGAATTTATTATCCAATTTGTACGGAGGGTCCAATTCCCACAGCTTCAGAATAATCCTCACCGATTCCTTTGTTAATTCAAAGGAATCCAAGTCCTTAGTTCCTATCAACTCCTGGTCCGACGGAGTTCCACCATATCCAAATGCCAGGTTGAGCCTGCCGTGAGAGAAATGGTCGAGAAACGATAGTCGACTCGCGACGCTTGCCGGATGATGAAGATTTAAAAGGAGAGGGGCAGGACCTATACGTATATTTGCTGTCTGTCTGAACCCAGCGGCAATGAACATTTCAGGGCTTACGATAGGTTCCCATTTAAGGGTTTGATGCTCCCCTACCCAAAATTCATCAAATCCAAGCCTGTCAGCCTCCACCAAAAGCTCAAGGTCTTCATCATGACACTCATGTAACGGCTTGCCAGGATCATGGAACGGCATAATGAATATGCCTGACTTTATGTTGCTCAAAGTATTACCTCAAATTCAACCTGTTACCATTACTCACCGTGTGTTCCTGCCACCCATCCACCGTAGATAGGATATTGGCTGCATATAACTTCGATGTATGATGGCTGTCCTTGTTCATTCGCTGAGAATGCTCTTTCAAGTGCAGGGATTATGTCCTTGGGATCAGATACCCTTTCAGAATGCAATCCCAGTTGTTCNATCGCCTTGGACATATCCACGGTTTCATAGTTCAAAACTTTATGGGTATAGGGATCGTGCCCCTCACCCCAGAATCCTGGCCCATAGCCGGAGAACCCACCATTACTGATGTGCAAAACCGTGATACCGATTTTTTCTCTAACAGGCACCTCAAGATTACCCAGCATATATCCAAGTCCTGCCTCACCGGTAACAGCAACTGATCGTCTTTNTGGAAATGCTATTCTTGCAGCCATNGCGGCGGGTAAACTGAACCCCAATGAAGANACGTTACCCCAACCCAAGAANCCTCTTGGAATAACCGTTTCATAGACAGTGCTCAGTTGGTCTCTTGTGTTACCTGATTCATGTGTGACGAAAGAGTTTTGTGAGTCTAGAGCTTCCATCAGATCCGAATAAACCCTGTATGGATTTATGGGCATGTCACTTGAATTCATTGCCTCCTGATAGATGATTTTATCTTCATTCTTCTGCTGCTCAATTTTATCCACTTGGTCTTGATTGGATATACCATGGCCCGACGTTTTTGAGCGTAATTCATTCGTCAATGCACGGAGGGTGATCTCGGCGTCTCCCAAAACGGCATGCGTCGTGGGNTAAATCTTATTGATGTGTAACTCGTTGAGCCCGCATATGATTATTTTTTTTGAGGAAGGATTTGGGATAGCATGCGAAAAACGCCCTGGCGATAGACTCGATCCCACCGANAGAATCAGGTCACTCTTCTCAAGAAAATATGCTGTGTGCTTTCCCCGAACCCCGGCAGATAAAGGATGGTTTTCTGGAAACACCCCTTTTGCCTTCAATGTGGTAATGACGGGCATATCTGACAGCTCGGCAAATTCCTTCAAAGCATCTTCAGCCCCTGCGTATACCGCTCCCTCTCCCACGTAGAGAATCGGATCAGATGATCCCATNACAAGATCTATGGCCTCGGTAACGTCAGCTGGATCGGGACCATACTTCCAGCACCTTACCGCAGAGTAAGGATCCAGATCCTCATCAAACAATGCGGAGGCATCTGGAACAGCGATAACCACAGGTCCGGGAGGGCCATTCCTCAACATAGTAAAGGCTCTTCTCATGAACTCATTAGTCCTGTCTGGAGAATCAATATACCCATACCATTTTGTTACTGACTTAAGACTGGAAGTAACATCGAACTGGCTGTTCTCACTACTACCTATGGGTACACCATCTGTAATACACAGAACAGGTGAGTTATCTTCATAGGCCTGTGCGAGTCCAGCATATGCAACTTGAATCCCGGCAGCATTCACACCGCCCTGTACAGTACAGACCCCGATTTCTTTTCCGGCCGTTACACGTGAATACCCGTCTGCTAAAGCCACAGCATACCGATCATCTCGCATCATAATCATCGGGATATTCTCTTCCCCAAGGGAGTTGTTCACCCGGCAAACAGGAAACGTAGAAACCCATTCGATGCCTTCCATTTTGAGAATCCGCGCAATTCCAGTTGCTACACTAATCATCGTTCGATTTCCTTTCTTTCCATGCTCTCTTATCCAAGTGTCATAAATGCANTCAGGACTTTTACCGACCGTGANTTGTTATTATGCTGCTTATCTTTTATGGTGCCAATCTTCTCTTTTAAGGACTCTAATAGAGATACTGGCTAATTTTTTGAAAAAGCCCAGTAAATCTAACTCATTATCATTCCGCCATCTACATTAAATGCCTGNCCAGTGATATTTCTTGAACCAGGACCCGCGAGAAAAACAGCCAGCGCAGCTACATCATCGGCTTTGTTAGCCCTGCCAAGAGGAATTTCGTCAATCATAGCTTCTTTTAGGTCAGTGCTACTGAGACCAGTATCATCAGACCTTAGGGAAAGTATCCCAGCCAGCATATCTGTCTGAACTATGCCCGGACAGACTGCATTCACATTGATGTCGTATTCTGACAAAACACTCGCAGCAATGTATGTCATCGCAATTACGGCTCCCTTGCTTGCAGCGTATGCCGCATTNGAAGTTCTTCTGTATCCTCTACCGGCAATCGAAGCTGTATTTACTATTCGCCCTCCCCTACCCTGATCGATCATGAATCTAGAAACTTTCTGCATGCAAAAAAATGCGCCTTTTGCATTAACTCGATGAATCTGGTCCCAGTGTTGTTCCTCTATATCCAGAAAGCCAATGTGCCGNGTTAGNCCAGCATTNTTGAAAAGTATGTCTATTCCACCAAATTTATCGACAGAATGTGCCACAAGTTGATCTATCGCAGATAGATCGCCCATATCTAATTCAATAACTAGCGCTCCCCGCCCTAGAGATCCAACCTCTAACGCAGTTTTGTCAGCTGACTCAANATCTATATCAGCTATAACTACATTGGCTCCATTTTCCGCGAACTTGAGCGCTGCAGATTTCCCTATGCCTTTTCCCGCNCCGGTCACAATTACAGTTTTCCCTTCAAAATCCATATTAATTCCCCAAGTTTTAGTTAGAAAAAAAACCTATCAATTTCTAGGGAGTGTACCGCAGAAGGGCATGCGGTGTTGAGATTGACCCATCAAAGGCANGGAAAGTCNTAGTCGGTTGCAAATTTGATTGGTGAAAGTACTACGATCTGCCCGGGAAATCAAGCTAATCCGGTCAGTTTAGCAACAGGAGGAGATATGTCCGGCCGATTTGGATCTGGAAATTACCAGTTCGAACTAGTAAAAGGATGGGGCGATAGTTGGCCAGTTGAAGGAGTCGCTTCTGACGTGGCAACAGACTCGAATGGAAAAGTTTATATAGCCGTAAGAACATCACAAACTGAAGAACGTAAAACCTGTGTGATGCTTGTACTGAACAGGGATGGAAGTTTCCATAGCCAGTGGGGCGAAGAACATTTCAGTACACCTCATGGGCTTTGGATAAACTCCGATGATGAAATATTCCATGCCGACTCAGGCAATCATACTGTCACTAAGTTCAGTACCTCAGGGGAATTGATCATGACTCTGGGAATAAAAACCAGTTGGGCACCATAGGAGGGCCATTCCGATCCCCAACGAGAGCCGTACAGTCTACCTCGGGGGAAATATTTGTGTCCGACGGTTACTGGCAGAATAGAGTACATCGGTTCACGCAGGCTGGGGAACACATATTATCTTGGGAGAAGGGAGAACTCGTCTTTAACAGAGATGCATGGGATTTCTACAAAAAGGAAGTCGGAGACTTAGCGACTGGAACTCCAGGCACCGGTCCTGGAGAGTTCAATCTGCCTCATGATGTGACTGTGAGCAGAGATAACCGTGTCTTTGTCATGGATAGAGAAAACAACCGTTGCCAGATTTTTGATACGGACGGTTCCTACTTGGAAGAGTGCTCAGACATACGAGGTCCCAATGATGCCGTAGTTGACCAAAACGACATTATGTTTATAGCAGAAGGGGTGGGGTCAGTTCTAGTCACTACATTGAATGGAGACGTTATCGACCGGTGGGGCAAGCGAGGGCAGAATGAGGGTGACTTCAGAGGATTTCCCCATGGAATCTGGTTGGATAACCAGGGAGACCTCTACGTAGCAGAGGTCGGAGAAATCCACGCAATACAAAAGTTCGCTCGTATTTAAGTGTAGCTCTAAATTGTCCCTACCTTGGTACTAACGGCAACGTTACATGAGAGGGGTATTCCCGGGAATGGTGAACTGTTTGAAGTGCCGATTCGAAATTCTCCTCTTTCCCAATTTCGCCACCTGTGTTCAGGTTCCTATCAAATCGAGGAAAATTACTACTAGATATCTCCAATCTTATGCAGTGACCTTTTAAGAACACATTGCTTGTAGACCATAGGTCTATCGTGTATTCGACTACGTTGCCCGGGGCAACAAAAGAGGAAGAAGACCTAGAATCCCGATACCTAGCTCTTATAATGCCATCAGTTAAGTTACGGGCATAACCACTTTCATTTACGTCCACGAGTTTAGCCGTAAAATCAGTATCTCTAGCTGTAGTGGATGCAAACAGCGTAACCGTAACAGGACCGGTTACCTCCATATCTTCATCGAGGGCCGGAGAAGAGTAGACAAGGACATCAGATCTTTGCTCGATAAAACGTTGATCATATACGCCGGATCTCATAAAGTCATCGTCGCAGCATAATCCACCACCCGCAGTCGGTACAGGAAACTGGGGGTTGTACAAAAAAGAATCTAAAGGTTCATCATCTGGAGAGTTCTGACTAAGTGCTCCGTCACCCGATAGGGTGTTAGCGCCTCCCCTGCTATGAAGAAAAAAACGAGTGTCTANGGATCGTCTCAGGGGCCACTCATCTTCATCCCTCCACTCATTNATACCCATCACAAAAATGCGGACAGGTTTGTCTGAAGCCTCTTTTCCAACTTCACCTTTCAGCCATTTATCGTAGTAGGCAAGGGTCCTTCCNTTNACATCTGCACTGTCCCTGGAAGAAAGTGTTCCAAAACCGTAGCTACCTGCGAGGGATCCCGTGTTACCGTGAACCCAGGGACCAATGAGAAGATGTTGCCCGTTTCTGGAGTCGCTGCTACCTCCTAGCTTTGTCATTCCTGTGAAATTGCGGATCGTCCCACCTAGAAAAACGTCGTACCATCCGCCGATGTTAAAAGNAGGTATCTTTATCTCAGAGTGAGAATCTTCTATACAGATAGCCTTCCAGTAATCATCGTACTCGGGATGGTCCATCCANTCGTAGTAATATGGGGCAAGTCCCCCTTTTAAAGCTTCCATCTCCGACAAAGGTAGCCGGTTAAATGCGCTTGTGAGTGANTCCTTCACAGATGTCANGTCAGTTTTACCACCTTCCGTCAAATTCAATCTCTCTGACAGGTTCCTCCAGTTAGCCTCTGTTAGCGCACCGACTGCCCATGAGAGATTAAAGCCTAGTTCGAATGCACCCCCCTGCCANGCCCAACCTTCGTGATAATTCGAGGCCGTAACTGTCGGCGCAATTGCAGTGAGAGATGGAGCCTGAGACCTCGCAGCAAGCCACTGGGTAGCGCCAACATACGACGCTCCATACATCCCGACTTTCCCGGATGACCACGGCTGTGAAGCAGCCCATTCAATCGAATCATATCCGTCATCAATTTCATTTATAAACGTGTAGAACTCACCCATTGAAGCGTGTCTGCCTCTAACATCCTGGATGACTACCGCGTAACCCTCACTGGCTGCTGAGGCAGCATCGACTGCATTGGTACGACTAGCTGCCGAAGATTTATCATAGGGAGTCCGTGTAAGAAGAACAGGATGAGATCCCGAATCTGCAGGTCGATAGACATCCGCATAAGTTTTCGTACCGTCTCTTAAATTAATCTCTAGATCTTGATCGAATCTGACAGTAGCCTTGGGCTTCATGTGAACCTCCTATTTCCGCCGGTCTTTTATTTCACACAGGGCGCTTTTCTACTAATCCTAATATCTAGGATCTCTCCATTCAAAAGACAAGTTGGCATAGCGTACGAATACTGCGCCTCCAGGTGCAGCAATTGGACCGTTCACGGCAAGCAGGGCAATTGAGTGGCTGTCTCCGGGATGAGGATCGGCATTCACTACGACACGTTGAGGTACATTGAAACCCTGCACGGCACCTAGCTGCCTGTCACATTCTCCGTCGATCCAAATTTCACCGTAGTCGTCAATGCAGGTTTCAAGCAAACAACGAGTTCCCTGAACATCCCTGCCTTTTACAGTCTCTGGAATAGTTACCTTAATTCTGTACCATATGAAAGAAAGCCCGTCTGAACGCCATTTCCCTATATTGGTTGTTACCTCCCATGACGAATCGTCATAGTCGGCTAGTCTCGCAGGGCTTCCAGATATCCTTGCGACAAGGCCTTCATTTTCTTCCCCTGGTACCAAACCCCGGGCGAACCTCCACGCACCTTTAACCAGTTTAAGATCATCAGCCTCGGTCAGATCTAATGTAGCCCTTGTCACGTTTCTATCTCCCCAAGAAGTTTTTTGATGATACCCGGTTGAATACCATCGTCTTCCTACCCTTTCTCCTAATTTAATGCACGCCATTTTCTTTCAATTATTATTTAAAGNCCATCTCCTTATANTGANNAGGCNTATTTTCTAGCCATATCTTCGTTGAGATCGCATCCCCAGCCAGGCCCGTTGGGAATTGTCATAAATCCATCGTTTATTTCAGGTACTACCGTCGTTATATCATCTCTCCACGGAACAGAGTCGACGTCGCTTTCCATGATCCGAACATTTGAGACCGCAGCCGTGAGGTTCAAACTCTGAAATGTAGACATATGTGAATTGTAATTATGGGGTGCCACGTTTATCTCATAAACCTCGGCCAAATCGGCAACTTTCTTTGCCTGTGAAAATCCCTGCCACTGAACATCGATTTTCAACGTGTCCATTGATAAACATTCCAAGAACGGTTTGTAGCTTCTAAGACCAAGTAACTGTTCGCCAGTACAGATTGGGATACTCTGAGATGACTTAAGCTGTAGAAGAGCTTTAGGGTCTTGGTTATCAATCTCCAGCCAAAAGAGGTCATAGGGCTCAAGAGCCTTCCCTATAGCGATTGCACCTTCAGTTTTAAAGTTGTAATTAATGTCCAGGCATATATCGATATCTGNACCAACCGCATTCCTCATAACAGCGATTTGATCAGCCGCATGTTCAACTACATCAGTAGGTGCATTCTGGTCATTAGACTGGGGAATCAAGTCGGAAATTATGAACGGATTCTCACCTGGAAACACTATGTTAGTCTTAAACGCAGTATANCCATTTTCGACAGCCTCTAACGCGCAATGCCCCAGATCTTCTAGACTTTTCAGTTTCGGCTTATCGTACAAATGCGGGTACATTGCTCTATAAGTTCCAAGATGAGACCAATAAACACGTTGCCTGTCCCTGAATGGTCCTCCAACTAACTGGTAGACAGGGACCCCAGCATCTTTACCTTTAAGATCCCACAGGGCTAATTCGATTCCAGCTATTGCCATCGATGTCGCGCCCCCTGAAGACGATCTCGTCAAGCGATACATGTCCATGTAATGCTTATCTACAGGCCTTGGATCTTTTCCGATAAGGAAAGATCCAATATCTTGAATTAATCCTGGTAAGCCCCTGTGAAACAAACCGCTGCCAAACTCGCCATATCCAGTGATCCCTTCATCGGTACGGATCGCACAAAACAGCCAGGGGTTATTACCTAGGGCTTTGACGCTAAACGTTTCTATCGACCTAATCTTCATATTCAAGACCTACTTGTTTCAGATGCATAACGGTCATTCCTGGCATTTAACTTTCCCAGGCGTATTTAATTGCAGCACTCTCCACTAGATCACATCCCCATCCGGGCGTAGTGGGTACCGTCATGAAACCGTCTATAACTTCGGGAAGGTTTGTGAAAAGTTCCGATCGCCACGGAACAGCTTCTGGGTCACTTTCCATAATCCGAACATTTGAAACTGAAGCACACAAATGAACCGACTGAAAGCTAGCCAACTCTGATGCCGGATTATGAGGCGCGATATTCATTTCATAAGTCTCGGCTATGTCGGCGACCTTTTTAGACGCGCTGAATCCCTGCCACTGAACATCGACCTTTACTGTATCCATCGAATGTAAATCGAAATATGGCAGGTACTCTCTCACAGTAAAGTGTTGCTCACCGGAGCAAACTGGAATATTCGTGGATTCTCTGAGTTGAGATAGAGCGAGGGGGTTCTCATTATCATGTTCAATCCAAAACAGATTGTAGCCTTCGAGAGCCCGGGCAATCCTGACCGCACCTTCTGTCTTGAAGTTGTAATTAATGTCAAGAAGGATATCCACTGAAGAACCTACCGCCTCTCGCATGACGGAGATCTGCTTTTCGACGTGTCGGACCAAATTAGAATCTGCCCTCTGGTCATGATTCTGACCGTCCCTTCCTTGAGTTATAGCCCTTGGCCTGTCTCCAGGCCATATAATATTTGTCTTGAAGGCGTTATATCCCTTTTCAGGGGCTTCCTGTGCGGCCCTGGCTACAGCGTCCCAATCTTTAAGGGGTTTGTCGGGAGCCAATGACGGATCCCCTGCCCTGGCGCTGGCAAGATGCGACCAGTAGACNCTCTGGNAGGACCTATGAGGACCCCCAACTAGATGGGAAACAGGTAATCCCAGCGCNTTACCCTTTATNTCCCAACAAGCCAGTTCAACGCCCGCTATCCCCATCTGGGCAATCCCACCTGGCGCTTGACGTAAGTGCCTATAAAGATCGAAATATATCTTTTCAACAGCAGTAGGATCTTTACCTATAAGCAGCGGTTTAATATCCTTTATTAGACCAACNAACGAATGGGCCACGTTACCGGATCCGAACTCACCATAACCTGTAATCCCAGCATCTGTACGTACTGCTGAAAATAGCCAGGGGCGTCGTCCGCCATCCACTACAAAAATATCGATATCTGTAATCTTCATAAAATTAACTCGCGAAACACCAATTCCTGGAAAAAGTATTCACTTGATATACCAGATATATACACATAAACCGAGTATATTTATTCAGCTATCCGGGGGCACTTCCCCTGTGGTCTCCACCGGTCNAAAATCGAGCCAATAAACNGGCATCAATGCAAGAGCAAGAATCCCTTCAGGCAGAATCGATTCATACAGTATGTTTTCAACATTATGAATNGTTCATCTATTCTCTCAGTCTCTTAATCGCCGAGTGAACCGAATCAGGGTTCATAGGAAGGTCTGTCATTCTAGCNCCCACGGCATCGTAAACGGCATTGGCNACTGCGCCCAANGGCGCGGATAAATTGGCCTCACCAACACCCCGGACCCCGTAAGGATGACCTGGATTTGGCACCTCGATTATCACCGAATCTATCATTGGCAGATCTAAACTTGTTGGCATTCTGTAGTCGAGCAAGCTCGTATTCTGTATAGCCCCGTCAGGCCCCATAAAAAATTCTTCGTTTAAGGCCCATCCGATCCCCTGAACGGTTCCGCCCTGGATCTGACCTTCTACATAATCGGGATGAATAGCTGTTCCTGCATCTTGAAATGCAGTCACTTTCAAGATGTCAATTTTCCCTGTATCAGTATCAACTTCAACATCAATTATGTTCGCAGAATAGGAACCCCCTGACCCTCCAGGATTCATATTCGCTCTACCGACAACGGGTCCACCAGTCTCAGNCATCCGCCCAGCCAGTTCCTTGAAACCAATTCTTAATTCCGGGTCAGATTTGTGAAACACGTGACCGTTTTCAAAATCTACTTGCTCTGTTGGGCAATCCCACAACATGGCTGCACGTTGGATCATTTGGTGTTTTACATCCATCGCCGCGGTATAGGCAGCCCANCCGCTTTTGAAGGCTACACCGCTCCCACCAGTCACTGAAGTGTATCCAATTGTGTCAGTATCCCCAATATGGGGATGCACCTCGGAGACGGGAATACCGATAACTTCCGCAAACTGTTGAGCAATTGCTGTTCTGCTGCCGCCAATATCNACTGATCCCTCAAGCAGGCTAACTNCCCCATCGGGCAAAACGTTAGCCACCGCACACGCCATCCCCGTGTTATTTCGGCAAAAACCCATGCTGATTCCCCGNCCTCTTAGTTTCCCCGCAGGAGCATCTCCTAGTGGTGAGTTGTAGTGAGGGTGTTCCTTGACAGCCGACATCGTCTCCTCGGCACCTATACGTAAATTCATGACTCCATCGGCCCTTCTTTGCCCCTCGTGAGCCGCGTTGATCAATCTGAAATCCACCGGGTCGAGGTCAAGTTCACGCGCTATCTCGTCCAACACCGACTCAACCGCAAAGGCCACTATAGGTGCCCCCGGNGCCCTATATGCCTGTGTTTTCGGTTTATTGTCGACAACATCGAAACCGTCGATCCTCACATTGTCGATCGCATAAGGGGCGAAGACGGCCGCTGCTGCGCCAGACAATGGAGCTCCAGGATAGGCTCCTGATTCGAATATAAAGCTAACATGAGCTCCCAGAATTTTTCCTTCGCTGCTAGTCCCTATTTTTACTTTGACATGACTGCCCGAAGTGGGACCAGTAGCCTCTATTACCTCTGCCCTGTCCATATACATCTTCACNGGGAGACCACTTTTTCGCGACAAAACCGCAGCCAAAGGTTCAAGATATGGAGGTAGCTTACCTCCGAATCCTCCACCTATCTCCATGGGAACAACTTTCACATCAGAAACCGGAATGCCAAGAATTTTGGCCGTATTATCTCTCACCGCAAAATGGCCCTGGCTGCTGCACCATATTGTCAATCTACCCCCAGGAGCCCAATAGGCCGTTGCATTCTGAGGTTCAATGTATCCCTGGTGAACCGATTTGGTATTGAACTCTCTTTCAACTACGTGATCCGCAATATCAAATCCGTTTGCTGCATCACCNTGTACATATACCTCATGGACNGCGACATTTGCACCCATATCCTCAGTACCTTCCGGCTTATCCTCTTTGTCCCAGTGATCNTGCAAAACAGGAGCACCTGGTTTTGCAGCGTCTTGCGGCAAGAAAACGGGAGTAAGGATNTCNTAGTCAACTTTAATAAAATCCAGTAACTCTTCAGCGAGATGGGAAGACGAGGCCGCGACGGCAGCNACCGGATGTCCTTTATAAAGAACCTTGTCCCTTGCAAGAATATTATCAACAACAGGCGCTCCCTGGACAAAGGCACGTGGAGGTCGCGGCCCNTCTGCAAGATCGCGAAAGGTCACAACCGCTTTAGCTTCAGGGTGATTTAGTACCTCTGACAAATCAATCGACTTTATCCTTGCATGGGGGTGAGGGCTTCTGAGAACTTTCCCGTAGAGTTGTCCTGCCATAGAAAAGTCAGCTCCGTAAAGCGCATGTCCTGTAACCTTATCTACGCCATCATGTCTAACCGGCCTGGTACCAACAACCCTATAATTTACCTTCGTCGAGTCGTTACTGGAACTCATGTGCCTCCTCCTTCATGGACCACAATGAGAGAATCACCNAGAATCAGGNAGGNAAAACAACCCACCAATCCAGTATCTATTCTCCTAAATTAATCACGATATTATCCGGGGATCTGGTTAGAATCGCCTCTGCTGGTTCATCAGTCACATTTCCTTCTATGTGGGGTGTGTTTGCAGGCACAAACAGGTAATCACCAGGACCTGCATCCACGAATTCTTTAAATTCTTCTCCATAATAGACTCTTATATGCCCACTTAGAACANAAGCTCCCGTCTCTGCTTCACCATGATGATGTGGTGGCCCCATCTCATTTGGAACACAGGTCACATGACCCATCCAAAGCCGGCTAGACCCAGCTGTCTCACTATCAATCCCCGGACGACGTTCCATTCCTCTAGTTTGAGGCGTAGTGNTCATGGGTTGCGTGCCGNGAAGNACCTTTACTTCCTGACCGGTAGTTGATTTATTCATGTGACCAATTTCCTCCTTTTCAATGACTCCCAATCCTATTCCACCTACCCTATCAGGGCCTGAATTCCAATATGATCGGANCTCCATGCTAGAAATAATGGAATNGTACATCACTCTGGATGTTAGTATCCTCACCTAAACCGTTATTCAAGAAGCATCTCAAGATAGTGAACTAACAATAAACCTAATATGTAGCGTTCTGACTTTTTTTANTTTCAATAACGTCTTAAACGAAAAGAGAAATTTGAGTGACACACCATTTTTTTGAAAAAGATCCTAGTAACAAAGNTATTTATCATCCAACTGTTAGCGCTAGAGGGCCATGGGATCCGAACTCTCTTCATGGAAGGGTTATATCGGGGTTAATAGCATATGAAGTCGAGACGAACTACTGCGATGCTTCAGAGTTGGAAAATTTCCAAGTAACACGGATAACTGTCGATTTGTTCAGACCGCCCCCGATGTCTCCTCTCTTTGCAGGCGGTGAGGTGATCAGATCTGGTAGAAGAATAAAAGTAATCGATGTTCACATCAGCACAGATTTCCCTGGCAGGGGAATAACCGAGATAGCACGTGGCAGGGTAGTCATGCTCCGAAGAAGTGAAAACCCTCCCGGGGCAATCTGGTCACCTCCACCATGGGATTTGAAGCCTCCCAACGAAGATCATCCACCTCATAACGATACTTCATCTGATTCAGAAAGCCATCTCCCAATGTGGCAAACCGTAGAAGATAGACAAAATTCCGAAGGTGAATATTCGAATTCGACGCATAGTCCGGAGCTTCCAATTCGAAAACTTGCCTGGATTCGAGAAACACACAACTTTATATCGGGTGAACCGGCAAGTCCTCTTGTTTGCGTGGCCCAGGTGGCAGATGTCGCCAATCCTTTTGCGAATTCAGGCACTAAGGGATTGAACTATATCAATGCCGATGTTTCCCTATACCTTCAGAGAAACCCTGTTGGTAGCTGGATCGGAACAGAAGCCTTCTACCATGATGCATACGATGGAGTCTCAGTAGGTACCATAGCCCTCTATGACAGATTAGGACGAATAGGAACATCCACCGTTTGCGGCTTAGCTCAAACGCGTTCTTGAAATCGGGCAATAATAAATGAAAATCACAGCCGAAATGGTTATGGGGAAAATCGACAACTACTTGGATGAATGGGTCATAGGCGTGAGAAACGGCCACTCTCACACCGTCGATCCCGATGGGAAATCGCTACGTGTACTCGTTCCTCAAGGAGCCGAATTTTCGGGGGATGAAAAAGAATCAGATTTAGGAAATACGTTGGACCTATCAGGATTGGATTTAAAGGGAAAGGACCTACATTTTACCCTGTTTAAAGATGTGAACATGAAAGGGATCGATTTTACAGACTGTGATCTCAGATTCTCTCAATTTATATCTTGTGACCTGAGACATACCATATTCGATAATTGCGACCTAAGCTGGGCCCAGATTAGGGATTGCAATCTCCTAGATAGCAGTTTCTTTAATACTGACTGCTACGACATCACTTTCGTTGAGAATGAAACAAAAGCCGGTGTTACAGGAAGAAACTATATACCTCAAGAACAACATCCCCTGAAAGAGTCCGTGAATTTCTTTGGCCGGCCCANTCCTGGGNAAAAAACAGGGNAAAAAATAAATCCTTTCCAATTACCTGGAGACAATCGACCACCCCACACNGCAGCCTATGCCTTCCACCAGGAATACGTACGAGAAAAATACAATCTAGAGGATTTTGTGCTCTGGTGAATACCGTCAACAATAACAATGGTTACCCTTACTAAAAGAGNATTATTTCAATGTTATTTCTTGTTATTAGTACCCCAGAATTATCCCGTCCTTCACTGGTGGTGGAACAGCGTAAGAAATACTGGCCCTGGGCCAATGACAAGTTAGAGAATGGACTGGCCAGATCTTTTTATGCAAGAACCGGGCGAGGGGCTGTTGCGGTTTTCGACGTAGATTCGAATGAATCTCTTCACCGACTTCTTAACGAATGGTCTGAAATAATTCCAGCAGAGTTCCAAATCTACCCTCTACTGGATCCCAGTTCGATAATAGACTTCCTCGACCACACANATTNACATCGAATTCTTTATTTTCCCTCACTAATAGCAGCAGCTCCGTAACTTTCAATATGGATCGGGCTTACCATAAAGTGCTGGGCCGCCGCGTACATATCACGGAAACACTGTTGAAGAGGGTTGTTGACATGAAGGGCAGCCCCCCCCGCAATTTGAAATGCAGAGGTAACTATTTGCAAAGATTCCCGGGTTACCAAAGAACCGACAGCTCTGATTCTAGACTGCTCTTTTTCGGACAATACGCCTCCCGACTTGGCAACTTCCCATGATTTACCAAAAACATCTTTTGTGAGGGCTTCCATAGACCAAAGACTGAGCTCCATATTGCCCAGTTCCCTTTGAAAGTAGGCCTGTGAAGCTATATGAGACTCTCCAGGTAACCCTCTAGAGNTTGNAACAGCAAACTTTTTGGCTTCCCNGATAGCTCTCTGAGCGGTGCCAATCGCAATTCCGGCATGACCAAAAACAACGAATGCCGGACGTTGTATGTTGTACAAACTTCCTCCCCTTTCTGGAGNGTGATCTCCTGACCACGTCAATTCNTGGGGAACAAAGGATGCAGACACTTCGTAATCATTACTTCCACTGCCCTTTAGACCAGCCACATCCCAGTTTTCTATGATTCTCACTCCCGAAGTCTTAAAAAGGGCCCTTATACCCGATTGTGCAGAGATATTTCCTGNCACAAGTTCAACTTTTGCCCCTCCTGTTACCCATTCGGAGCCTTTAATGCCAGAGCCATACGGCCACCTTCCGTCTATTAGAAAACCTCCTTCAGTCGGTATCGCTTTACCCAAAGTCATTCCTACGCCTACGATTGAAGGATGTNNGTTTTCAGGAAATACGNTGTCAATTCCTTTGTCAGGAAGAAAGGCACCGGCAGAGCCAACATTGGTTGCACCTACCATAGTGCACCAGGCAGCCGAGGTATCAATCGCTGCAAGCGCTCCAAGAACCTCAGTCTGAAGTACCGGNTCTGCCTCAGCGCCCCCCANNTCAGTCGGTAATTTCAGAGACAGTAANCCTGCCTCNTGTATTGCATCAGTNGTGTCTTTNTGAAGATGACCGTTACGTTCNCCGAATGGCACGTTTTTTTGTACAATTTTACGCACCGACTCCACGGCGTTCAAAAGAGCGTGGCGTCTCTCTGCCTGATTTGACGGCCAGTTCATTGGGCTCAGTGATATTTTCTAGGCAGGAATGCGGGATCTAGCCTGATCCAGCAGAGATTCCTCTGAATCTTCAAGATTAACCGGATCGGCACACGGCTGTGGTACGGGAAATCCGGTTCTGTAATAGACCTCGATCGTATTCCCTTCCGGATCAAGAGCATACATACCGAAAGCGTTTCCATGGCTAACCGTTCTTTCAATTCGAACACTTTCATCTTTGAATACTGAATGAAACTGTTTAAGATCACCCAAGGTATCCACATAGAAAGAAATTTGTTGGACCATCTTCGCGCCTTCGGGAACATCTCTTCCCTTCATAAGAACAAATTCGTGATGCTCCTCATCAGGCTTTGAGGACATAAATACAATCCCCCTGTCTTCAGTCTCCTCATCTGTTATTTCCAGACCCATGACTCTCGAATAAAAATCCCTCATTTTGAACAAATCATTTGTATAGATGCCTACATGGCCCAACCCTGCTACTGATGGCATATCTCTCCTCCATTCTGAAGTTTTCTGACAATTAACCGAGTTCATCATATTCCACTGGTCAAGTAACCAGTCACAAAATCTGCCGGATAGCTCAATCTCAGCAATCTTCACCGGCGTCCCGCTTGATGCTACGATGCCGTGAGATTAAAAAGATTGAGTTATTTTTCAACACATTTGATTTATCAAATTAGCCCAATACAAAGGATACGAGCAAAATGCTTGAAAGATTTCACGTACCAGAAGATATAGCGATTCGGGTCCCTCAGGAAGATATGCGAGCTACTCTTGTGGACATATTTACGAAACTGCGAATGCCTCCAGATGATGCAGCACTGTCTGCCGACGTATTGATCTACGCCGATATTAGAGGAGTTGAGTCACACGGTGTCAGTAACATGGTACGAAGCTATGTCTCAGGCTTTCAGGAAGGCACAATTAATCCGAATCCCTCTACCAGAATAATTCGAGAAGCTGCGGCAGTTTGCACAATCGACAGTGACCAGGGATTAGGTCTTGTGGTAGGGCCCGCTGCAATGAACGAGGCAATAAAGAGAGCAGAAAAATACGGGATCGGATCCGTTTCTGTTACTAACGGGCGCCATTTCGGGGCTGCTGGCTACCACGCAGCGATGGCCTTGGAACATGACATGATCGGAATTGCCATGACTACTGGCGGCGTAACGGTAGTCCCCACTCACGGAGCAGAACGCCTGGTAGGACTCAATCCGTTAGCAATTGCTGCTCCTACGCGGGACGAACCCCCTTTCATATTCGATGCCTCAATGAGCTCTGTTGCTGGCAACAAGATAACGTTAGCCAAAAGGCTTGGAGTTGACGCTATGCCGGGATGGATTGCGCAGTCTGACGGGACTCCGATTATGGAGGAAAGAGAAATTCCGGATGAATATATGATCCTACCCCTGGGTGGAACACGGGAAGTCGGGTCACATAAGGGTTATAGCCTGGCAGTTATGATTGAAATACTTTCCGGAGTGCTGTCTGGTGGAGCGGCGGGACCTCACAGGCGAGCAGGAGCCTCCCATCATTTCATTGCCTACAAGATAGATGCCTTCACAGACATTGATGGATTTAAAGACGACCTAGACCAGTACATGAAAACTTTGGCCGAATCGAAACCCGCCCCAGGGCAAGATAGGGTTACATACGCGGGTTTACCTGAATACGAAGAGGAAAAAGACCGATTGGAAAATGGCATACCATACCATCCGGAAGTGATCGATTGGTTCCGCAGTATAAGCGCAGAACTACAACTTCCATCAAGACTGGGATAGACGATTTAAGAAATGATAAGGCTGGGAGACTGGATATGGTTAAAGTAGGACTAATGGGCCTTAGGCCCCCTGGTAGTGAATGGAGCGTCACACGAGACCTCGCACTCCTGGCTGAGGAACTTGGATATGACTGTATTACTATGGGTGAGTCTTGGTCAGAAGACGCATTTACCTCACTCGCCCAGATAGCCGCTATAACCAGCAAGATCAGGATCGGCACAAGCATAGTACCCGTCTATGCNCGTACCCCGGCGAACCTTGCAATGACCGCNCTAAACATGGATGTGATGTCAGAAGGAAGATTTTTCTTGGGTCTCGGNTCAAGCGGGAAACTGGTNATAGAGGATTTCCANGGAGAAAAGTTCGAGAAGCCACTTTCCAGAATGAGAGAATANATNCGGTTCATGCGCAAGGCTNTGCGAAGTGANCGGTTGGACCATGACGGTGAGTTTTTCNCAACCAAGCGATTCAAAATCAGATTTACACCTTATCGGGAGAATCTACCTATCTATGTCGCGTCGCTGACTCCTGCAAGTTTGAAGATGACCGGTGAACTCGCTGACGGCTGGTTACCAATCTATTACTCTCCGGGAAGAATGTCCNCGTCCTACGAAAAGATCAAGGAAGGCACGGAAAAGGCAGGAAGATCAATAAGCGACATTAAGGTGTCTCCACAGGTTTCCATATATGTTACAGACAACTCAAAAGAAGCTCTCGATCAGGAGAGACCACATATAGCGTTTTATATAGGAGGCATGGGAACTTTCTATCACGAATATATGCACAGGATTGGTTTTGGGAAAGAAGCTGACTTGATTAGAGAAAAATATTTGCAAAAGGACAGGGTTGGAGCGGCAAACCTGGTGACTGATGAAATGGTGTCAGCTACGACACTTATAGGGACACCCGAGGAGTGCAGGAAACAGATGGAGAGGTATTTTGACGATGGGGTAGACGAGATCAGACTCGTTTTCAATGAGCCGAGTGCAGAAGGATACGAGCGAACCATCAAAGAGATGGCACCTTTTATTTAACAGTTTCAGGAGCAGATAGCGAATGAGTATGACCATTCAAAAACTGATCATTGATTCCCATAAGACATCCACATCAAAGGGTTGGTGGGAGAATCCCGATAGGAATATTGGGGAATTGCTCGCACTCATACACAGTGAAATCAGTGAAGCGCTTGAAGTGTACCGCGAACAAGGCAACGATGGGTTAAAGAAAATTTGGACAGAAAACGACGGTAAACCAGAAGGATTCACCATTGAACTTGCAGATGCAGTGATTAGAATCGCAGACCTTTGCGGTGCTTTAGGTTTGGAGCTGGAAGAAGCTCTTGAAACCAAAATGGAATATAACCGTTCTCGACCGCGAAGACATGGAGGAAAGGTGGCTTGACCATTCTTCACGCAATAAATCAAGAAATTTAATAGGATGACACGCCCATTCATAACAAAGAGTTTGCGAATGGTCATCCAACCCAGATTGCAAATCTAAAATTTCCCCCCCGGTGACAAACCCTGAAGCCAGCAGCCCATTCACTTTGAGATAGTTATCAGCTCTGACAGGAATTCATATTCCGTAGCAACTGTCGGTCACGCTACCGTTAACTTCACATGTATTCTTACTGCCTTTTTCCAAATCTCCATAGCCTACCCAAAGCAGATATTAACTAGGTTGGGCGTTAAGCCCGATAATAGCTATCACCNGGNAGTTTCCAGTTGACGATCTGGTGGTATGATGCCGCAGCANGCAATCCAACATGTATCTAAAATTCACATAATGTGGGGAAGGTGAGGAATATGGCCAACAAGATTATTGAAAAGATGGACAAAGGTGAAAAAGCAGTAGGGATCTCCCTGAGCTTTTACGCAGATGAAATGGTCGAACTGGCCGGCGCTATGGGNCTAGATTTCGTAAATTACGACGGCCAACACGCACCTGTCACACCAGAAACAATCGACCGATTTTGCAGATTGTGTGATGGATGGGGCGTAACACCGACAATGCGGGTGCCGGATCAGATACCTAGCAATATTCTCAACTACATAGACAGAGGAATCAAGGCTATAACTGTACCTTTCGTAAACACCANAGCNGAAGCAGAAGCAGTGGTAGATTGTTGCTATTTTGCTCCAAAAGGACACAGAAGTTATACAAGCAAACGTGTCATGAGGTTCGGCCTAGTAGATGATTTAAAGGATATGATGGATCGTACAAATGACGACCTGCTGGTGATGCCCCAGATCGAGGATATCAAGGCTTACAACAATCTTGATGAAATCTTGAAAGTCGACGGGATTAANGTGTTTGCCGGTGGGCCCAACGACTTAGCACAGTCGATGGGCCATCCCGGGCAGCCNGATCATCCAGATTGCCTAAAAGTAACCGATGAAGGTACAGCTAAAATTCATGCAGCAGGGAAGTTCCGCAACGAAGATGTAATGATCTCAGTAGATGCGACAATAGCAGTGCGTGATGCTATGAGGTCGATGCTTGACAGTGGTGCTGGGATACGTTCTTACTGACACATATGGTTTACTTGCCCTTCAGATTATTTTCGTAAAGATATTGAGGGAATCTTTAAATGAAATGGTATTCCAGCGTCTCTGAAAAGAGGAATATTCGAGAAGCATTTGAGGAGTGCACCCTGAATATCAACAGGGGTGCGGACGATCAGATTAATCTCGTTCTAGCGTTTGTTGGATCAGACTTTGCCGATTCATACTCCTTACTCCCGAATATGGTAGCTGATGAATTCCCCGGCGCAGTGTTCATAGGATGCTCGGGAAACGGTGTGATTGGAAATGCCAAAGAAATTGAACATAGACCTGGGTTCTCCCTTTCGGCAGCGATCCTTCCAGACGTTGCCATACAATCTTTTCATGTGAAGGACGTAGACCTTCCTGATGGCGACGATTCACCGCATAAATGGGAAGAACTCATCGGTGTAAAGGCAAACGGAAAACCTGATTTTATAATTTTGGCCGACCCTTTTAGTATGCGGGGCCAGAATCTGGTCAAAGGACTTGACTATGCTTTTCCTGGATCAACCGTGATTGGTGGAATTGCAAGTGGAGGCCGTCAGCCGGGAGAAAACGCTTTATTCCTTAATCAGGAACAAATCTCAGAGGGTATAGTTGGCGTCGCACTACATGGAAATGTCAGAATCGACACAATTGTTGCGCAAGGATGCCGACCTGTCGGGGATTTGATGAGAATAACCAAATGCGATCGAAACATATTAGAGGAGCTAGACGGACAGCAACCATTTGAAATTCTGGGCGATCTATATTCCAAACTATCTGAGAAAGACAGGAAATTATTTCAAAATTCCCTGTTTCTTGGCGTTGTCATGGACCACTTCGAGGACGACCCATCTATTGGAGATTTCTTAATAAGGAACGTATTGGGAGCTGACCAAGAAAAAGGCGTCATCTCAATTGGAGAAATGCTCCAGGAAGGGCAAATAGTTCAGTTTCATTTAAGAGATTCACAAACCTCATCTGAAAACCTCACAGAAATGCTCCAATCCTATGACTATAACCCGAGCAATGAAGAAGGCGCTGGAGCTTTATTATTTTCATGCCTTGGCAGGGGATCATACCTTTACGGGAAACCTGATCATGACACGGATTTATTCATAGAGCGCGTAGGAGACCTACCTCTAACTGGATTCTTCTGTAATGGAGAAATCGGCCCTGTGGGAGAAAGTACTTACATCCACGGATATACAAGCGCATTTGGCATAGTAAGACCGATGGGTGCCGTAGATGCTATGACTTGAACCNGCCACACAAGGTTATTTTCCTTAAATTGCTTACAAANCATTACATTTTTCGACTGGTCAAGTAATTCGTCTTACATAGAGGAGGAACAATGGAATTCGGTTCATTCATGGAATTCCACACAAGAGAAGGTCATCCTCAGAGCGGCGCCTTTGAAGAATCATTCGGGCACGTAGAAAACGCTGAAAAACTGGGACTGGACACAATCTGGTTAGCAGAAAGTCATTTCAATCCGGCGCGATCGGTACTGTCTGCCCCTCTAATCATCGCAGCTGCAATCGCTGGAAGAACAGATAAGATCAAGATAGGAACTGCAGTTCAAGTATTGCCCTTGGGTAATCCAATAAGAATTGCAGAGGAAGTTGCCACACTTGACCACATCAGCGGCGGAAGGTTTGAATTCGGTGTCGGTAGAAGCGGACTTCCCGGGGCATATGAGGGATATAACATATCTTATGGTGAGAGCCGGGAAAGGTTCTTNGAATCNCTGGAAATAATCNTCGAGGCATTNACTAANGAACGTTTCACCTATGNNGGCAAGTTNCACAGNTATNAAGATGTTTGCCTGACACCAAAACCGTTACAGAAGCCCCATCCACCTATGAGAATTGCTGCAACCACCGCCGAGACATTCCCTGTGCTGGGTAGAATGGGAATGCCGATATTCGTAGGTGTTCGAGGACTTTCCTTAGTCGATGTGTCAGAACAGGTAAAGACATACCGGTCTGCACTAAAAGATTCGGGTCACGTAAACGGCAGTGTGTCCCTCCGAGTCCCGGTTCATGTCGCTGAAACTACCGTTGAAGCACTCTCCAATTGTGAAGAGAGTTTTATGAAGCAATTTCGAAGGCTAGGCAGTCAGCTCGGAACTTCTGTGAAAAAGGATACCGCAGACTCAAGTTCAGAAAGGTCCGACAGAAGCCAACGGCTTTCTGAGATCAACTGGAATGAAATACAGGGTGAAAAAGTAGCTGTCGGAGATCCAGAAACGGTTGCCAGTCAGCTAAATAGGATGACCGACGTACTAGGTCTAGATGGAATCGCTGCTGAATTCAACGCGGGAGAAACTATTCCAGCAGACAAGGTAAGCAAATCCTTAAAACTTTTTTGCGAAGAGGTTATTCCTAAACTATCGTAGGAGCTCTACAGGAAATTAAAGCATCCCAGCTTCTTTGAAGGCGTTTTCGAGTTCAGCGATCTCAAGCCTAGTGAGGGCACGGGTGGGTCTACGTGGCACGGTAGCCCTGTACCCAAGTAAATTCAGCCCTGCCTTCAAAGCTGCTACTCCTTTGTCCATTCCAATGAAATCAGAAGAAATAAGTCTCCTCTGAATTTCGTTTGCCTCCTCGATATCACCTTCTCGGGTCAGTTTAATAACCTCTCTACAAAGATCTGGTGCCCAGTTTGCAAAGAATAAGCANGCTCCCTCTGCACCAATCATAGCCCCCGGCAGAAGAAGGCTTCCATTGCAGGTCCAGAGCTGAGTAGACTCGTGCAAATATGAAGGTATCTGAGTTTCCCATCGATAATTCAATGAGATTATGTATGCGTAAACGTTGTCCATGGAGGAGATCTGACCAACCTCCTCCGGAGTAGCATCTACCGACATTGGTTGCTTGGGTTGATGAATAATAATTACCGGGATCGGACTTTTATTAACTAACTTATCAAAGTAACTCACTATTCCGTTTTCTTGACGTCCATCTTTAGGTATATTGGGAATCCTGACTCTAACCATATCTGCCCCCACACTCGCGTATTTTTCCGCTAGATCAAGGGCAACGGTAGGAGAAGGGGTGTCAATTCCCGCTATTACAAATCTCTGACCTTTATGAGCTTCAGCTACCGTTCGGATCGTCTGAATTTTCTCTTCACTCGAGAGGTGAAACTCTTCTCCTCCATATGAACCTACAACGAATCCGCTGAGGCCAGTTCCAAGCCATTTTTGAACATTTTCCGCCAGAAGTTCATATGACGGACTGTCATCTTCATTAAACGGCGTTGGAGTTGGAGCTACGACGGTAATAGATTTTCTTGGCGGAATAATGCTCAATTTAAGATCCCCTACGCCTAGATACTCAGTACAATCTGCTATCTGGATCCAGTCCCGAAAAATGCCTCCCTGCCGTATCGTAATGAGACATCCTTCCCTGTATTTGCTGGGAAATCACGCGCGCATCTTGAAATTTCCTTTGAATAGGAGTCTGTTCAAAGATGGCACTAGACCCACATATAGAATATGCAATGTCGGCTACTTTCACAGATTCCCTAATGGCATGAGTACTTGAAAGCCGTAAGTTGATTCTATTTTCTATAGATATCTCCCTTTCCTTGACGACAGATTCCCATACCGCTTCAGCGCTATCTGATAGGTACGCATTCGCTGATCTCCAGATTGCTTCCGCCTGACCAATTTCCCTTTGCGTAAATGGCTGCTTTCTGAGTAACTCTTGCTCTTGAGGAGTCTTAGCCATTGAGAGCTCAATTACGGAGTCAAGCCCAGACCTAGCTACGCCTAACGCTGTCGTTGCGAATCCTGAACAGAATAGCAAGCTCTTCGGCATTAAATATAAAGCACCGTCTTCCAAGGAGGGACATCCTTCCACAAAGGTCCGCCTCTCAGGAACGAACAAATCCTTAGCAGTGAAACTAAAACTGCCCGTTCCCCTGAGTCCATTGACCTGCCATACGTCGAGCATTTCCACCTGTTCTTTAGGAAGAATCATATTTCTCATCTCTTCAGCTTTGCCGTCAATTCCTTTTCTTCCTTTGACCGGTGTTAATGCAACAACCCAAGTAGCATGTTGCGATCCACTACTGAAGTTCCAGCGGCCATTCAAAATATAACCTTCACTGACAGGTACTGCNTATGATCCGACAGGGGGGCCATTCGAAAGTACCGCCCTCCTATCTAGCCAAATCTCATGGGCAAGATCTTTAGGCATGAATGCAGATAACGTAGAAAGAACGTTATTCTGATTCAGGCACCACCCAGCGCTTCCATCGGCCCTCGCTATTATTCCGACTATTTTCAGCATCAAGAGATAGTCAATCTCATATCCACCAACTGATCTTGGAACAAGTAACCTAAACAACCCGGAGTCAGCCAGAGGGTTTGTAACAGCATCCGTCAACTCACGTGANTCGTTGATTTGAGANGCGTGNAGTCGAAGNTTTTTCGCTGCCCGCTCAGCAGCAGATAAGAGCTCAAGTTCTANAACTTCTTTACTTACNTGCGGTGTATCAACCATTCTTTACTATGACTCCAAAGTTACACTAAAGATGTCGCCCGTTAGATTAACCAGCCCCTACAAATCAGTCAAAAACTCTCATTAATATTTCATGTACCTGAGAATTGGTTTGTAGTATAGGCTAGCTAATAATTGAAACAAACATGATTTTCTCATTNGGAGTTTACAATATGAAAGACTTGTTGAATCTGCTNAAAGACCTTTCNGAGGCGCCCGGCCCTACCGGGTTCGAAGGGCCGGTTCGAAGCATTATGCGAAGGAATCTTGAGCCTTTNTCAGACAGAATCGAAACGGACGGAATAGGGTCCTTGATATGCCGTCGTACCGGTATGTCAACATCGCCGAAAATAATGATGTCCGCTCATATGGACGAAGTAGGCCTCATGGTTCGCTACGTTACCTCAGAAGGTTTTGTTAAGTTTCAGACGCTTGGGGGATGGCTCGATCAAGCTTTGATTGGCCAACGCTGGCAGATACTGACCACGGATGGGCCCGTAAATGGAATAACCGGTATAAAAACTCCTCATGTCATGTCAGGAGATGAGCGTGCCAAAGTGTTTAAAAAAGAATCTATATTCCTGGATATCGGTGCCTCAGATAAGGAAGATGCTGAACAGAGACTTGGTGTGAAACCGGGTGATCCAATAGCGCCGACCAGCACTTTTGAACGACTAAACGACGGGCATCTGCTTCTTGGAAAAGCTTGGGACGACAGAGCAGGTTTGGCGGTTATGGCAGGGGTGATGGAAAGTTTGAAAGAAACAGACCTACCTTGTGAATTATTNGCAGTTTCCACGGTTCAAGAGGAGGTTGGACTCAGAGGCGCNCACACAAGTAGTAATTTGGTCAAACCAGACCTNGGTATAAACCTGGAGTCTGGTGTAGCAGGGGATTATCCAGGTATATCCGAATATGAGGCGCAAGAAAAACTAGGAGCAGGTCCAGCNGTATTCCTTCACGATTCATCCATGCTTCCCAACCTTAAGCTACGGGATCTCGTCTCAAAAACGGCAGCCGAAAGCAATATACCGCTGCAATATAACGTACTGAGTGGTTACGGAGAGGATGGAGCTGAAATGCAGAAATCAACAGGAGGAACTCCCGTTATAAACATTACGGTTCCGACAAGGTATCTACACAGCCATAACTCTTTGATCGATTACCGCGACGTCGAACATGCAATAGATCTCGTNAGTAGCCTTGTCCAGAAGTTAGATGANGAAACAGTTAATGAAATTGCAAAATTCGACTAATGATGGCCCAAAACAAAACGTTTATCTCCCGGTTTAAACTCATAATTTGGTTCAGCAAATTTCATTGCGCTGTGATGAAATTTAGCGGCGGCCGTCTCATGAATTCCTTCATGGGACTGGATATGTTGCTTTTAGAGACAATGGGCAGAAAAAGTGGCAAGAGGAGAGTGACACCATTACTTTATGTAAATGACGATGAAAACGGATATTTGTGCGTCGCATCATTTGGTGGAAATTCTCAACATCCTGAATGGTTTAAGAATNTCAGAACTTCCAATTATTCCGTATTGAAAATAAAAANTGGCTCAGTNCCGGTTTCGGTAAAAGTCCTCGAAGGAGATGAGCGATTATCTGCCTGGGCAAAAGTTACTANGTACTACCCACCCTACANAAAGTATCAAGAGAGGACAAGTCGANNAATACCTATAGTCAAATTCAGCCCTTGCGTNAAAACGNAAAGNGNTNGATCCGTTGGCAATAAAGTTTAATTGACTAGGTNGAACCCTGCTACTAATATTGAGNGGTGAGAGGTCAGGGCGTTCAANATTCCTATGGACTAAGTAAAANCCTTTTTTTAAAGTTCTGCATTAACCCAAACCTNCCTNGTTTATTATGTGACATGCGCTTGTAGCTCAGTTGGATAGAGCGCAGCCCTGCGGAGGCTGAGGCCGTGGGTTCGAGTCCCGCCAAGCGCNCTTTCTTTTTCGGGCGGTTAGCTCAGCTGGTTAGAGCACTTGCTTTACACGCAAGGGGTCGGGGGTTCGAGTCCCTCATCGCCCACCAGAATTCGCGTGAATAGAAATATCANTAAGATCATAAGGCTATCTATTTTCGATNCAATTNNTGTGTGGAATTACTGACCATGATACGGAGCGAAGCTAATTATATTTACCATGAATAGATATNATTTATNANTNTCAGAGTTATGTTTTCCATGGTCCGTAAATCTCATCAAAAACTGAGGGNGGGACTANTCACTTGACTGAGTTGATAGACAAGGAACTTATCNTAGCAACGGATGATATAGGTGTCATAATAAACAACGTTTGCAAGGTTATAGTCGGTAAACCAGAAGCTGTTGAACTTGCTNTGATCGGTCTTTTAAGCGGAGGACACATTCTCATTGAAGACGTGCCGGGAGTAGGCAAGACCGTCCTAGCACGAAGTATAGCGGCATCCATTGCATGCTCGTTTAACCGTATTCAATTCACCCCGGACCTCCTACCTACAGATGTAAGCGGAGTATCTATATATAACCAGAAAACTGGCGACTTTGAGTTCAGGGAAGGCCCTATAGTTTCCCAAATAGTGCTAGCCGACGAAATAAACCGGGCCACGCCAAAGACCCAGTCTGCAATGCTAGAAGCCATGGAAGAAAACCAAGTCACCGTAGAAGGCNTTACACGGGCATTACCATCACCCTTTATGGTTATGGCTACTCAAAACCCAATTGAATATGAAGGCACATTCCCGCTACCCGAAGCACAGCTAGACAGATTCTTGTTAAAGATTAGCCTCGGTTATCCAAANCCGACCCAGGAAACGGAGATATTAGACTCCCAGTCAGAGTCTCACCCTATCGANGATCTGTACTCTGTAACATCCCCAGAAAAAATAGCCTCTTTGCAATCAACTGTTAAAAATATTTTCGTACATGATCTCGTGAAACAGTACATAGTTTCTTTAGTCGGATCAACCAGAGAGAACGATAATATCAGCTTGGGAAGCTCTCCAAGGGGGTCACTTGGTCTTTATAGAGCGAGCCAGGCAATGGCACTAATCAGGGGCAGGCAATTTGTAATCCCTGACGACGTTAAGGAATTAGCGGTTCCGGTGCTAGGACACCGTCTCATACTTTCAGCCTCNGCAAGGATGAACGGGCACAGTACAGTCTCAATAATTGAATCAATTCTCTCCTCGACCCCTGTACCAGGGGCGGAAACAAGGGGATGGCTGAGAACGAGCTAGGAGGGCCGCTATGCTACTTAGGGAACGGTTTTCCCTCACTCCAAGGTTTTATCTAATAGCTTTACTCTTCGTTGTCACAATAATTACCGGTATGGCGACAGGGTTTGCTCTCTTTTACAGACTCGCATACATTCTTTGTATTGCTACTATTTTGTCTTTCCTGTGGAATATGCACAGTGTCAAATCGATTGATGTGCATGTTGACAGGCGCACTAAGAAAGTTCATGTGGGAGATCTTCTCGACGAAAGAATAACCGCACGAAACAATGGCCTTATACCTAAGCCGGTCATCACCATAGAAGATTTGTCTGAGATCCCTGGTTATTCGAGTAGAAGGGCAGTGAGTCTTCCGTCAAAGGGATTCAGATCATGGCGAACTAACTCTCCAGCAAGAAAGAGAGGGGTCTACAAAATGGGACCCCTGCGGATAAGGTCAACTGATGCGTTGGGATTGTTTGANAGAGAAATTTACTTCGGTGAGACCTCGGAGATTACCGTATATCCCAAGATTCTTAATCTTCGATCGTTCAACTTGCCCGCAAACAGCATCTCCGGGGATAGTTCAGTCACCAAAAGAACCCAGATTCTAACTCCCCACGCTGCTTCCGTTCGTGACTACGCCTTCGGTGACAGCATAAGCAGGGTGCACTGGAACACGACAGCCAAGCAAGGCAAGTTAATGTCGAAAGAATTTGACATGGGAATGTCGAACGAAATATGGATATTCCTTGACCTTCAAGAATCCGTACAGCATGGAGATATGGATGAAGGAACAGATGAATGGGTTGTTTCCATTGCTGCTTCCTTAGCTCAAAAATTCAGTGACGCCAACATACCGACAGGGCTAGTGGCTTACGGTGACAAACGTCACTTCATAAACGCTTCAAGGGGACAAGGCCATTTCGAAAACATCCTGGAAACTATGGCCACAGCTAAATCTGAGGGGAAAACCTCTTTATTTGATGTAATCGCCAATGAAGAAGCTCTCTGGACCTATCAAAATTCTCTAATTGTCATAACACCCTCATGTTCCTCAAACTGGGCAAGAGCAATAGGAGCCATATCTAGCAAACGCATTAACACGACAGTCATTCTTCTAGATTCACAGACATTCGGAGCAAACAGTGACTCATCAGAGACCATTCGTGATCTTCTGCAGTCAGGAATCCCAACCCATTTAGTTCAGAAGGGAGACGATCTAGAAAGTGTATTCCCTTCAAAGTTAACAGCCAGTCACGGTAGCCACGTTCAAAATACTGCAGCGGATGAAGAGGATGAGGCCGCATGACTGGTGAGAAAAGTCTTTCGGAACTTCTCTCACCTGCAATGAGGGTGGAAAAGCCGACACCTACCTGGCAAAAAGCAATCACATACTTTTCACCAGAGCAGGGATGGATTCTTCTAATTCTCCTCATATTGGCCTTCTTCAGTGTAGCAAGCGTGATCGATACAGCAAACTGGGTCGAAACCCCGGGACTGTACTGGGTCATCATTCTGGCAAGCTTAACCGGCCAACTATTTTCTAGAATACGGCTCCCATCACTCCTGATTCACCCACTTTCTGTAACGATAGGCCTGCTAGCGAGCCTGGTAAGCGTGACCTCACTTATCAAAGGTGTCTCTTTTAACGAAAAAATTTGGGAAGTTTGCCTAAGGCTCGACCACTGGTATGAAATAGCATCTGGTGAGGGTATGAACACAGACCTTCTCCCTTACAGTGCGTTGATTCTTTTCCTTGCATGGTTGATGAGTTATACCGGAACGTGGTGGGCATACAGGCATAGTAATATTTGGTTACCTATCGTAGTGGCGGGGGTTGCGATACTCACATCTCTCAGTTTTCTACCAGCGTATTTCACTTCCAGATTCTATATATTCGTCTTCCTTTGCATTCTTCTCGTTGCCCAGATGACAACTGTAAAGGCAATGATTCGGTGGAAAAACGAAGGAACAATGTTTAGTAGATCAGACGGGTGGGGAGCCCTACACAGCGCCTTTTGGTTCAGTGCCGCAGTATTGCTCATAGCGGCGATCTTACCCTTATACATCTACGTCTCTGGCCCAGTTGCAAGTGTATGGAAAACCACAAGAACACCAATCGCCTTTGTGGAAGATGAAATGACACGACTTCTAGGCAATGTCCCTTCAAGAAAGGAAGACCATGGCCGGTTTTTTGGACGGTTTCTGCCCTTTATCGGATCCATATCGTTTCGCGGAGAATCGGTTCTGTGGACAGAGTCTGATTATCCGAGTTACTGGACCGCCAGAACCTACAGCGTCTACACCTCACAGGGTTGGATCGGAGGCAAAACTCGCGACTACAAGATTTCCAGCGATTCCATCTTTGCGATGACAACACCCGTTAAATCTGTAAAGTCCATTCAACAGGTGATCCAGATGAACTTCCCTTCAGAACGGTTCGTTGCAGGAGGGATTTTTGAGTGGGCNAGCGAAGACGCGGTTNTAGGNATACTTGAACCATTAANATTNGAAATCTCTCTTGAAAATNGTGATNGTGACATTTATCTCCCAGCAGACATTCGCAATGTTGCAGGTGGTCTCAGGGACTTCTTAGGAAATCCTGATGCATACGGCCTGGAAAAATACCTATCTGCGAAATTCCCGGACGACATCAGAGTCGTCAGTATCCGTAGGTCAGGGGTCAAACCCACCAGCGTGTTATTTGAGCGAATAGCGTCGGAAACACCTGACATAGTAGAGTGGAATTTTGACNGAGAGATACCNGCANACAAATCTGTGAACATAGCTTCAAGCGTATCTGTCGCTACAGATGAGGATCTGAGAGAATCCCCCGTCGACTACAGCGGATTCATTAGGGATCATTATCTTCAACTTCCCTATGATTTACCTAAACGGATAAAGTTGTTAACAGATGAAGTTACTATGGGAAGCAATAACCCATTTGACAAATCAGTGGCAGTAGAAGGGTACTTAAGAACCGCAGGGTTTACTTATTCTCAGGATATAGGCCCTCCTCCTCTGGGCAGTGATGGTGTCGAACATTTTTTGTTTGTTAGTGGCACAGGTTATAGCGATTATTTTGCCTCCGCGATGGCAGTTATGCTTAGGACTCAGGGAATTCCCGCTCGGCTGGCTGCAGGCTACTCAGGAGGTATTTATGACCCTCAAACTGACAAGTCAACCGTTTTGGATTCAGACAGCCATGGATGGGTGCAGGTTTACTTCCCGGATTACGGATGGATAGACTTTGAACCTACTCCAGAGTGGGATCGCCCTGCGCGAGAAATGCGCAAAAAGAATCCTTCTAACTTCGTCAGGTCATTAGGTGGCCTTTATACAGGAACAGATTCTCCGAAATCACCAGATGACTTCTTAGAAGACGTAGGTCAATTTGGATCTGGGAATGGTTTTTCATTTCAAGAAGATATCATCAGAGGTTTCGTACGTTATGGTCAGTATGTGGGGTATATTGCTGCAACGATTGGACTAGTCGCTCTCATGTTTTGGCTCCTGTGGAACTTAGGATTGCACGGATTATCTAATGATGAGAAATTACTGAGTAAATGTGTTAGGCTCGCCGTCTTAGCAGGGATCAGTAAACGACAAGATGAAACTTCCTTGCAATTTATGAATACAATCGGACAAGTTTTCCCGGAGACGGTCAATCATGCTTCAACACTTGGTAAAATTCTTTCATATCGTATTTATGGAAATTCTTACGTGACATCGGACAGTCAAAAAGCGTGGACTGGAATTCGCAATTCCCTAATCAAAAGAACTGTAAAAAGAACCTACTCCTGGGCATTGAAAACTAATCCAATATGACCATAAAACACGCGGTTTTTGAAACAGATTTCGGATGGATCGCGCTACAGAGAGACCATCTAGGTATCACTAGGTCGAGTCTCCCTCTATCTTCAAAAAGATCGTGTGAACAGGAAGTATCTTCCTGGAATCCGAAATCGACCCATGATGAGGTGGCATTTATTGGATTAAAGCACCGGTTGCAATCTTACTTTTCTG
>PAOO01000004.1 GCA_002708065.1 Chloroflexota bacterium
CAACCGCTTGCCTGCTAGGCACGGACTGTGACCTTATTTGCCTTTACATACTTCGCTACTTCGTCCTTAAGCATCGGTATAAGTTCTTTTCCCCAGTATACAGCGTCGTTATATGGATCGAATCCTCGTATAAGAATCGTGCTGCACCCCAGCTTGTAATACCCCATTAGTGAACTGACGACCTGTTCTGCTGTACCCACCAATGCTGTTGTGTTACCTGCGCCTCCCGTTGCTGCCGCAATAGGCATATACAAGCGTTCGTCTAGGACATCTCCTTTCTTTGAGAAATCTACAAGCCGTTGAGAGCCTACCGACTCCAGGCGCTCTTTGCCGATGCCGTGCATAGATTTCTCACCTGAATCTAAAACAGCCTCAAGGGTTGAATGAGCCAAATCCCAGGCCTCGGATTCAGTATCTGCGACAATAGGGCGGGTAGAGACAGAGAACCTGATTGTTCTAGGGTCGCGACCTGTGGATTTCACCCTTTTTCGGAAATCAGATATTTTGGTTTTCACTTCAGCAAGTGGCTCTCCCCATAATGCGTACACATCGCATTCCTTGGCCCCTATCTCTAACGCGGCTTCAGAGGCACCGCCAAAATAGAGTGGTACATGGGGCTCTTGTAAACAACTGAAATCGCTTTTCGCTTGTTCAAACCGATAAAACTCACCTTTGTGATCTATCGGCTGGTCTGAGGTCCAAAGTCTGCGCAATAGGGACATAAATTCTCCCGATCTTGCATATCTTCTGTCGTGGTTCTCGTAGTCACCATCACGGCGTTGTTCTACTTCTCCACCACCGCTGATGATATGGAGGGCTATACGCCCCCCAGTTAGATGATCGAGTGTTGCGGCCTTTCTTGCGAGTACCGTGGGACTAACAAAGCCGGGACGGTGCGCTATGAGGTATCCAAGCTGACTTGTGTTTGCTGCCGCATGCATTGCAACTATGAATCCGTCTGCTGAAGACGAGGTGTAGCCTACTAGAACCTTGTCAAATCCGCTATTTTCGTGGACTCTTGCAAAGTCAGATATGTAGTCACCGTCGATTCCTCCACCGATGACATGAACTTCGGCCCCTTTCTTGCCTGTACCCTCTCGCTTTGCGCCGATCATTCCTATAACTTCAACCTGCAACGCTGCCCTCCTTCGGGTTCTTTGCGTGTCGCGGCATTATCTCATTCGAAAATAACTCAATGGAACGCATCGCGGTCTCGTGATCGAGATCTCCCCATTGAAAAGAACACATAAAATAGTTTGCCCCTGTTTCTAAGTATTCTTCCATGTATCTTTGCACTGACTCCGGCGACCCAGCTAGTGCAACACCTCCGAGCCGAGTAGGATCAGCTCTGTTTGATTGTAGGTCAAAACGCTCTATTTCTGCTTCAATATCTTTTCGAGTTTCTCTTTGGGGAAGGCTTTTAGGCCTGTCTCCTACGAATCCAAATGAGCCGTCACGGCTTGATTGGAATTGCGTCAAGCCTCTCTTCTCGGCTTCGATTCTTCTTGGTGCTGCAAGATTCCATCGATATTTTTCCCACGCCGGTGTTGCAACCTTGATAGCCTCTTCATCTGTATCCGCCACTACCATATGAACAACTAGGCCTACTTTCGGCTCCTGACCTTGAATCGTAAGTGATCCTTCCCCNTGAGTNTGTCNCCACACTTTTTTAAANCGCGTAGTTTCCTTCCTAAGGCTATCTAGGGTACCAACAATGACGGTGTTCATTCCCTCCAATGCTGCAGTCTCGGCATTTCGCATGTACCACATTGGCGGATATGGTCGCTGTACAGGTCCAAGTCGCATAGGAAGGCTTTCGAAACTGTGAAATCGACCGTCATATGTAAGAAGNTCTGTGTTGAGGCCTTTNCGAATAACGTCTAAGGTCTCGAGATAACGGTGGAAATTTGTGTNAGAGTCGGCCTCCTGTCCCCAAAAAAATGCCTCCATGACTCCTCCCCTTCCTACGCCGATCTCTAATCTCCCATTGCTCAGGTGGTCGAGCATACTGATCTCTTCTATGAGTCTGATGGGGTGGTGAAGGGGCAAGACATATACGCAGGGAGCGAGTTTCAATNTTGAGGTTCTTTGAGATGCGGCAGCTAGAAATACGTTCTGAGATGGGGCTAGGCTGTGAACGGCTGGCGTGTGATGTTCGGCCAGGTGATATGCGTAAAAACCGTTGTTATCAAAAGCCTCCAACTGCTTCATTCGCAAGCGGTAAACCTCGTTCAAAGGCATTCCGTCAACCGGCTCGATGTGATCAAATACCCCGAATTCTATCGACATGACATGTAAATCCTTACCCGTCTGGGCTAAGTCTTGAATCTTGATGAATGTGAGCGGAATTCTACACCCAGCTCTCGCGGATATTAAGCTAAGTATGAGGGGATCTCCCCATAATCAGTGAATTGAGCTTAGTTCTGAAAGGTCTTTTGCAAAAGACCAGCATCTACGTGAGCGATGTATTTATTGTGATCCACAGCACGATATACTATTTGAAGGATTCAAGAATCGGTTTATGGAGACGGACCATGGCAGAGCAGAATGACAGTGGAATTGACCCGAGAGATGACGAGCAATACAAAGACAAGCTGACACCTCTTCAATTCGAAGTTACCCGTAATAAGGCGACCGAACAGGCGTTCACAGGGGAATACTGGAACACAACTGATAACGGTGTTTACAAATGTATCTGTTGTGGTGAGGATCTCTTCTCTTCAGATACGAAATTTGATTCCATGTGTGGATGGCCGAGTTTCTACGCACCCATGGTGGAAGAACAAATTGAAGAGGATACTGATCAATCCTTTGGGATGATACGCACGGAGGTTACATGCCAGTCGTGTGGAGCTCATCTTGGACATGTATTCCCCGATGGGCCACATCCGACAGGGTTACGTTACTGTATTAACTCAGCTTCTATTGACCTAAAACGTGATGACGAAAGCGTAAACTAAAGGTTGGTTCTTTCTAGGTAAGTTAGATCATCTGATTGAACACGGGTTTTAGTTTGTCTCGGGCTGCGGATTGTTCAGCAGTGTCCTCAACTTCATATATAGGCACATCTTCATCTAGGTCGGCTCTCAGATCATACAATTGCCCTGTTTCGTACAGTTTCCATTCATGATTGCGAACAAATCGGATGTGCCCCGGCTCATGCCGGGCACTCATTGGATCGAAATGAAAGAAGATCCAGTCCCTGGGGTCTCCTTCTTCCCCGGTGAGCTGCGGGTAAAAGGATTTACCGTCTATGATGTAACCCTCTGGAAAATCTAAACCTGCTGCCTCGAAAATAGTCGGTAGAAAGTCCGTGCACTCTACCAAATCTGTCTCAACTTTGCCTGAAGGTATAGTGCCCGGCATGTTGCAAATTAGAGGAACATGGGTGCCTCGATCGTTTGTCTTGCCTTTTCCTCCACAAATTTCGTTGTGTTGGTGCATCATGGAGCAGACATCAGCCGGACTGCCATTATCACCAAGATATATAACTAATGTATTTTCACGTAGCCCCTGATCCTTTAGGTAGTCCATAAGTCTGCCAATAACCTTATCGTGATATTCCACCATGTCCCTGTAGAATCTTGGGTCGTCCTTCCACGATCCATCCTCTAGTTCCGCCCATGTCTTCCCGCCAAGGGAATTATTAGACGGCGGATCGAAGTCTTCCCATTCCGGGCTGTCCGGTGTGGGTTCGTGAGGTTTATGGGTGGCCGCCATCGGCCANTATACAAAGAATGGATTGTCATCGTCCTTTTTTCTTTCTATGTAATCGATAATGTAATCGCAGAAGATGTCTTCTCCATATTTGCCGTCAGTATCATCTCTGAAATTTCCGTTCTCATAGATAACAGGATTCTTGTACCGGGATCCTTTCTGCTCTGTATGGTGTGAGTGCCAAACACAGAATTCTTCAAATCCGGCATCTTCTATACGTTGCCCTTTCGAACGCATCTCGGGCCTTTCATCAGGGGGATTATAAGAGAAAAGCTGCCATTTACCGGAAATACAAGTGTTGTATCCGGCGTCTGAAAGAAGATGCCCGAAAGTGACCTCTTCGGGATTGATTAGACCGAATCCGATGTAGTTCCGAAAGTTGTANTTTCCCGTCATAAGTGAGACNCTCGTTGGAGTACANAGNNGCATCACNTGTGCGTTTTCAAAGCGTATTCNCCCTTGNGCCATCTCGTCCAAGTAGGGAGTCTCGTAGGATGTACCACCGTTTGCACCTATAACCTCGTACCCTAGATCGTCGGACATGATTAATATTATGTTGGGCTGGTTAACCGTCATAACTCTTATCTCCAAAGTAAAGGACTGTTTTCGCGCCGCCTTCTAGCATNTTAAGTGCAAATAATTCTACTATCGCCCGTCGATTTAACCTTTGACCTGGTTAAATTTNTGAAGGGGCAGGTTCTTTAGGCGTTTGTTCAATCACCCTCATTGACCTCCACCGACCCGTGCGGTACCGCAAAAGAAAAGTTATGCCAAGTCCTATAATATAGGCAATNCCGGCACTCCATGCTGCTTTCAAACCCAGCCCGAACACCTCCACTGCGAGGTATGTGGGTAAAACAAGTAAAGTCAAAGCTAGTCCCACGATAGCGTACATAATGAACTTGGTATCCCCTGCTCCTTTTAAAGCAGANGAGACCATGATTCCGACAGAGTCGAAAATAGACCATATTGCTACGAATTTTATTGCTGTCATCGCATGNCCGCGAATTTCTGAAAATTCGACAGGATCTGCGTTCGCTGCGAACGGGTATATAAACATAGCGGGCACGACTAGATACAATGTGGCGATTGTCACCATATAAACAGATGCCATCTGAACAGCAGCGAATGTTGCTCTGTCAGCCATATCTGGTCTGTTTCCACCGAGTGACTGCCCTACCAATATAGAAACGGTTATTCCCATACCGATCATTGGCATGAACGAGAGCATGCTTACATTCATGGCAATATTTGTAGCGGCGAGTTCTGCAGCTCCAAGACGTCCAACTATAAGTATGAAAGCGGAAAATGCCGCGATGTCCAGAAAAAACTGAACTCCGTTTGGCAATCCATATTTAATTAGCCTGCCAAACAGATTTCTATCAAATTGCCAACCAGAAACAGTCTTGAACTTGGCGTTATTACTTCTAGAGAAAGCCATGAAAAGTAACAGTAAGAAATTAAATAACTGCGAGATCACTGTAGACAACCCTGCTCCCGCAATACCCATTTCTGGAAATCCGAAATTCCCAAAGATCAGCAGATAATTAAACACAATGTTCACGAAAGTTGCGGCGAAGCTTGCCCACATCACAGGATAGGTACGTCCCCTGCCGGTGAAAAAGGAAGATACGGCGGCAAGGCCAATAGGGAAAAAGCCTCCGATAGCCAAATATTTCCAGTATTCAGCTTCGAGTTGTCTAACAGAAGGATCGTGACCAATTATGTCGAAAATGGGTTCCGCAAGGAAAAAAGTGAGCGAGACTATAATCCCACCCACCAGCGAGTAATAGATTCCCTGCCACATCGCTGGCCCGACCCTTTCCGGTCTTCCAGCGCCGAAGTATTGAGCAACAAAAGTACTTGCATAGCCAGAAGTCCCTAGAAAGAAGGAAACTAATGTGAAACTTAGAATGCCCGCGGGCATAGCTGCGGCTAGGGCATCGGATGAATACCAGGATAGGAACATTCGATCCACGAATTGTTGAATTGACCATGAACCTGTGCTTAGGACAAGCGGGAATGCTATTAATAGGACCTGCTTGTATCCATTCTCTCTGCTCCATCGGACCCNTAGCAAGCTGATTATTCCGACTATAGGCAAGTTGCCACTTTGTTTACCGACTCCNTTGTTGACGAATAATAGATCTCATCCGAACAATTCTAGTTCCATAAANGTAGTTATGGAACNNGATAAATGGCAATGTGTATACAAACATTACCGATTACTTACATAAAGACCTTTTGCGTAATAGGGACTCACTTTGTTATGAGGCCAGTGGGTTTTTGAAGATACGAGTGCTCACATAAGGGCGAGTCTGGCTTATGCACTACTACTGTCGGCCTGCGAGCTCTGATACTTTAGCCAGGGGCAAATATCTCTTGATTGGCACGGAGAAGCATTGAGCAGGTAACCTGCAGTGCAGTGATGATTTATGGGAAACCCGATCAGGAGAGAGAACATTTCACCTGACTGCCTGTTAAGATATTTTACTACCAGTCATCAATTGACATGAACGAATGGGGGAACCAGATGAGACAGATCGTTTTCATGACGCTAGCGGCAGACGATCTNGTTTCGTGCTGGGAAATTGATGACGCCATGGGTACGCTCTCTCTATTGTCGGAAACATCTGTAGAAGGTCGCCCGGCACCGCTGGCAGTCGACAGGAAAAATAACCTTCTATATGTNGGGAGACGTGATATACCTCGAGTTTCATCTTACCGNTTTGATCCGTCCAGCGGCACCTTGGAGCACCAATTCGATGGCCCNGTACTACAAGGAGATCCTTGTTATCTATCTCTGGATAGGACCTCCCGGTTTCTGCTCGGAGCGTATTACAACGGTGGTGCCGTTAGTGTTCAGGAAGTAGAAGCGGGGAATTTTGAGGGCAGGTCTGATTGGATTCCAACAGGCAATGGAGCTCATTGCGTTAAGACTGACCTGTCTAATAAATACGTGATGTTGCCCCACATCGCAGGGGAACATGGGATGAACGCTATCCGGTTATTTAGATTCGATGATGATAACGGGAGTCTCTTACCCAACAGACCTGCAGAAATTTCCCAGCCTGACAATCGTGGACCTCGCCATTATGTCTTCCACCCCAATGGAAAGTATGNATATTTTTCGAACGAACAAGATTGCAGTGTNACCGCTTACTCGTTTGATAGTACAAGTGGTTTGATAAAAGAGTTGCAAACGGAGTCAACGTTGCCCATGCATTACGGGGGAGTGAACAGCTGTGCACAACTTCGGATAACCCCTGATGGNAGGTATCTCTTCGCCCCAAATCGAGGGCACAATTCTCTCGCCGGGTTTTCTGTGGACCCGGATAGTGGGGGCCTCACTCAAATTGGTAGAACTCCCACCGAGGCCATTCCTAGGGTTTTAGACATTGACTCAACCGGTAAATTTCTTTATTCAGCTGGATTGGAATCTGGTCATGTTTCTGCATTTAAAATAAATGGGGACGGTTCTCTTGATCTCATTGATCGATATGAGGTGGGAAACGAACCCATGTGGATACTTACACTTCCGGTTGGCTGATTTCAGAAGGATAGCCCAGTGTCGAATTTGTCAAGTTTTATCTCATTGTCGATAAATGGTGAGACTTATTCTCTTACTGTAGATAATCGTTGGACCTTACTAAACGTTCTGAGGGAGGCAATAGGTCTCAAGGGAACAAAGCGGGGTTGTGACCTAGGTGAATGTGGAGCGTGCACCGTGATCTTAAAAGGAAGATCAGTTAACGCCTGCCAAATCTTGGCTATCTCCCTTAGCGGGTCCGACGTAAGAACGATAGAAGGGCTCTCAGATGGCNNNNACATTCATCGCGTGCAGCAGGCATTNCTGGAGAACGACGGTGGGCAGTGTGGATTCTGTACTCCGGGTTTCGTGATGAGTGCGGTTGCTTTGTTGGAATCAAATCCATACCCAACAGAAGAAGAAATCAGGGCAGGGCTTGGGGGAAATCTGTGCAGATGCAATGCATATGGGGCGATTATTGATTCTGTTAAAGCCGNGGTAGGTAAGAATCCCAATGGCTGAGCCCTTGGTATCAGTAGGTAACTCCATACAGCGAAGGGATCTTTTCGACAAGGTGACTGGCAGGGCAAACTATGCAGCCGACTTGGACCTCCCGGACACCTTGCANGCACGAATCTTAAGAAGTCCTCATGCTCATGCCAAGATCAAAAGTATAGACGTAACCAGGGCAGGGTCATTTCCAAGCGTCAGGTCTATCGTAACCCCCTTTGACATTCCCTCTGGTCGAGTAGCTCCCGATTTACCGATATTAGATAGTAAGGTTCGATTTGTAGGGGATGAAGTCGCTGCTGTTGCTGCGGAGGACATTTTTGCAGCTGAAGATGCAATTCGATTAATCAAGGTTGATTACGAGATTCTACCCTTCTCGGTGGATACAGATCAGGCCTTGGCTGAAGGGGCTGAGCCAATACACGAGGGAGGTAATCTTGTAAATGGGGGACCAATAGTCGAGCAACGCGGCAATGTGGAGGAAGGATTTGCTCAGGCCGACTTCATAGTTGAGGAATCGTTTAGTACGCCAGCCCACAGCCCAGCCCCCTTGGAGCCGCGGGCCGCTCAAGCCTCATGGGACGGAAACCATTTAACAATATGGAAGTCTAGCAGGGGTATTCATGCTGACCGGAAGAATATTTCCAATGCCCTAGGCTTGGACTCGTCAAGAGTGAGGATTATAGGGCCCCATATGGGGGCGGGGTATGGTGGCAAAGACGAAACACGAACAGCTGTCATAGCTGCGATTCTTTCTATTAAGAGTGGTAGGCCTGTAAGTATCGAACTTTCGCGGGAAGAAGAATTTCTTGCCGGCAGAAGGAGACATTCCACAAAAACCAGAGTGAAGATGGGACTTAAAAATGATGGGACCATAACTGCAATTCATTCCACTACTGTTATGGATACTGGGGCATATCTTTCTTCAGGTCCAGGGGTCGCCAGAAGAGCAGGCCAAGGAGCCCTCTATCTTTACAGATGCCCGAACGTTAGGTATGACGGTTATCTTGTATTTACGAATACTCCAACGGCCGGATCATATCGAGCTCTCGGTGCTCCTCAAGGACACTTTGCTTTGGAATCTGTCGCTGAGCTAGCGGCAGAGAAGCTTGGTATGAATTCACTTAAATTCCGCTTAATGAACCATGTACGACTTGAAGGTCAACCAGGAGAGAGATTAACTCCGCAGGGAGAGATAATTGATACGCAACCGGTTGAAGGAGGAATACCTTTTTCATCCAACGGACTTGAACAGTGTTTACGGTTAGGTTCCAAGGCTATTAGGTGGAGTGAGAATCGTGGGGATGCAGGGATTCAAGGCAATGTTCGCCGTGGTACTGGTATGTCGATGTTTATATATAGGGGCGGACCCGGAGGACAATCGAGAGCGACTATCACGGTCGATAGTCAGGGANTATACACGCTTAAGACAGGTGTAATGGACGTCGGAGAAGGTAGCATGACCGTACTTAGCCAGATGGCGGCAGAAGTACTCNGTATAAGGCCTGAAGATNTGGCCTTANACATGGGAGATACAGGAACGACTCCAGACGCATCAATAACTGCTGGTTCTTCTGTCACGTTCTCTAGTGGCTTGGCCGTTAAAAAAGCCGCGGAGGATCTAAGCAACAAGATAGTTTCCAACGCGGCGGGTTGCTGGGGCATAGAGGTTTCTAAATGTTCAATGCAGGGCGATTCCGTCGTTTCGGAATCGAGCGATTCATTGACCATTGCTGAACTTATATCCAAAGTTGGGTTACTCACGGGCAAGGCTACTATAAATCCTGGGAGCACCAAATATGTGGTTAACTCATTCGGAGCACATTTCGCTGAAGTAGAAGTCGATACTCAGACCGGCGGTGTGAGGATAATAAAGTACGTTGCTGCACATGACTCCGGTCGAATCATAAATCCTCGGATGGCGGCGAATCAGGTGCGCGGAGGTGTATCCCAGATGCTGGGATTTACATTCCTTGAGGATATGGAGACTGATCCGAAAACAGGTATAACTCTTAATCCTAGCTTTCTAGAACATAAGAGTCCTACGATTCTCGATTACCCAGAAATCGAGGTCATTTTCGCTCCTATAGTCGACCCTGTTGGCCCGTTCGGCGCAAAATCGCTAGGCGAACCTCCCTGCATAGCCCCTGCCCCTACTCTTGCTAATGCTATATACGACGCAGTGGGAGTTCGGATAACAGACTTACCAATTACGCCTGCCAAAGTATTGTCTGCATTGGAAACGAAGGATAATTCCCCTTGAAGTCCTTTGAGTATTTTAAACCGAAGACCCTTGAGGATGCTTCTAGAATACTCCTTTCTGAGCCGGGTTCANAAGTCATCTCTGGTAGTACTGACTTGCTTGGCGAGATNAAAGAGGGCNTAGCAGAACCTTCGATTCTTATAAGTCTTTCCGACATTCCTAACCTTCGCCGAATCATCTGGGACGGGGATGGACTGACTATTGGGGCCATGGTTACNCTAGCGGATATAGTTGCTCATCCTGAAATCAGGTCGCGCTGTTTGGCGCTTGCTGAATCAGCCGAGTCAGTAGCGACTCCTCAAATCCGTAATGTTGGAACGCTGGGCGGTAATCTTTGTCAACGGCCACGCTGTTGGTATTATCGAAGCTCACGATTTGACTGCGCGAAGAAAGGCGGAGATAAATGTTTTGCTGTTGGAGGTCTTGATAGGTACCATGCTGTCATTGGGGGGGCAGGATGCTACATCGTGCATCCTTCTGATACTGCTACAGCATTGGTCGCGCTGGGCGCATCNGCAAAGATTTTTGGAGCAGGGTCGGAAAGGACTGTGCCNATAGCTGATTTTTTCGCTGGTCCGGATGTAGATGTCACCAGAGAAAACATTTTGCGTTCAGGCGAGTTGCTAACTTCCGTAAATATACCTCCCAGTGCACTTAACCATCCGAGTTCCTATCTCAAGGCAAAGGAACGCCAATCTATGGATTTCGCCTTAACTAGCGCGGCTGTCCTGTTAAAAGTAAGTGATGGGGTAATATTCGGGGCAGGTGTTTCACTTGGCGGTGTGGCACCCGTGCCCTGGCATCTTGTATCGGTGGAAACGGCCCTAATAGGCATTCCGATCAAATCAATTGAACCGAAGATTATTACCAGCTCACTTTTGAAGGAAGCTGAGCCTATGTCCGCTAACGGGTACAAGATTCAGCTGTCAAAGTCCTATCTCAATAGGGCCATCCTGAAGGCTGTAAGTAGAGCATAATTACGTATCTCAAATGTTAGGCAGTCTCTGAAATTCCTTTATCAGGAGAAGCATGAATGAATGAGTATGAAAATCTGAGTTTAGAAATCAAAGATCACTCTGCCGTTATCACTCTCAGAAGGCCCGATATGATGAATGCTCTTAATAAGGAGCTGACACTCGAATTCCACCAAGTTCTTCATGAGGTTTCAGACCTGTTCCCAAGGGTTAGGGTGGTGATACTTACAGGTGAAGGAAAAGGCTTCTGTTCTGGTGCGGACCTGTCTAGAATGGCATCAAGGGGATCTGAGAATAGGAGGAACTCCGTTACTAGGGGCGAATCCGGTGAGAGAATCCAGGAGCTCGCACCAGTCATTCGCGCTATACCTCAGCCTGTAATCGCCGCTGTTAATGGTGCTGCCGTTGGTGCGGGACTATCAATAGCTCTGGCCAGTGACATAAGGATCGCATCTGAGATGGCGCGATTTTCCGCCATTTTCATCAGGCGAGGGCTAGTGCCTGATACAGCGGCCTCAGCTACTATCACAGCAATTGCTGGTCATGCAGTGGCTGCTGAGATGTCATTAACTGGAAGAATTTATGACGCACAATGGGCTCATGCCCACGGATTGGTCAGTTCTGTTGTGGCTGCTCAAGACCTCATGAAAGAAGCACTTTNTCTCGCTGAAGAGATATCGTCGAACCCTCCTCTTGCCGTGAAGAACACAAAGCAACTTATGCGAGCCATCATGTTGGATTGGCACGACGTAATAGCAAATGAAGATGACGCGGGGGATCCCCTTTACAATACAGAAGATCAACAGGAAGCAGTGCGTGCTTTCTTGGAGAAGCGTTCCCCTGTATACAAAGGGAAATGAGGTCCGCAATTAGTTATGGATAGGCCTAATATCCTCTTTTTCTTTACTGATGACCAACGGTTCGACACTATTGGAGCGTTGGGCAATGAGTTAATCCAAACTCCAAATATGGACTGGCTCGTTGAAAATGGAACAGCTTTCAGTAACGCTTACATCTTGGGTGGCACCGACGTGGCCGTGTGTATGCCGAGTCGCGCGGTGCTCATGACTGGCAAGAACCTTTTTCATCTCATGGACGCAGGCGAAACCATCCCTGACGATCACATCATGCTTGGAGAGACATTAAAATCTCATGGTTATAAGTGTTGGGGGGCAGGTAAGTGGCATAACGGGACTCTTTCCTATNCAAGGAATTTTGACGACGGGTCTGANATATATTTTGGAGGAGGTTATGANCATTGGATGGTACCCGTCCATAAGTTTGATCCGTCGGGAGAATACCCTGGCAGGATCATTCGAAACATGACGCCCATACATGACTTTCAGCCAAATGGAACATACGCTGATAGAGTGACGATGTACAGGCAACCCCCGCCTGTAGAGGAGAAAGTTGCAGATCACATGCATGTGGGCCAACACTCTAGTGAGCTATTCGCAGAACAGGCTGCTAGATTCTTATTAGATTACGAAAGTGACGATCCTTTCTTTGCCTATATTGCCTTTATGGCGCCGCATGATCCTCGTATTATGCCCCAAGAGTTCCTGGACATGTATGAGCCTGCTGAACTCGAAATTGGCGATAACTTTATGGAAATGCATCCGTTCGACAACGGTCAGCTAACCATACGTGATGAATTGTTGGCTGCTATACCAAGAAAAGAAATTGAGGTTCGCCAACATTTGGCCGAATATTATGCAATGATCAGCCATGTGGATGATCAGATCGGTAAGGTTATTCACGCCCTACGAGAATCAGGGAAACTTGATGAGACCATTATCGTGTTTGCAGGGGATAACGGCCTGTCGCTTGGAAGGCANGGCCTNATGGGNAAACAGAATCTNTACGAACATAGCATACATATTCCCATGNTGATGGTAGGCCCTGGTGTGCCTAGGGGCCAGGTGAATAAGGCTAATGTCTATACCTTAGATATTTATCCCACACTGTGCGCCCTGACGGGTATCACGCCGCCTATGGGGTTGATGGGTAAAAGCTTAGTGCCTGTTCTTTCTGGAGACGCAGAAACTCCTCGTGATTACTTCTATTACGCCTACAAGGAACTGATGAGGGCCGTGAACGTGAACGGTGAGAAACTCATCGAATACAACATTCGAGGACAACGGCACACGCAGCTATTCAATCTGAACTTTGACCATATGGAAACCAACGATATTTCAGATGATCCAATGCATTTACCCGACGTTCAGCGACTGCGCCTCAAAATGCTTGAGGCCCGTGAGGAGTACGGCGATTATCTTCCGCCCTTTGATTCCTTCTGGGAAGGATTCTAAGCCCAAGATCCCTTTGCCATGATCCCACCGTCTACGTTGACGAAGGTGCCGGTCATAAAGCTGGCTTTATCACTAGCTAGAAAGGCTACAACCTTCGCGATATCTTCTGGTGCTCCCAGCCGTCCAATTGGGTGAGTAATGCCTGATTCAACAATTGCATCCTCCACGTTTTTGCCTGAACTGAGTACAGAGTCTCTCCAAAGGGGAGTGTCTACTCCCCCTGGGCATACCGATAACACGCGGATATTTTCTTCAGCATAATCTAGAGCTAACTGCCGAGTAAGTGAAAGATCTCCGCCTTTCGTTGCTGCGTAGGCCGGGACTAAATGCGCAGATTGTTGTCCCTGAACACTCGCTGTGCTAATAATGACCCCTCCTCCCCGTTTCCGCATCTCCGGTATGGAATACTTGGCCATAAGAAACCGGCTTTTTAAGTTGACCGAAAGAATTCGGTCCCACATCTCTTCCGTTGTGTTCTCCACATTGGCGTATGAAGCGACTGGTTGTATACCTACATTGTTGAACAATATATCGAGCCCGCCAAAGGCTGAAACCGCGTCAGATACGCATCGATCACAGTCTGATGAGGAAGAGGCATCTCCAATTACAACAATAGTCTTCCCACCAGCTGAGCGTATTTCCAAGGATGTAGACTCAGCTGCTGATTCATCTATGTCCATTATTGTCACAGCCGCGCCTTGCGAAGCCAGTTCCTTTGCCCCAGCGGAGCCAATTCCAAGTCCGCCGCCCGTTACTATCGCTGTTTTTCCTTCGAGGTCTCGCATACTGAAAATCCCTCCTTTTTTTGAAATAAGTTTGACCTAAGTCGCAAATCATGGATAATCCAGCCCCACGATACAGCAAAAATATATGACAGAAATCGATAGGGAGATTTAGCAGATGAAGGGATTGTTCTTCACAGGAGATTCTGTTGTTGAGGCTAGAGATGTAATGATGCCTTCACCTGGTGAAGGTGAGGTTGTTCTGAAGATGAAAGCTTCTGGCATTTGCGGCAGTGATTTAGGCAACTTCAAGACACCCAAAGCTGATAAACCTGATAGTTGGNAGCTTAAAGTACCTGGCCACGAACCGGCAGGAATAGTGTCGGAGTTAGGCTTATCAGTTAAGGGCCTTTCCTTGGGAGACAGGGTGATGATGCACCATTACACAGGTTGTCTGAAGTGCGCAATGTGTCGAATCGGATATACCCAGATGTGTTTGGACCATCACGAGGTTTACGGTGCAACAGCTGACGGAGGGCATCAGGAATACATGGTAGTTCCNGACTATACCTGCATTCCTNTGCCCGAAGAACTTGACTTCGCTTTGGCTGCGGCTTGCTCTTGCGGTACGGGGACTGCTTTTCACGCGGTTAAACGGTTGAAGCCTACAGGCGTGGATACTGTTGCGATCTTTGGTCAGGGGCCGGTAGGTTTGTCTGCGACTATGTTTGCAGCCCAAATGGGGGCTAGAGTCATCTCAGTTGATATTTCAGCTTATCGGTTAGATCTTGCTAAAAAACTTGGAGCTGCCGAGGTGATTGATTCCTCCAAGGTTGATCCGGAGGAAACTATCAGGGATTTAACTAGCGGCGAAGGTGCAGATTCCACTCTCGATGCCACGGGGATCCCTGAAGTACGAATACAGGCGGTAAACAGTGCACGCTACTGGGGCAAGGTGTGTTTTGTGGGCGAAGGGAACACCACTACTTTTGACGTAAGCAAGCAAATAATACATAAGCAGCTAACTATCCTGGGTTCCTGGACCTTCAGCCAAGCGGGATTATCCGAGGTGGCGAAGTTCGTTATAGAACGAAATTCACCGATGGAGACGTTAATAACACATAAATTCGGTCTAGCCGACGCGCAAAAGGCCTATGATTTATTTGTTTCCGGCGAGACCGGCAAAGTCATATTAACTATGTGATTAGCTATCGGACTTACGAATTATGTCAATTAGGCCCTTCGCCAGATCTGCCCCCTCTCTTTAACCGCATTAAGAAGATCAAGATTGCCTGACTCCAGTTCGTACCCCTGTGGTTGCGGAGCTCGCCCTTCTGTACCGATGAGTCTCAGTACCTCTTGGGTTGTGTAGTAATTGTTGTAAGTTAAACGGATTAACTTCCTGAAGAAAACAGGGCTTGATAGTTCGATATCACTTAATATCTTAACCAAGGTGTTGGACGATATAAACTCAGATTCCCCTTGGGCGCTTTCGATAACTTTATCTTCGATCTCTTTTAACCCTTCAAGCAAAAGGCGACGAAGTTTAGGTCGGTCGATATAAACTGAGTCAGAATCCAGGTATCCAGCAGATTCGGTCAAAAAAGGAAATTTAGTGAGATCACCTCCTGATGCTATTTCGTCGATATATTCTGCAGTTCCTACAAGGGATGCAGGAGGCATTTCTCCCTCTGCAGGTATCAGGCAGTCCACTACTCGGCGCAACAGTACCATTTGAGACTCTGTGAATGTTTTGGTTTCAGGTTCTGTTTGTGACAATTCACCCTCCTTGATCTATCTGATAAAAACCAAATGGTGATCAGCTTATCAAGTGCCTAGCGTTATCCTTGACATAGTCGGCTATATACAAAGCAAGAGCCTGTATCGTTGATGTTGGATTCACAGCGCCAGCTGTTACAAATATGCTGCCGTCGACAACGAATAGGTTCTTGACCTCGTGTGATCTTCCATGACCATCGACGACAGAGTTGCCTTTATCTGTTCCCATTCTCGCGGTTCCCATAAGGTGCCAGCCAGCTTCCTTTATTAACGGATTCGCTGTTATTTTTGTGGCTCCTGCTGCCTCCATCACTTGGGTAGAGGTTCCAATTCCGTGGTCAAGAATTTTCCTACTGTTGTCGCTTAACGTATACGTGATCCGTGGTGCGGGGATACCATCCGCATCCGTCAGATCGGNATCCANACTAACNTTGTTGTGAACCTCGGGTAGGTCTTCTCCTATGACAGCGAAAGTTATNGTTCTNTTGAAACGNTCCTTGAAANCNTGGTGGTGNCTTTTTCCCCAAGGGACGTATCCACNTAGNGATGTTCCTACCGGNGCAATCGACCTGACGACCTGATAGGCGTAGCCCCGAACAAAACCCCNACTCAGGTCGGTCTCATANTGCTCTGANCACATGATATTGAGTGGGCTGGGGCCNTTATGGCCTTCAAGNTCCTCTTCGAATTGACCNGTTACGCTNGCATAAGGATGNAACATAAGGTTCTTCCCTACCATNCCATTTGAATTGCCCAGACCATCCGGGAAAAGANCGGATTTAGAGTTCAGCAGAAGCCTTGGAGTGCCCACACCATTACATGCCATTACTACNACTTTCGCTTTTANCTCTCTGACATTTCCNTTTGAATCGTAGTAGATAACGCCGTCTGCAAGACCTTTGTTATTGATGGTGATCTCACGAACTCTAGCCTCGGTTATCAGTTTCGCTCCCGACGCCAGCGCTTTTGGCCAATATGTGACATCGGTGCTCGCTTTTGCCTTGATTGGGCACCCCAGGTCACAGGGGCCACAGTTATTACACCCGCCTCTACCATCGTAAGCCACGGTATTAATAGCGGAGTCTGACGGCCACCAGTGCCATCCAAGTTTGTCGAATCCAGTGGCGATCCTGTCGCCTAGCTTTCCCAACCCCACCGGTGGAGTCTGGCGAGGTGACTTATCTGGATAAGCGGGGTCACCATTCAGACCGGCAACTCCCATTATCCTGTCATTTAATGAAAAATACTTTTCTAGTTCGCCATAAGACACTGGCCAGTCATCAGCAACGCCGTCCAGAGACTTTACGCGAAAATCAGAGGGTTTAAGTCTCGGAAAGTGGGCAGACCAATGGATGGTACTTCCTCCAACCGAGTTATACATAAGTGGAGCTATCGGGGTATCCTTGCCGTTCACCGGATAATCGGCATCCAATCCCCTGTAATTTGGATTTGGATTGAAGTCTGTCTGCCGGTGGATCTCCCAATCCANGTCAGATGTGTAGTAATCCGTCTCTGGATTAATCCATCCTCCCTGTTCCAGGCACATTACGTTTATTCCCGACGTGGCCAGGCGCCATACAAAAGCTGCTCCTGACGCACCTGCACCCACAACGACTACGTCGATTCTGTCTTCAGCCAANTAGAAACTCCCTAGGGCAGTTCCGCCCACTTTNTAAAGACCGCTATATTCACGCGTGAATACGGATTATATGCTTGTCGATGTGATCTGAGTTAGAGTGTTCAGCTCGTTTCTTCAAATATTTCTGTAACATGAGTTTCTGCTAGCAGCGGATATATCTTCATNAAAACCTCCCGTATTTTGGGAGTGTTTCTGACATTCGAACGTGATGCTTCGTACACTTCCAGAGAGCNCCAAGTCTGCATGGTTACCATAACCCCGTGGTGACCCAAGAACTTCCGAAATATTTTGAGTTCAGGCATTCCCGCCGCNACTGTGTTGGAGTTGACTTGGTTGAGAAGTTCTCCAAGTCCCGATGCTCCTGGAACCGGGGTATACGTTCGCTTTACTACGATCATAGAATCTCCTCTCCTTANTATTGTGATTGAGTGAATAGGATAACTCTTGAACCTTTGACGATCGCATTACAATGTCGTCGNCCGGACGGATTTTAACTTCAATGAGGAGAGCCATATGAAAGNCCTNATTACACCTGATATTGTTTANGAGGTNGGGAATCCTACAGCGNTTACTATTTCTCCTGACGGGCTCAAGGTAGTCTACGGCATATCATGTCCCAGCCGCGAGTCTCACAAATACACTAATACGCTTTGGATAGNGGACTTAGATAGCAATAACGAATCGAAGGTCACCCCAAGGCAGCTAACTCNAGGAGACAGCGATGGATCTCCCAGATTCTCACCAGATGGAGNCGCAGTGGCGTTNCTCAGAGATGANTCAANAGGNACAAAGCAGATTTGGGTATTGCNAATGTCGNNNGGGGAAGCGGNAGTGGTCACNTGCATTCCGGGAGGAATCAGAGACTTCGTTTGGAAGCCGGACTCCTCGGGGTTCGCGGCTGTAGCAGACGTTGACACCGATTATTACGGAGAAGTATGCGACACTGAAATTTCAGTGGTACAGGTGTCCCGAATCAGATTCAGACATGATGAACTGGGTTGGAGAGGTAATGGATCTACGCAGATTTTCAGCATCGACCTCCGTACAGGGGTAGGAGAGCAACTGACTGATGAAGATGGGGACCAAGGTATTCCGGCATGGTCTCCGGACGGGTCTAAGCTAGCTTACGTTTCGGATGCTATTCCGAGAAGAGATATTTGCGAGGGAAATGAAGTCAGGGTTCTTGATGTGGAATCAGGAGGTAATGCATGTTGGTCTAAGGGGTTAGCTGACATTTGTTCAATAACCTGGCTTCCCGATGGAGAGCGCCTTGCAGTTGTAGCTTCGGACGATGCTCGGGTGCACAGTTATTATCAGGGATCCATCTACATAATTTCCTCTCATTCCGATCCGATTCGCGTGACCGATGACGACGTGGCACCCATAGGAGGGAGTCACCCCGCAAAGAGCGGGCCCACTATCGTCATCGACGAAGAGGAGCACATATCATTCCCGGGTCAAAGCAATGGTAACTCGCATATTTTTCAAGCAAGGATTGGTGAATATGGTCAACGGAAGCTAAAAGATATTGGAGCACAAATAGCGGCATGTGATTTTGACGGGGGCGACGGGTTGGTGAGCATTTATTCGACCCCTGATCGTCCTGCTGAGTTGTTTCACGGCCACATATCAAATGGCGCTATGCAAAAGATTACGGATCTCAGTTCTGATTATTGCTCAGGGCGGCCTGTGGCTCAGCAAGAAAGATTTTCAATGTCCAGATCCGGGCTTGAGATTGAGTCAATGCTTCTCTTTCCTCCCGACTTTGATCCTTCAAAGAAATATCCCCTTGTATTGAATATTCATGGTGGGCCCCACGGATTGTTTGCGAATTCATTCGATATAACCAGGCAAGTTCTAGCCTCCCGGGGCTATATTGTTCTAGCGGTTAACCCCAGAGGGACGTCGACTTACGGTAGAGATTACATGCTACCGGTATTGGAGGATTGGGGTGGACAAGACTATAACGACATCATGGCCTCAATAGACTTGGTGTGTGAAAGGCCATATGTAGATTCGGAAAGGCTTGGGGTGACCGGTT
>PAOO01000005.1 GCA_002708065.1 Chloroflexota bacterium
TCCAGTATCATCGCCTCCAACGGCAACTCCTGCCCCAACAGCAACTCCTACACCTGTTGCTGAATCAGACACAAACGACTCTCTACCCAAAGGGGTGCCGGAGTATATGCGTAATGCTTGGTTATGTACTAACGGGAGTGCCCCGGGAGTCGACGATCTGACCACCAGTCAGAGTGAAAACAACCGATGTGTGGTTGAGGTTGAATACACTGATGAATTCGCTGTTGTGACAAGTAACGGCATACCNAATCACGANTANGANTCNACCCTNGGATGNTGCGCTGNTGAGATTGATTACGAGTGGAAAATNCCNCTCTCNCCCCANAATNCNNNATCANTCACNTACGCCCCGGAAAGNGGGGCNGTGGCTGTATCAGTGAACGGTGTTCCGTTTTNCGGCCCGGAGGANGGTCCTGGTGGTGACGCCGTAGCCNNCNNTCATGGNTATTATGAGGAAGACCGNCAGCAGATTNTACTGGGGCTATGTGGAGCCCATTCAGCTGGTACTGTTTTTCACTATCACTTCGACGGTAACTGNGTTCATTGGCATCCAGAAGAACANGGCAAGAGCTGGATNGACTGGATGATGGATCTGGTTCGGTCAGATGAACCATCNCCTGTTATCGGATTCGCTTTCGACGGTTATCCGATTTACGGACCATTTGGCTATGGGGTTTCAGGTAATCTTCAGGAGATGCGCTCAAGNTATCGTTTGAAGGAAGGTAAGNATGGCTACGGTGGCATAGAGGATTGGGAATATGTACCAGGCCTGGGAGATCTCGACCAGTGCAATGGTATAAGCTCCCCACTTCGTGGCATGACAGGCGATATTTATCATTATCACTCTACGAAGATGAGTGGTTCCGGCGACATAGGATTCCCTTACTTTCTTCTTTGCTACAGTGGAGTCCCTGAAACTTCCAACTACGCTCAGGGTGGCGGCCAGGGACCCGGTGNAGCTGCTGGAGGACAGGGGGCAATGGGTGGTCCCGGGCAGCCTGTTGGCGGCCAGATCCCAAATTGCCTACCTCCGAACCCACCTCCAGGAATGACCGACTATCCTCCCCAATGGTCAGAACTGGATCCGTGTACATCCGGTAATCCTCTTGGCGTGGGGCCCGGCAATTCACCGGATCTTCCGGGACCAGGTGGAGGACAGATGCCGCAGTGCAAGCCACCANANCCTCCGCCGGGGATGAATACCTATCCGCCCGGTATGGCTGATCTGCCNCCATGTCCGGATCCTCAACCGGGTCAGGGTCAAGGCGGTCCTGTCCAGGGAATGGGTGGAGGACAGATGCCGCAGTGCAAGCCACCAAACCCTCCGCCGGGGATGAATACCTATCCGCCCGGTATGGCTGATCTGCCGGCGTGTCAACCAGGACAGGTACCTTTTCCGGGGGGTGGACCTGCTACTCCAAGTTTCGGAGGCAGTGGTCAATCATCTCCCGCATCNCCAACACCAGTTCCTCAGCCAGCAGGACCCGGTTACGTAGGATTGGCCCCTCACGCAAATGTCATTCAAGGAACAGCGGGATACTATGGCTCACCAGTGGGTTACGGCGTCGTCATCGCAGGGGTGGCACCGGGAGGTCCAGCCGCGAATGCAGGGATTTCTCCTGGCGATGTGATTGTTAGCATGGGTGGCACGGCGATCACAAACACAACTAGTCTGATCGCGTTTCTGAATGCCAACGGACCCGGTTCGACTGGTTCAGTGGGCGTATACAGGAATGGCCAATATTTGTCACTTACTATTACTTTAGGAATCAGACCCTAATGCTATCTATAGAATGTTAGGTCAACTTGCTGCATCTATTGCCGCTCTCATTTNTTCGGCACCGTCTGAAAGCCACGGAAGCCAGCTGAAGGAAAAGAATCTCGCCCCCAGATCAATATAATGAGGGACACTTTGGTGGCCGGCAAGAGTACCTGGAGTACGACCTGCGGTCCCAATTTTTCTTAAAGCTCCATCGACTACCTTGTTAACTTCTGGAGTCCCGGCTCCGCCGGGTAAACCCATCGATTGCGCAAGATCTCCCGGGGCCACATAAAAAATATCAATATTTTCTACTTCTAGAATTTCGTCCAGATTATTTACTGCGATTATGTCTTCGATAAGTATTATGGACAGCGTTTGCTCGTTTGCAGTTGTGAAGTAATTNTCCACCCCTATACCTTGCCTGCTTGTAAATGAACCTCTCATTCCCATTGGAGCAAACTTGGAGGCTTGTACTACTGCCTCCGCTTCAGATTTAGTATTTATGTGCGGCACACAAACTCCCATCGCTCCAAGGTCTAAGGTTCGGTAAATGACGGCAGGCTCATTCTGGTACACCCTTACGATCGGAGTCATTCCCCACAGGTCACAGGCTCTGGTCAGATCAGGTATGTTATCGAAGTCAACCGGGCCATGCTCTCCTTCGAGCCAAAGAGCATCGAATCCCAGCGGACCGAAGTGCTCAATAAGCTCTGGGCTCATAGGTCCCATAGGAACGGTCACAACTTTGCTCTCCGCGAGGCTTTGTTTAACTTTGTTTACCCTCAACTCTGTCATGATTTCTCCCTTGTCTTATACTTCATTTAATGTAGGGTCAATGGGTTCAACTAATACCAGTTTTCTTTGTCTACTACATTGTTCAATTCTTCACTATTAAGGAACTTCCGTGCGTTATCTAGTAGGATTTTAAAACGCCTGTCCGGAAGATTTTCAGCGTCGGCGACAGCGACATGTGGGGTCATGAGAACGTTTTCAAGTCCCCAAAGCTTATGGCTGGCAGGTAAAGGCTCCGTCTCGTACACGTCCAGCCCGCAGCCTGCTATTTCACCTGACTCGATTGCTTCTGCAAGATCGTCTATAGAGCAAACCATCCCTCTGCCTACATTAATGAAGTAGGAATTGCTTTTCATAAGTTTGAATCGTTTTGAATTAAACATCAGCTCTGTTTCCGGGGTGTGCGGGACTGTCGAAATAACGAAGTCTGCACGGGGTAGCTGTGAATCTAGCTGACTGGTGCCATGCATTTCCACTCCAGGTACTTCATATTCGGGGCGTGGATCAATACCTATAACTTTCATTCCAAGTTCGATGCACAATCTGGCAGTTTCGTGGCCTATACCCCCGACTCCGTTTATAAGAGCGGTTGCATCTCCCAGAAATATGTAAGGGGTTTTTCTTGCTTCTTTCCCCCAAACCCTCTGTCGTCGTGAACTTTCAAACCAAGGTAAGCCCCTGGACAAAGCAAGTACGAACATCATGATATGGTGGGATATGTGATCCCAGTAAATCCCTCTTGGATTTGTAATCGTTAAAGAGTGTTCGCAGAGTTCTTTGTAGTAGTAGCCGAAAAAAGGACCTGCNTCTGGATTGTGAAGCCATTGAAGTTTTNCCGCATTAACTAATGCCTCAGGTGGTATCCATCCCATAGCTGCGTCCGCGTCTTGTATCAGAGCCAGTGCCTCTTCATCAGTTTCGGGTGAATAAACATCGTATTCCGGTAGAGTGTCCGCCAGCCTGGCGGAAAATTGCCTNTTGAGGTCGTCCTGAGGTGGCATGAATACAAACTTTGGCATTTTCTTCTCCTGTCTATAAANTAATCTGGTTCCTGCGCCGTTCAATGTGNAAGGTCTGGTCTGAGGCGAGGAGCGTCGCCAATATAACATTTGTTCATACTGCAGTGGTGGTCTGAAATATTAGAACCTATATGGAGTAGACCATGATCATAGTAGATACTCACACTCATGCGGGGGCAAACTGGTTTGAACCTGTAGAAATGTTGGTACATCAGATGCATCTTAATGATGTCGATAAAGCGGTTCTGATTCAGCATGGCAGGCCTGAACATGGGCATTATGACCACACGTATCTCTTTGAGTGCCTAGAGAGATTTCCGGGCAGATTTGCAGTTGTTGTCATCGTAGATTTGAGTGCTCTGGATTCGCTGGGAACGCTGGAAAGACATAGAGAAAACGGTGCAATTGGAGTAAGACTTACGCCCAGTATGAGATCTCCGGGAAATGACCCTCTTGCGATCTGGAGAAAGGTGGATGAACTGGGGATGCTGGTGAGTTGTATGGGCAGTGTGAATGAATTTGCCTCTGATAAGTTTGCTGATATCGTGAAGGAATTTCCGAACATGCCCATAATCATTGAACACTTGGCAGGCGGGGGACAGAGTGCCTCATTCCCCGGCAACGGTGAAGGGCCTGAACCTCCGTATACCTCATTCAAGAAGGCTATGGAGTTGTCACGATTTCCGAATACGTACATAAAAATCCATGGACTCGGAGAAATATTGAATCGTCCAAGTGCGCTACAAAAAGATTTTGATCACGATTTCTTTGGCCCCTTGCCACCCCTGGTGGAAATGGCTAAAGAGGGATTTGGAGTGAGGCGCATGATGTGGGGAAGTGACTATCCACCTGTCAGCGGAAGGGAAGGGTATCGTAACGCGTTGGCAGGAGCGCGAGATCATCCCGCGTTCGACACATTAGAAGAAATTGAATGGGTATTGGGGAAAACAGCATTGGAAGTTATAGAGTTTGCCTGAATCTGCAACTGGTTCAGGAATGATGAGCCGGGTTCACAGAGGCTGGGGGATCGCCCTGGCCTGCTTTTTAGCTTATTCGGTCACGGTGGGAGGATCGCAATACTCATTTGGCCATTTTGTGGGACCTCTAGAAGCTGAATTTGGGTGGAGCCGCACTGAAATAGGTCTCTCGCTCTCACTTGTTGCCCTTGGTTCGTTTGTATCACCTTTTTTTGGGGCCATGATTGATCGGCATGGTGCGCGAAAAATCATGGCAGTTTCCATGTTGGTTTTCGGTCTTAGTTATCTTGCCCGGCCGATTATGAATGATATTTGGCATTGGTATGCTCTTGGCGCCATTCAATCGTTCGCTATGGTCGGTGGGGCCATGCTGCCCATTGGTAAATTAATTGGACAGTGGTTCCCGAAAAACAGAGGCAGGATCCTGGGGATAACTGCAATGGGGAACAATTTTGGTGGCGCGGCGATACAACCTGCTGTGGCGTTGATAATATCGGCCTACAGTTGGAGAATCGGCTATACGGCTATCGGCTTATTCGGCCTGGTTGTAGCGATCTACATTCTGCTTGTGGTGAAAAGTCCACCAGTTATTGCAAAGGGTTCGATTTTTGAAAACGAGACAAAATCACCCAACTACACCCTTAAGGAGGCTTTAAGCACCAGGAGATTCTACGCCATACTGGTATCAGTGATGTGCGGTTCATTTACCTACAGTGCTCTTTTACCTCAAGTCTCCTCACATTTGATCAATAAAGGTATCTCAGAGGTCTCAGCTGCAATTGCACTTAGCTTATTTGCAACGTGTGGTATGGCAGGGAAACTCATATTTGGGATCCTTGCAGATCGATATGGTTCTAAGATTTCACTGATAATTGACCTGGTGGGGCAGGCGGTGTTTGCATTTTTACTTATTTATGCGGGAGCTGGAGTTTCTATATGGTTCGTAGTTCCTTTTATGGGGTTCTTTTTAGGGGCTTTCGGCGCTTTATACCAGCTGATAATTATGGACTCATTCGGGCTAGATCACTTCGGTTCAATACTTGGAGTTATATCGATCACCAATGCAATTTCATTTTTTGCAGGTCCAATAATCGCAGGTCAAAGCTTTGATATAACCGGCAGCTACGGACCCGCTTTCGCAATAACCGCCGTTATATTCGTCATTGGCGCCCTGGCGTTGACGCTCTCCGGANGGGATCGGTGGGTAAATTCCGAGTAGATTGATCAAAGAGATCTGAGATAAGAAACTATTCTTGAATTCTGCCAGTTGTGATCGCTTTCGCGGCTGACAGCGAAGCCCTCTGTGGAATCGTCTCTCTGAGACAAGCGTTCTGCAAATTCTTGGGCATCTTCTTGACTGCGGTAGTTTTTAAGCCCCTGGATTTTCAATGTGATAGTTTCTTCTATGTCTATAACTATGTCCATCTGCTTTTCTTCTTCGCTCAATTCTAGTCCGTAAAGATCAGCGATATCGGATGGGATGGCAGGATAAAGGAGTATTGGCTTATCCGGTTTGCTTACTGCATCCCTATAATTCTTATATGCAACAACAGTCGCTTTGTGGATGGCTATGTGGTCGGGGTGGTTGGATATACCGCTCGGCCCAAAAGTAACCACCACGTCAGGTTCGACCGTATGCATAATATCCAGAACTTTCGTTGATAAAACTTCGGTATTTTCTTTGTTAAGGTCCTTATCACGGTAGCGGAGCATAAATGGTGGATTNGCTCCATATAAGGCTAGGTTTTTCTTCAATTCTAACTCCCTAACCCTGGCCAAATCATCCCTTTCGATTACGATCTGTCCAGTACCAAGGGTACCCTCCTCTCCGCCTGTGGCTGTGACTACGTGGACCTCGCCACCCTTCTTTATCCATTTAACCATCGTGCCTGCACTTGCGGATGTTTCGTCGTCTGGATGCCCAAAAATACCAAGCCATACGAATCTGTATGTCTCTGAGTTTGAGACCGAATCTGAGTCCCTAAAATCCATCTGATTTCCCTCTCGCCATCTTTAATACCATAGTGTCGAATTGATCGCAGTCTCGGCACCTGCTTCTTGAGGCAGGGGGAATAGACATGTCGGCAACCGATCTTACCTTCTCTAAAATCGGAGGTATCAAGCTTTCAGGTCTCCTTTTCACAGGCACAATTCGTGCATTGAAACTGAGTTGTATCCCGCCATCAACAATGGAATTTGGTGCCTTAGCATGTTCGATCTCGCTGGCAGGCTCCATGAAAACAAGAGCCAACCTATTGACGGGACTGAATCCCGTGCTTTCGGCAATCCAGGCGTAGGCGTTTAATTGAATTTCATANGACCGTAGAGCGTAAAGGCGTTCCGGGTTGTATCTGGAAGTTTTATAGTCTGCTATCAGGTATGAACCACCTGTCAGTTGGAAAATGGCGTCGGCCTCNCCTCTCACGGTTACCCCGGTGTGTTCATCCTCTCTGTAGAATTTTCTCCAACCTGGCGGATCAACANATCCAATCACATCTCCGATCTCTTCCATCCAGGGGGGCAGACAGCCGTGTTGATTAAAATGTGACGTGATTACTTTCTTGGTGAAAGTATCTATCGCACTAAAGATACCGGGAAATGATTGATATGGGAGGTCTTTTACATGCATGCGCACCCAGGCACATCTCATACAAGGATATCTTGCCGCATAGTTAGCAAGTTCAGTGGCGGATACCGATATCGACAATAGTTGCTCCAGAAGGATTCGATCAGTGGAGGTATATCTCCGGTGCGAAAATACCGAGTTATACTAGCACAACCTCAATACCGTCTTTAGAAATCACGTTACCAGATAAATGTAGGAGCTTTAAGTAATGGAAAAGCGGAGGCTTGGTCGAACTGGTCACAAGAGCACAGTTGTAAGCTTCGGATCTTATTCAATAGGTAAATTGAATCAGGAAATTGCTGACAAAGCCATAGATATGTGCCTAGGTTATGGGGTAAACCACATCGACATAGCTCCTGGTTATGCAAATGCCATGGAGCGGATAGCTCCGTGGATGCCGAAGATCCGAAAAAAAATGTTTCTCGGCTCAAAGACCCCAATGCGTAGTCGGGATCAAGCATGGGAAAACATAGAAGACATTATGCGGCGTATGAATGTCGACTCTTTTGATCTTTTTCAACTTCATTCTGTTATTGACCTGGATACACTGGACCAGGTAACCGCTTCCGATGGAGCACTTCAGGCCCTTATAGAGATGAGAGATCAAGGTCTCACAAAATGGATCGGTATTACTGGACACGGACCAACTGTTCCTAAAACTCATCTTGAGGCTCTAGAAAGATTTGACTTTGACACGGTTATGTTTCCTGTGAATGTAGCGATGTATGGCAATCTCGAGTACAGGCGCGATGCGCAAGAATTAATCCAAATGTGCCACACCAAGGATGTTGGCATACAAACTATAAAAATGCTTGCTAGAGGAGGGTGGGGTAGTAAGATCCCGGATTGCGGTACTTGGTATGATCCGTTTAGAGATCAAGAGTCGGTAGATACAGCCTTGTGGTGGCAACTGTCACAGCCGATACATACTGCCCCGAGCTGTGGCGAAATTTCCCTTCTGCCCCTAGTGCTTGATGCCGCAGAGAGATTTAACAGACTATCCTTTGAAGAACAAAATGGAGTTATAGCTTCTCAAATACCACCAAGACCTGAACCAAGACTCGCCATCGGATAAAATGATCTTACGGATACCTGTAATTTCGTAGCCCAGAAATTAACCGCCAGATAGCAAGTACAACGATCACCGAGATAACTCCACCAAGCAGCATGGTATTGCCGGCACCAATTCTTGATGACATATACCCGACTTCGAAGGTTCCGATGTTGTTAGCTGACATGGCACAGAACGAATGAAAACTCACGGCACGACCCCGCATGTTGTCCGGAGTGGTTAGTTGGACTGTAGTTTGTCTTGTCGTCATTCCTATCGCATCTGTCATCCCAAGTCCTGAAATGATCACCCCTCCGATTACCATTAAAAGCAATGAGTTGTCAGGAAGGAATTGAAGAGATCCGAATCCGAACAATAGTATTGCGTAAGTTCCAGTAGCAAAAAGTACCAGCATACCTTTTGCTCTGAAGTTGGCCATGAAAAGGACTAAAAAACTACCTGCAACACCTCCGAGAGAATTAGCCGCTGTCAAAGGTCCTATCGCCCAGGCACCTTGCTTGAATATCCTATCTACTATCAGTGGCATGATTTCTCTGTAGAAGCTTACGACTGTGACACCAATGTCCATTATGTACAGTCCTGGCAGAATAGGATGATTTCTTACGAACTGAAAACCTTCCCATAACCTTTGTATCATTGGGGCTGTTGTGCGTTCTTCAGACCCATCTTTTCCGTATTCCAGTTTCACAAAAAGAGGCATAATAGCAGCTGGAAGAGATGTAAAAACTCCGATAACAAAGACTGCTGGAAGGCCAATGAGTGCATAAGTTAATGAAAACAGTAACGGGCTGAGTATAGAACTTATCTGATAGGTCGCTGTATTCGAGGTCACGGCGTGCATCAGGTGAGTGGTCGGCACTATATTTGCTGTTATCGCCGATCGGGCCGGTCCACCAAGTGTACTAGTGAGTCCCAATATTAATACGATTGCATATATGTGCCACGGACGAAGTTGATTAGCTAATAGCAGAAGAGTTGCAAGCGAGATTAATACGAAACTGAATCCTTGTGTCGAAGAAATGAGTTTCTTCCTGTTCATAGAATCTGCGAAGGCTCCCCCAAATAGGGTGGCCGGCATCTGTGAAAAAAGCTGGACTATTCCAAGAAGGCCGAGCATCACGCCGGAACCTGTTTCTTGATACAGCCATACCCCAAATCCAACATTGCGCATTTGCATTGTCACGGAGGACGACAGACCAGATATCCACATCATCCGAAATCCAGAAAATTCGAACGCAGACCAAGGTTTGAGGTGTTGCGTAGCCGTCACACGTCCATCAGTGTGCTCTTCGAATTCATGTTCTGAACCATCTTTTGGAGTCTTAGACTGACTCATTGCAGAAGCGTTTCGTTAGGCTTTTTTCTAGTACTCATGGCAACCTGAGCATTATAGAACCCAAATTCATTAATAAACAGACAGCCAAAGTCATCTTTAGGATAACTGGGGATTTGATTCCGTATGCAAATGGCAGTTCCTTCCCGGAAAGTCAGTACTTTGCACTAGCTCCGCCATCCACCGGAAGTGTTGCACCCGTGACAAACGCCGACTCATCTGAAGCGAAAAATAATGCTGCGTAAGCCACATCATATGGATGTCCCATTCGATGGAGCGGTTGAAGTTTCTTTCTGCTACTTATTATTGTTGAGTCTTCTAAATCATCCCAGAAAATTCCAGACATCTCAGTTGCGATAGCACCAGGTTGAATACTGTTTACTCTGATGTTGAATTTCGCGTATGACAAAGCAGACTTCTTTGTTAGCATCGCTAATCCGCCTTTAGAGACGTGATATGAGGTAAACGAACTGTATGTTGCGCTGCTGTCCAAAACTGATGAATTATTAATTATCGAACCACCGTTGTTTTCTGTCATAGGCGGAACCACATATTATGTGCAGAGAAAAGCTCCTTTTAGATTCACGTTCAAAACGTGGTCATAAATGTTTATGTCTTCGTCATGGGGGTCACCGGGACCATGATTGTGTATTCCAGCATTATTGAAGAGTATGTCTATTTTTCTGAATGTGGATATCGTTTGCTGTACAAGATTCTCTACTTGCTCTGCTTCCCCAACATCTGTTTGAATGAAAATAGATTGCCCTCCGCCCTGTCGAATGGATTCCGCAATTNNTTCNCCCTGAGCTTTCCTTCTTCCCNCAATCNCAACCTNCGCTNNTTTNTCGGCAAANAGTTCGGCCGNGGCTCGNCCCATANCNGACGAGCCTCCAGTAATTATGGCTACCTTGTTTTTCAGTCTCACGATCCCTTCCTCAGGATAATGCCTTGANCCATTTCGCACTTTTCAGATTGTGATTAGAAAAGCATTTTATTTGTGGTACGTGCGGAGCTTTTTTTGTATTTCAATTCAATATTAAGTACGCAAAGCTAGTTTGGGCGTGTTAGTCTAGATNGTTGGAATGTATAAAAATTCTTGGAATGGAAAGGACTGATTTTATCNCTAGATGATTAATCGAGTCCGGATATTTATCCTATATTGTGCAGGGTTTCTTTTCCTGTGTCTGGGTATTGCTGGGTACTTTCTCCCNGGCCTTCCTGGGACTATNTTTTTGATATTAGCTGCTGGATGCTTNTTAAGNTCNAATCAACGTATGTACAAATGGGTAACGGAGCATANGTTGTTTGGGCGNCCGGTAAAANGTTTNCTTGAAACNGGTGCTATGCCTGCAAGGGCGAAAATTATNTCCGTAAGTTGTNTATGGCTTTTCAGCTTGGTTTCAATGCTNGCTCCTTACCACNTGNTNTGGTTNAAGGTGCCAGTNATNGTTTNAGCCNTGGNGGGTACATGGTANATTCTCAGCAGACCAACTACTGGNAAAGACGACACAGNCAGCGACGTTTAGAGGACGGACACCTGTATNTGTGGGTCTGCTTCTCCCCTTTGNAGCGCNGCAAATATTGTCTCNGCGAGAAGCTTGGCTGACTCTGGACTGAGTTCTACCGCTACCCTNGCNCCTACACCCTTGTCCTCATTGACNAAGTCAATATTNACTGCGTATTCCCATGGCGCATTGAAAGGGTGGTCGTAAGAGACGTTAGCTGTCTTGAGCGGAAACCAGCCTTCACGACCTTTTCCACTTCCTTCCATAGCTGCCCGTTCGCAAATCATCGTGCACATTTGAGAACTCCTTTCNCTNAGTTTCGTTGAATCAGGAAAGATGGNGTGNGAGAAAGTNAAACATCTTCTCCCATCCATCTACTGCTGANCTNTGATGATATATAGGAGCATGGTAGTAAAAGAAACCGTGCCCCGCTTCNGGGTAGCGATGAAATTCATANTCCTTNCCAGCCGCCTTGAGCTCTGCCTCATGCTGGTTCACCTGTTCCGCTGTTGGGCTTTGATCTAAATCNCCAAAGANTCCAAGCAAAGGAGCATTCAAATCCGACGTGTATTCGTTCGGTGATACTGGTTGTTTCTCTGTAAGTTGATCGGCCCCCATAATCACATTTCCTCCCCAGCACTCAATCACTGCGTCGAATACGTCTAGTTTACATCCCGCAAGGAATGCGTGCCGGCCTCCTGAGCAAGTGCCCCACACACCCACTTTCCCGTTTGATGAAGGCAATGACAGTACATAATCGGCCGCAGCTTTCACGTCGCCCATGACGCGGTCGTCAGGAGCTCCACCTTCAGCTCTGACAGCCGCTGCTACATCTTCTGGGGCACCGTGGGCGTCACGGCAGTAGAGGTCGGGTGAGATTGCAAGATATCCGTGGTGAGCAAGTTTTCTTGTGAAATCTCGGTAGATTTCATCCCAACCGGGTAGATGGTGTATCACTACTACCGCTGGGAAGGGACCAGCCCCTTGTGGTCGGGCATAGTATGTATGTATCTCGTCTCCGTTATGGCCCTTGATAGTGATGGTTTCTGCGATCATTCCTTCGTATTGTTCTGTTGTGTACATAGTCCTGTCCTTCTCCTTGAACGTATTACTGGAAAACTGCTGAACCTACCCCGCCTCCCGCTGCAATTGCTTCGCCTGTGATAGCTGAAGCTTTTGGGGACGCTAAAAACGTCGCTAAATAGGCGATCTCCTCCGATTCGACGAGACGTCGAATGTCAATTCCGGCTGCTGCCTTCCTTTCTACTTCCTCTATAGTTAGATCTTGCTCTCTGGCCTGTGATTTCTGCATTGGGCCAGTTCTTTCCGTCCTTGTAGCTCCAGGATGGATTATATTTACGGTAATTCCGTGAGGACCGAGTTCGTTGGAAAGGGTTTTTGTAAAATGAGTGAGAGCCAGATTGCGCATCCCACTAAATGCTCCTGCGCTTCGTGCTGCAAGGCCCCCAATGTTTATTATTCTTCCCCAGCC
>PAOO01000006.1 GCA_002708065.1 Chloroflexota bacterium
TAGGCATAGTCAGTAACCGTCTTCTCGATCCTGCCCGGATTAGAAGTGACCACATATTTGACAATCGAGCTGCCTCCATCCGAAACAGGGGATTTCCACAGCACAGTCGCAGTGGAGTCACCAGATGAAACTGATACTTCCGTCGGGGACGTTGGTGCACCGATTGGCTTGAATCCTGAAGTGGATTCGCTTTCCCCAACACCGAATTCATTTAATGCCGCTACCTGGACTCTGTAAGTCTGACCGTTCACTAGTTGTTAGACTATATGCGAAGTTTGATCAGCCCTAACATCGATACGGGTGTTTCCCGGTAGAACCACCAGCTGATAAGCACTTATTGCCCGTCCTCCCGTATCAGAGGGCTCGTTCCAGCTGATCACAGCATAAGAATCCCCGGCCACCGACTTGACCGAAGCAGGACTTGAAGGGGTTCCTACTACCTCGACAGGTCGACTNGCAACAGATTTNTCACTTGAACCGAGCGCATTTACCGCAGTTACGGTGAAGCTGTATTGGCGTCCATTTTCAAGTCCATCAAAAACTGTGCTCGTAGCACTGGNCGAGACTGAGATCGAAAAATCGTCCGGGCTACTCAGAACTATGTATTTGGTCACGGCTAATCCGCCGTTATTAGTCGGCGGGGTCCAGGAAACATTTGCTTTCCGACTGGCCCCACCTGATGCGGTCACCCCGAATGGGGCGTTTGGAACACCTACTGGCACAATCTCTGAGGACGGTTCTGATTTTTCTCCTCTGCCGGTTGCGTTTACCGCCTCGATTACGAAGCTGTAAGAGGTTCCGTTAGTAAGTCCCTTGAAATTAGTTTTCGTCAGGCTGCTGCGAATGTTGCTAACGATGTTGCCGGGCGATGCCGTGACGATATATGAGATGATCTCTTTGCCACCGTCCGATGCAGGGCTGATCCACTCCACATCCGCACTTTTATCTCCACTGGAAACGACCACATCAGTTGGTTTCCCGGGAGCAGTCGATGGANTCTCTTCTACGNCAGATGAAACAGGCCCTCCACCGGCAGAGTTAAAAGCTTTGATAGAGAACGTGTAGTTTTTTCCATTTACCAGACCCGTAATCACGGCAGTGGTATTAATGGCCAAAACGCTATCAGCTTTGCCGCCAGGCAGGGTAGTTATCTCGTACCGGTCGATTGCTCCCCCNCCATCTGATGCAGGAACCCGCCAGGATAGCTCCACCGACCTATCCTTTGATTTGGNGATGANANCNTCCGNNGCNGTCGGAACACCAACCGGAATAACCGAGGAGGAAGATCTCGAGGCTTCACTTGTCCCTTTACCNTTNACGGCAGTTACGATNAACGAATAGGNNTTNCCATTCGTTAGACCCGTAACTTTACCTTCGGTTTTGGACGAAGGAATGACAAGTGTCTCTCTACCAGGAGAAGCCTTTATGGAATATTCGGTCACCGGTAATCCACCNTCATTCAACGGAACNCCCCAGGAAACCAGTACCTCTCCGTCGCCGGGNANGGCCTCTACTTTNATAGGTGCNGATGGGGGACCGGTAGGAGTAATCGCTCCTGTAGAATCGGAAAGAGCTCCATTCCCTGCCGCGTTAGATGCATATATTGAGAATGTATAGCCGATTCCATTTGTCAGGCTTGACAACGTCGCGCTTGACTGCCTGCCATCTGTCGCAACAGCAATATTGCCCGGGGACGAGGTCACCGTATATCCGGTTATTGCAGAACCCCCGTCTATCGCGGGCGTCTGCCAGCTGATTGTCGCGTTCCCGTTCCCTGGAGNAGCTGTGACGTTCTCTGGTTTTCCCGGTAANCCTATTGGTGTAACCGGATCAGAAACCCCTTCAGGCCCTTTTCCAAGCTTGTTATGTGCAACGACTACAAATGAGTACGNAGTTCCATTATTCAACCCANTGACTGTCGCTTCTCTTGACTCTCCAGTTAACTCACTGACGGTGTTNCCTGGCAAAGTATCGATCACATATTTCGTTACAGGGGACCCGCCATTGAGGGCCGGTGGCTCCCATTTTATTGTTACGGTACTGTCCCCAGGAGAAGCAGATACCAAGGGAGGAGCTGAAGGGACATCCAAAAGAACCAGTGGTTCTGTTGGATCGGAGGCTAGGCCCTTTCCTATCTGGTTACTCGCCACCACAGTAAACGTAAATTCCTTGCCCAGAGAGAGACCGTTTATAACCACTTCATTCTGATCTGCCGGAACCACCATAGCGAGTCCGGTATCAGGACTGGAAGTGACCTCGTAACTGGTCACNGGCATCCCGCCGTCCGCCTGGGGGGCTTTCCAANTGACCGTCGTAGTCCCTACAGGTAGAGNCTTACCAGTNTTTAAAATCTGTGAAGACTTCACTTCGACGGGTTTGCCCGGAGCGGTAATCTCCGTGACAGTAATTTCATAGTTCCCCTGGCTCCAATTCCCGTAAGACCATGCCTTTATCGAGTAAGTCCCAGCTCCTTCAGTGAGCTTAACGAGCGATTCTTGGGGCTGACCTTCGTTAGTAAACACCCAGGCGAATCCNGAATTCAGGGCTGTAACCGGCTTTCCCGGGCCAAATAAATCGGCATCAATTGTCTTACCTTCATCAGAGGTGATCTTTACCTTGACGAATCCACCGCCCCCCTCCCAAACNAAGCAGTCGTAAAGATTGTTGACATCTATTGANCCAGAAACTGGAGTGGAGTACACCAGAGGCAGGCATGTCTCCGAAACCGCCGCCGTAGCTGTGACTCCTGTAGGAGAGGTGGCAGAGGTGGCAGAGGTGTCAGNAGATAATAGGACGGTCGTACTTTCGGCGATTTTCAGGGTGTAGTCGTCGGTANCGTATCCTCCATAAGACCACACTTTAACGCTGAAATTTCCAGCCTGGTCGAAGTAAAGTGGGTCCAGCAATGCAGGATCAGAACTAAACGTAGTAACCCATGTATAACCAGTATTTGCAGTAGTGACTTCCGTATTCGGTGAGTACACATCCGCGTCTAAGGTAGCTCCTGACTTGGCGGTCAAGGTCAGCGAGTAGCTCTTGGCCACCTCACCTGGAATTGAGTAACANTCCGCGGAATTCGACGCAGATACAGTACCAAGCAGNTCGTCTCCAATNTTGGCGGNNACNCATTCGATNGGTGAAGANACNTGNGGNANNCCAAGNGAATCCTGACCTATCCCGGAANCNGACTGTCCAAAGTCTGGTCCTCCACCCGTGTCAGGGCTTGGAGATTGCAAACTGACAGGGGGATCGGACACCAGCGTCGCAGTTAGTTCATATTTACCAGTGTCAGAGTTTCCGTAAGACCATACTTTAATCTTGTAATCCTGGTCGGTAATATCCAAACTCTGCGCTATCTGCTGCACCCCGAGACCAAAGGTAGTAACCCAATTGAATCCGGTGTTCTCATTCGTAACCACCGCACTTGGGGAGTAGATATCGGCNTCCAGGTAAGAGTCCGTCTGTGCATCAAGCGAAAGAGTGAGATATTTATCCAAACTCTTTATTGAATAGCAGTCGGCAACATTTGACGCCGTTATTTCTCCCGAAACCACCACTCCGGATGCCAATGGATCACATTGAATGGATTCCCCGGTAGCAAGACCCACAGTGGATCTTCCCGAGGGAGTCGCAAAAAGATATCCGGCGGCCGCAATCACTAGAACGCCTAACACCACCGGCAGTATGTATGAAGGGAGATTACGCATGTGAAACCCGTCTTTGAAAGTCGGAACCTAATTTATTTGGTTTTGGAGTCCGCATTATACGACTAATATCGCTCTCGAAAAATGTTTCATTATTAAAAGATTCGGTAAGGATGGTACGAATANTAGANGTCAAACTCATTAGTCGNCTTGTGCTGGGAACACGGAAAATCCTCCCNCCTTGATTATTTCCGNCATTACCAACCCTGGTTGCTTTTGTTGTTCGATTGTCCCTGNGTCTGCAAATGCATAAGTTTTAGTACTTGCTGAAGGTATCGTAGGGGAACCATCTGTNCCGTATTCGATAAAATCNGCGTTAATCTTAGACAGCACTATCGCTTTTTTTGAATCCTCAAGAGAACTTAANCCATTATCGGATATTAGNNNCGACATCNTNTGAACCTTAAGTTTATCTAANCTGCTGAGATCCTGNGTTTGAATCCCATCCATAAGCACTTCCAGTTTTTCGCCTCCGACGAGTTCCAATTGTTCNAGTTTTATCGCNTCCGAAAACAGATAGACTTGCTCGGTATTCATCTGNTTCAAGTCCTCAATTGGAGCCACTTTGAGTAACATATAGGATTTGTCGCCTGTCAAAATATCCGAATTATCTGCCTTTATTTCAGCGATGAGTAATCTGGCCTTGTCGGTTGGTATTAGGGAAATACTTTCNGCCATNAAGTTCTCCAGNACGGCAGATCGAAAGGACCTATCCAGATCCTCTATCTGGTCTCGTTCGAGAACTTGAAACAATGAAACCATTATGTCTTCTTCGAGAGTTTTATAGGAATTCGAGTCTAAAGTTTTCAGCGCTTTTAGGAGAGCCTGCCGATCCAGGGCACTACTGTCGTTNGTCAGGACTCCCACAATACTTTTTGTTCGGTCATTTCCCAACAACTTAAAATCCGCTTCGCCAAGAAGCTTGCTGACCTCGTTGAGTTTTGATTGATCGATGCCAGCTATCTCGTCGGCTGACATAATTTCGACAAACCGACGTAGCCTCTGTCCGTCCAATCCGGCGATCTGTTCCTTAGGCAGGGATTTTAACAATCCTACTGATCTAGAGCCCCCAATTCTTGCTATATCCTCGGGGGAAGCTGAGGTTACGATTTCCAAGACCTTGCTTTGCTCTAGGCCCGAGATAGCAACCAAATCCATTTTTTCCAGTATTACAAGATCAGCTTCTGGAACACCAGTTTTAGTGACTGGGATTACTGGAACAGCGGCTGCCATAGCTGGCGCTGGAGCTGCTATAGCCGGCGCTGGAGCCNNNGCNGCCANNGCTGGNGCNGGNGCTGCTATAGCCGGCGCTGGAGCCGGGGCTGCCACNGCTGGCACAGGAGCATTTGACACCGTTGCTTGCGAAACTCCCCTAGATGGCCTTTGTCCNTNGGTGCTTGCTNCTTCTGNTGCAACCGGCGTAGCTGTTGCAGGTGCCACAATCGTCGTAGCAGGAATCGCNGTCGGTTTAGCTCTTCCCCTACCCAACCCGGTTAACTCCCAACTCGAGTTGTTAACAAAGAGAAAAGCTACTGCACCTATAATGAGAATTATTGTTCCTATAATCAGGTAAGGTTTGTATCTAGAGAACATTTCTGTAATCACCCACAGTCAAAACTGTCTAGCAAAGTACGGAAACGTATTTGCACTACAGTGGGTTCCATTCCTGTCAAAGAGAGGGCGAACTTCCTTCCTCCGGCTGGACATTCCCAGGCAGCAATGAGACCAAAGCCATCTGGATCAGAAATATCATCCCCCGCAGCGAAAGCTCCGTAAGATGCCTCCAAGCCATCCACCGTTAAAGTCCCCTCATTAAGNTCNGCATAAGACCAATTAGGGTTCGTATTCTTCAACGAAGCATAGGCTTGNCCAAGAAACTCATAGTCCCCGCCATCTGCATCGCTTGACCAATCGAGTAGGGCCAATGACGACCCCAGTTGGAACGCAACCATCCCTTGTCGATAGTCAGCCACNCCCAAATCTCTGCCACCTTCAACNAGTNGTCTAGCCCCACTCGTACTCAGTGAAAAACCGTGTTTCTCATATCTTTCTTGAGAATCTAAGGCCAGTACTGTAATCGAGGATGGATAGGCCTCAGCATCTGTCTTTGGCTCTGCCGTTGGTTCAGATGNGGGCACTGNGGNGACGGTCGGGGAGGCCTCAGGTAGGGGCGTAGGGGATGGAATCTCTTTNACCANAGGAGTTGCCGCGGCAGNCTGGGGTGTAACCACAGTCGTAGCCACTGGTTCAGGCAANGCNGTTGGCACAGGAGATGGCTTTACTGNTTCCACTGGTCCAGNNGTTGGAGAAAGGATCACNNTGCTCGTTGGAGTTTCGACCTTTTTCTCAACAGACGAAGATATTGAAGTTGGAGANGAAACAGGTTGAGNTTTGACTGCTACAGNAGTTGTANCAACCATCCCTTGCGAATTNGTCTTNCTTGCNGTCACAGTACCACCCAATACAACCTCTGTTGCCAGCCCACTTTTCTCTTCTTCAACGACAACAGTAATCGGTTCACCGGAGCACCCAATAATAAGAAAGCAAAGCGAACTCACGGACAATATCCATCTTGCCGTACTCCCGAATAACCAGTACGAATTGTTTTGCACTATTCCCACGTTGTTACGAGCGAATCCATTAGCGCCTTATATATTCACCGCTAGAGGTCCACGAAAAAAGGGTGTTTACACCTGTTTCTGCATGAATAATTCGCCAGTCTCCCTATTTTTNAACGCCAGATTAATAAGCNACANANAGAATAACCGNTNTTCGTCCAAACACANACANAAATTTAATGCCTCTTAACCAGACCANCCTGGCTTTGATAGTAACGAACAACTGTATAACTCGTGTATTACTCGAAAAAATATTTGGAGGTTGGNCACAACTTCAACAATTCCCAGTAGAGACCACCCCCCAGGTTGCTTCGGCACTAATGTTCTTAGCGAGAATGTTTCCATCGCGGGTAACATGCCATACTGAGGGGCTATCCTTCGCTGTTGTGTCAGCAGATCTTTCTTTACTAACAGCCACCCACAGGTGATTCGATGGGTCCCACGTCGTTGAAATCGAAGTGGGATCTACGGTGGGATAACAAGGAGATAAATGAGTCCACAGTCTCCTTCTTGCATCATCTCCGCTGCCTATTACAGGGCTGCACCCGGCTGCAAGTTCATTCTGTTGTTGCCCGCCCTTTGCATTGGCAGCCACATCAACCATCTTTGAGACTTCTACAGCGCGATCGTTTAATGGCTCAATATTTGCATCTCTCTTAACACTCCAAACACCGTAGTCGTCCTGTGATTGGGGAACTGTCACAACTACCCATGCGCCTGTCCTGCGATCCTTTTGAGCCGAAAATACCCCTAGGCTCATCTCTGGAATACATCTTGCCAGATGAGCCCAGAGAGTAGTTACTGCGTCGCCGTCCGTTAGGACGTCATTTGCTGCGGGTTGCAAGATGTCGGTGTCACATGAAGATTCGACATACCTCTGCCACAATTCTCCCCTAGCATTGTGTGGGGTAATATCACCGTTTTGATTAACCCTCCATGTGCCAAACTCCTGTGGTGAACCTTGAATGGGCATTACCATCCACTCACCCCTAACACCCAGTTGTACATTGAGATGAGTTATTTCAATAGGAACGCATTTCGTAAGGTGAACCCACATAGCCCTTACTGCAGTTGACTCATCCGTCACCACGGGAACAGGGGAAGGAGTAGGAATGGGCCCAGAAAACTCTGGAACCATTGTCGGTGCATTAGATCTTTCCGATCCCCCATCGATTGACGACAATCCCTGCTCCTCTTCATCGTCGCCCCCACATGAAGCTACAACCGCCGCCAGTAGGCAAATCGATATCAGAACAGTCTGTATCCGAAATTTCCTCTTCATCTATAATTGCCCTAAGTTAAAGTCGAGTTTAGATTTAGATAGCGATACTCTGGACCAGATCAAAGACGTACAAACACTTTGATTGCTTCTATAAAAACTTCAGGTTGATCGACCATTACCACGTGGCCGGCTCTACTCACATCAACGGATGAAACCTCTTTTCCAAGGTGTTTCATTTTTTCAATAGTACTATCACTTACAAGGTTGCTTTCTACTCCCCTGATTTCAAGTATGGGGCATCGTATTGCCTCTATTGCAGACCAATACCGGCTAATTAGTGAAGCATCTGTTATATCAGGAAGTGGGTTATCGAAACCCTCTAGATCTGCCTTCCAGGTCCATGACCCCGAATCAGTCTGCCTCAACCGGGCCTTTGTATCCTCCAGAAGGCGGGAATCCGAAGCTAATTCATTTCCGGATCGAAGCCATTGAAAACCATGTTCCAGCGTCGGGAATTCCATGGGTGTTGGGGATGCCGGGGGAGCCTCCATCCTCTCCGGAGACGGCTCTGGAGCTATATCCACCATAACGATCCGTTGAACAAGGTCGGGATTGTCGACTGCGTATAGTATTGAGTGCCATCCACCCATGGAGCATCCAACAAGAGTGATCTTTTCAAAATTGTTGTCTTTGATGAATTCGGAAAGATCTTCGACAAATCGGTCCCTTGCATAACCATCTTTTGCCCAGTCACTGTTCCCGTGTCCTCGTTGATCGATCGCAAAAACATGGTATTTAGTCGAGGCAAACTCTGCAAACTCCCTCCACGAGACCGCTGTATTTGTATGGCTATGGAGGCAGATCAACACCGGATTCCCCGGGTTTCCCCATTCATAATAACCAAGTTCAAGCCCATTGACTTTAGCGGTCTTTACCGATGGCATAGAGGACATAAACACTCCTACACTCAAATTTATCTGCTCATAAGGTACCAGTTAGAGAACTCTTATTACTACGATTTACTACGATCCCCACTGCAAGATCCATCATCTATAAGGGACCCTGATTTTCTGCTATCAAACTAACTCAAATGCCAAGAGCAATCTTAGACAGCAAAAAAGAATTGGAGTAACCCACGGGAATCTCAAGATGAGCGGCATGATAATTTAAAGATTTTATTACTTGCCTTCCGCCATGCGGCAAAGCAGCCGCTGGTAAAGCACGCGAGCCTCCTGTGATGATCTCACTAGCAGTGTGTACCAATCTACCAAATTTGTATCTCAACGCATGCCTCACGCAACTTGATTCATTTGAATTAGGGATTATCATCGGTCTACTACGTTTACTCTCCTGAAAACCAAAGAAGGCCAAGAGCGTGTCATGGGTTAGTCAACTTCAATGTTTCTTTTAATATTGAATACTCAAAAAACCTTTTAGAAAATGTAAACTAGCATCCGGATTTGTCAGGAAGTACCTGTACTCAAAAAAGGACAAAATGAATCAAGCCTTAGAAGGGATTACTGTATTAGACTTTACCCAAGGGATGGCGGGTTCAATTGCGACCATGACGATGTCAGATTTTGGTGCTGAAGTTATCAAAGTCGAACCGCCGGAAGGGGACCAATATAGGCCTTTCCCGGCGTCGTTGCTTTGGAACCGCGGGAAAAAAAGTATCACTCTCGACGTTAACGATAACGAAGATCTCAACGAGCTCAGAAATCTGTCACTACAGGCAGACGTGGTAATAGAAGGGTTTGAACCCGGATTCGCTGACGCCCACGGATTTGGATATGAAACTTTAAAGACCGATCATTCTGGACTGATCTACTGTTCCATAACCGGTTTCGGACCCAAAGGACCGTACGCCAAGTACAAGAGCTATGAAGGCCTTGTACAGGCCAAGAGCGGAAGACTTATGACATTTGCGGGACTCACGGGGCGGGAAGGCCCTAATTTTGCTTCTGTTAGGGTGGCCAGCCATTCGGCAAGCATGGCTGCTGTCAGGGGTATCATCTCGGCTCTCATGGTGAGAGACAGAACAGGCCTTGGCCAAAGGGTGGAAACCAGTCTCTTGCAAGCTATGACCTACTACGATATGAGCCAGTTCATACTTTGGCAGATGATGATCAAGTATCCGGAGACTTTCGACTTTGATCCAACCACTATAGCCCGGCGACCCTCTCCAATTCAGTACCTGCCAGCGAGAACCAAGGACGGAAAGTGGGTACAACTGGCCAATCTGATAGAAAGACTATTCAGATCTGAAATTCATGCTATAGGGCTTGGGCACATATATGACGATCCCAGATTTGCCGACGCCCCTAACCTAGTCGAAGAAGAGGATCGAGAGGCCCTTAGAAGGATGATTCTCGGCAGGATGGGGGAAAAGACTTTCGAGGAATGGATGGACCTGTTTGTAAACGAGGAGGGAGATGTCGCGGCAGAGCCTTTCATGACATCCACTGAGGCGCTATCTCATCCTCAAGTAATTCACAATGGCCACGTGCAGACAATTGATGATCCTACGGTCGGACCTATGAAACAACTGGGACCTGCCTTCACCATGAGTCCAACATCTCCTAGGATCCAAGGGCCAGCTCCCTCTCTGGGCCAGCATAACGAGGAGGTCATTTCGAACACAATTCCTAATGTACAGTTGAACAAATCCCACGGGTCAGATCCTTTACCCACACACCCCCTTGAGGGGATTACNGTNCTCGATCTGTCGACTGTCATAGCAGGACCGCTGGCCGGCTCACTAGTNGCAGAGCTCGGCGCNCGCGTAATCAGGATNGAAACCCTGGCCGGAGACTGGATGCGNTTAAGCAATAATGGNATAGCTTCCAACAGGACGATGGCCGGTACTGAAGGCCTTTCNATTGATCTAAAGACCGATGAAGGTCAGGAAATNCTNGAGCGTCTTATACCAAGAGTGGACGTGCTCATGCACAACATGCGTCCGGGAGCCCCGGAGAGAGTGGGCATCGGATTTGAACGGGCTCGGGAACTAAACCCAAACATAACTTACGTTTATATCGGAGGTTACGGATCAACAGGACCTTACAGTCATAGACCCGCCATGCACCCGATAGGTGGAGCTGTCTCCGGTGGCGCGATTACCCAAGCCGGAAGAGAGTCGATACCCCCGGCGAATGCTGAACTTACAATGGATGAAATTGTACGAGTTTCAAACAGGCTGGGAAGAGCCCAGGACGTCAATCCAGACCCGAACACATCCATGGTTGCGTCAACAGCCTTAGTTATGGGTCTGTACGCCAGGGAGCGTACAGGAAAACCACAGTATGTGGAGACAACCATGATAGGGGCAAATGCCACCGCCAACGCCGATGATTTCTTCGACTATCAGGGCAAACCTCCCAGGGAAATACCCGACGCAGATGGGTATGGCACTAGCGCTTTGTATCGAATTTACGAAGCTGATGGAGGATGGGTTTTCTTGGCATGTCCAATGGAATCGGAATGGAGTGCCCTCTGCAAGGCGCTAGATCGTGAAGATCTGATGGCTGATAAACGATTCCAGTCCGCCAAAAACAGAGCCGCCAATGAGCCAGCCCTTATAGGAGAGCTTTCATCAATCTTCGCCGAGAAGGCTCCTGAAAGTTGGGAGAAGTATTTGGCGTCTGAGGGGGTAGGCTGCGTCAGGGTCGAAGACAGCAACATGTACAACTTCTTTAATAATGATGATCATGTAAAGGTGAACAATTTCACGACTGAGGTATGTCACAAACGATTTGGAAAGTTCTGGCGATACTCTCCTGTTCTCAATTTCTCCAGGACACCAAGCAAGGCAGGGCCAGGAATATTAAGAGGAGAGCACACACTGCCCATTCTTATCGAACTTGGTTACACCGTGGAAGATGTGGCTAGGCTCAAGGAAAAGAAAATATTGGACTGGGAGGAACCTGAACCTCTGGCCTAAATTATCCGGGACAATAGCAAGAGTTACGAAGGATCTTTCGACAGATATTCAATCCACTTTAACCGTCTTGGTACTGTTGGCATTTAATCCAAAATAACCTGCAAATTCTTCCAAAGGTTGACAGAGTTACCCCCCGTGNCATAATGAGGACATTCAGTCAATGGATACCNAATATCCTTAAGGGAAATATCCGCGCACTCGAGGTATTTGGTATCGATACATAAATAGTGTTGCAGGGAGGAAGGAAATGACTGTCACAGCCGACACTGCTTTGATATCTCACCTGATGAGACGAGCCGGATTTGGCGCTAGCCATGACGAGATCGAAGCATATGCAGAGATGGGCTACGAAGCCACTGTGGAAAAGCTACTCGACCCAGAATCAGAGCCCCCCGTAGATGAATACTCTCTTATGCGAAGGCATCCAATCACTGAGGTTCCCGGTGGAGCTTCCGGACCAGGACAGGCGAACTGGCTCTATTTTATGCTCAACACGAAGCGTCCCCTCCAGGAGAAAATGGCACTTTTCTGGCATCACGTTTTCGCAACAGGCAATGCGAAAGTAGACAACTGTAACCACCTTCTTGACCAGATAACCATGCTCAGGGAAGAGGGAATGGGTAACTACCGCACAATGCTGCTAAATCTTGCGCGGGATCCCGCTATGATCTTCTGGCTGGATAATAACGAAAACCACAAAAATGCTCCCAATGAAAACTGGGGACGTGAACTTCTAGAGCTCTTTTCGCTTGGAGTAGGCAACTACACAGAAACCGACGTTTTTGAATGCTCACGGGCTTTCACCGGATGGACCATAGGGGCCAAGATGCCTAGGTATCCTTATGGCAGGCATGCCTGGACTTACGAGTTCAGGGCAGAAGACCATGATTATTCAGAAAAGACTTTTCTTGGACATACTGGTAATTTCGATGGGGAGGACATCATCGACATCATTCTCGACCAGAAAGCATGCTCCCGGTTCATAGCACGACACCTCTACAGTTTCTTCGTAGAGGACGAGCCACAGGTGCCGGCATGGGATATCGAGGAGCCAAGAAATCCCGAAGCCATCTCTTACCTTGCCGACCTGTTAGTCGAATCAGGGTACGAGATGAAACCCGTTCTCAGGGATCTATTCAACTCCGATTTCTTCAAGGATTCTGCCTATAAAAGGGTAAAAAGCCCGGTAGAGGTTGTCGTGGGTACCCTGAGATTAGTTGAGGACGTGCGGGGAGCTGATCCTAGACTGGAATCAACAGCGCGCGAGCCCGGATATATGGGCCAGGACATACTAGACCCTCCTAGTGTTGAAGGATGGCATACTGGAAGAGAGTGGATAAACAGCGGTGCACTGGTCAAAAGGGTTAACTTCGTCTCTGACAGGATGAGTGACTCTGAACTCCCAGGAGTTAAGAAAATCATCTCAAGAATTGCCGATTCTGGCGAGTCTATGTCCCCTGAAGCGTTAGTCGAAAGCTGCCTCGACGAGATGGGGCCACTACCCGTTAAAGATGAGACCAGGGAAGAGCTAGTTTCTCACGCCAGGGAACAGGGTGACCTCAGCTGGGATGACGACTCCTACCGGGAGTCTGCAGTGNGAGCCAGCGAGATGCTCTCNCTAATCGCATCGACGAGGGAATATCAATTCGGATAAACTTCGTCAGATAGCTAATGACGCTCGAGGTATTGAGGAGAAATTTTAAAAATGGTTACTACNGAAAAAGATCCTGTCATAGTCATTCTGCAGCTCACGGGCGGAAACGACTACTTCAACACTATCATCCCGTACAACGATAGNAACTATTACGANAACAGACCTGGACTAAAGATCCCTCAGGAACACATGCTCACAGTAGATGAGGAATTTGCTATGCATCCTTCCATGGGACCGATGGGCGACATCTATAAAAAGGGTGACATGGCGATCATTCACGGGGTCGGATACGCCAACTCGCCAAGGTCGCACTTCCGATCTATGGATATCTGGCACACCGCTGAGCCAGACAAGGTTGGTACAGAAGGATGGCTAGGTAGAGCAGTCAGGGAACTGGATCCGAACAGTGAAAACCCTGTAACAGCCGTTAACATTGGACAGGGTCTGCCCNGGGCACTAGTCACACCAGGAGTGTCTGTAGCATCCGTGGCAGACCTCTCCACTTATGGTTTGCTAACCAGTGTAGAACAGGAAATNGTCCGAGAAAAGATGCTAGCCCGATTCTCTAACATGTACGGCGCAGCACTGGGTTCAGGTCAGGTTATGGACTACTTGGGACAAACCGGAATTGATGCACTCAAAGGTGCTGACATCCTCAAGGTGGCACCGGATGTGTACGAGTCCACCATAGAATACGCTGACAGCCCGATAGCAAAGAGCCTCCGTGACGTCGCAACCATTCACAAGGCTGGACTTGGGACACGGGTCTTCTATACACAACACGGCAGTTTTGATACCCACGCGGCACAGGCCCCGGCNCATGCTCAGCTTTGGCAGGATGTCTCCNTTGCAATACAGGACTTCTGGGACGATCTACGGGAAGGTGGGGACGATGAAAATGTTGTGATGTTCCTCTTCTCCGAGTTCGGGCGAAGAGTGAGAGACAACGGATCAGGAACAGATCACGGGGCAGCAGGCGTGTCCTTCGTAATAGGTCCTAGGGTGAACGGAGGTATGTACAGNCGCTATCCCGAGACGAGAGCAGAAGCTCTTGAGCAAGGTGACCTTGTGCCGAACCAGGATTTCAGGGGTGTTTACTCAACGATCCTGGAGAATTGGCTGGAGGTGGAAGCAGCACCTATTGTGAACGGCACCTTCAGCAGTGAAAACTTTATAAACTCTTCTAACTAGTAAACAGGTCCCACCGGAGGTAAATCATGCTNACGACCACGGTCCAGGGCAGAACTTGGAATTTCAGTCACGCTATCGGCAGAAACGCCGCTGCCGGAAACGGTTTCACACAGCCAATGAGTGTTGCATGTGACCATTCCAATGGCATTTATGTGCTAAGCAGGGGTGGTGAAGGCGCGGATGGTGTAGCACAGCCCAATAAACGCATAGGTAAGGTAACCATGGACCAGGAATTCCTNGGGGATTTTGGTCGGGGCGATTTTACATGGCCCGCAGCGCTTGCTGTTGATAGTAGGAATCATTTGTACTGTTCCGACGAACACGAAGATACTATTACTGAATATNATGCAGACGGTGAAAAACTTGGAGAATGGGGTAGTAGCGGAAGCGCTGAAGGGAAACTTTCAATGCCTTCTGGAATAGCCTTTGATTCTGAAAACCATCTGTTCATAGTAGATTCAGGAAATCACCGAATTCAGAAATTTACTTCTCAGGGCGATTTCATCTCCTCATGGGGAACAAACGGCTCAGGTAGCGGAGAGTTTGAGGATCCATGGGGAATCACTGTAGATAGCTCAGGCTACGTGTACGTGGCCGACTGGGGCAACAACAGGGTGCAAAAATTCTCAGGTGAGGGTGAATACATCCAGTCATTTGGTGTCGAGTATCCGGAAGAAATGAGATTGGATCACCCTTCGGATGTCGCTGTAGACAGCGAGGGAGACGTCTACGTCGTTGACTGGGGCAACAAGAGGGTGCAAATCTTCGACAGCGAAGGGGACATCCTCACTTGCCTGTACGGAGATGCGGTTGAGTTTTCTAAGTGGGCAAAGGAAGTAGTGGAAGCAAACGCTGACGCACTGAAGGCATACCGCCGAGTGCAAGACAAGTCCAGGCTCGCTGCGTTCGAAAGACCTACCTCTATTGCCATAGACGAGAACGACAGAATAATCATTTCCGAAAGCACACGGGGCAGACTTCAGGTCTACGTAAAAGAAAAAGAGTACATGGACCCTCAATACAACCTCTAAGCGNAAGTTCGATAATTGATGTAGAGGTTCGACTACANATTCGTCGGGTTACCACAAGCCGGAAAAGCGAATATGTCGATCCCAAGCCTAGAAAGCTTTGGGTGATCACACCTTANTGTTTCCCTGCCGCNTCGCTTTTGCCTTCAGTGATTTCTTGACAAATTATTGGTTTATTGGAGCGATGCTTTACGAAATTTTGTTGATTAACGATGCATCAAGTACTAGGATGCGTGAATATGAAAGAGCGTCGTACAAGGCTGAGAGGAGAGTGGATTGAATCAGCAAACGGTCGATGTGAAGGAATATAATCAGGAAGTTGCTGGATCTTCAATCCAGATGCGCACTCACGGAAATGGCGATCCACTTCTTATATTGCACGGAGAGCTAGGTTTTCCAGGCTGGATGAAATATCACGAAAAACTCTCGGAATCGTACCAAGTTTACGCTCCGAGCCATCCTGGGTTTGACACCTCGCCTGGGATAGACTGGATGATGCAGGTAAGGGATTTAGCCGGATGGTATCTTGAGGCNATCGAGGATATAGGACTAGATAACGTTAATCTCCTGGGGTTATCTTTTGGAGGTTGGCTAGCCGCAGAAATGGCAGTGATGGATCCTGGCCTATTTCGCAAGTTAGTTTTAGTTTGCCCTGCAGGTATAAAGCCAGAACAGGGGGAAATCTACGATATTTTTCTAAACCTGGCCCCTGACTATCTGAAAGANTCNTTCCACAATCCAGANGGTGCGGAAGAATATGGCCTGATATGCCCGGATGAACCCACTCCTGAAAAGCTGGAACTATGGGAGGTTGCTAGAGAGCAGTCGTGCAAGCTAGCTTGGAAACCTTATATGTACAACCCCAATCTCAAACATCTTCTTCATAGGCTGAAAAACCTAGACACCCTTGTTATCTGGGGCAGGGAAGACAGAATAGTACCGCTGGATGCCGGCCGTATTTACGAAGATTCGGTTCCCGGATCCATTCTTGATGTAATCGATGGATGTGGCCATAGGCCAGAAATTGAGAATCCACAATTGTTCTCAGACAAGGTGTTGAGTTTCCTCGACTAATTTATCGGCTGTGTAAAGGGAGAGATAGATGCTGATCGGACATTTCACGGAAAGACCTTACCAGGATCCAGATTCCGGTTATTTNGGTGCCACAGGNCTNCCAATTAAGGATCTGACATTAAGTAACGAGATCTATGATCCAGTTGTCGGTTCAAACCTCTACAACCGTTACCTGGATGAGAAAATCTATGCGGAAGAGATGGGTTTTGATGCCTTGATGCTAAATGAACATCACAGTACTCCTTTCTGCATGGGCGGCGCTATGAACGTCGAGGCGTCGATCCTTGCACGCATCACTAAGCGAGCGAAGATTGTGCTTCTGGGAAATATACTCCCTATTTGGGACGACCCTCTTTGGCTCGTGGAGCAACTTGCAATGATCGACATGATTTCAAAGGGAAGACTCGTTTCCGGATGGGTACGTGGGACNGGCAGGGAGAGTGTTTCCCATAACGCTCCTCCAGCTTACAACTGGGAGAGATTTCAAGAGGCCCATGATTTCATCATCAAGGCCTGGACAGAACCAGGTCCATTTCGATGGGAGGGAAAACATTACCAGTACAGATACGTCAACCCATGGGTGAGGCCATANCAGAAACCTCACCCTCTGATCATGCTTCCCGGAGTGGTCAGTCGAGACTCCGTTGAATGGGCTGCCAGGCAACGGATCCCATATGTGATGCTGGCCACACAGCTCGAGCCAACTCGTCAGTCGTTCCAAATTTATGCAGATACGGCTAAGGAGGAAGGTTACGAGGCCGGCTCGCAGAATTACGGTTATTTGTGGAAAGTGCATGTAGATGAAACTGAGGAATTAGCCGAAGAAGTTGCTCGAAAATTTGTACAAGGCCCAAGCAATCCATTTCTAGCTGGAAACGAAGGAACTGCCAATCCTGCATTGATGAAGTTACCCGGTCTCACCTCAAGGAGTAGGGTTCTGCCCACCATGAAAGTGGCAACTGCTAATAGGGGCGGTCAGCTTTCTCGCTCCTTTGAGGATCAAGTCGAGGACTACACGATAATTTCTGGAACTCCAAAAACAGTGATACCCAAGATTCGTCACGTCCTTGAATATCTTAGGCCTGGTTCCATCTTCTTTTGGGATGGTGATGGGGCCATGACCCATGATGATCAGATGAGAAGCCTGCGACTCATGGGAGAAGAAGTGATCCCGGCCGTACGCGAGATCGCAGATGAGCTCGAACTTCGAAGTCCTTTCGAGGTGGATCCTAAGACCGGAAAAGAGATTCAACAACCGACTGATGAATTAATAGTTCCCGCCGCGGACTAGGAACACTAACCGATTCAGTTGAAATAAACTCTTGTCATAGCCGTTGTATGGCGCCCTCAAAATAGAGAATTTTGATCGCCTCCTTCACGTAATCTCGCAAGGTTTCCTCGGAGGTATTTTCGGCTTCTTTTGCTAGTCTTTTAGTGATCTGGTTGACGGTACTGCGACCGTCTATGTAGTTGACGAGCATTTCAACGAACCTACTGCAAACAGTACCCTCAATTCTGCCCGGAGAGTAAAGCAAGACACCATACTCGAACCTCCCTTCAGAGAGCACAGGTTTNCTTACGATCCTGGCATCAGGATGTAGTACTGGCACGGCGTCTGGAATCGACGATCCGATATTATGTAAGACATCTTGCCGCATCTTTAGTTCTTTGGCGACACCGTCTAAGGCCAGACTGACCGTATTGGGCAAATCACCTCTTTCCAGCACTGCCCTTTCATACCCACGGACAGATTGTCCGGAAACTGCACGCACAAATGCCGATCGTGCGTCAGTATCTTCCCTGGTCCCGGCAATTCTCCTGGCTTCCCAGAAATAGGAGTCAACTGATCTGTTACTTTCATAGAAAAGGTTAGCCAGTTCACGAAAGAGTGAATATTCTCTGAGGATCATTTCCTGGTAAACGGCTGCAGTTGGCTCAGACATGTCAGGGGATTCGAGGGAAGTTACGGCATAAGCAGAAGAGAGGATACCGGACATTAGTGCAATATGAACACCTGAAGAAAAAAGCGGATCTATAAAACACGCTGCATCCCCGGCAGATGCCCAGCCGGGCCCGGCCATTTCTTCCGAGATGTAGGACCAGTCTCTCACGACTGTTGGATGCCCTACTTGTTCTGCAATCTTGATCATTTCCCTGTTATGTGAAGTCGCCGAGATCTGGTTTTCAAAGAATTCCTGAATAGATTGATGTTTGAGCACTTTCGTCGCTTTCTTCGCATCAACGACGGCCCCGACGCTTGATAATCCATCCTTCAAGGGTATGTTCCAAATCCACCCGTCCGCATAAGACTCGACAAATATGTTGTTCTGGTCTGGAGAAGGAAGACGAGCGATTCCTTTGAAGTATGCATATACAGCCAGGTTCCTGAAATTTTTGTCCCATTTCCTCGCTCCCTTCAAACGGGAAATAATGGCAGATTGCCCACTACCGTCTATGACGAACCGTGCCATTAGCGAGACTCGATTATCCTCTCTGTCCTGATATTCAACACCGACAATCCTGTCACCGTCTAACAGTATCTTGTTGACAGTGCATTCTTCTCTGACGTCCACGCCTAATTCACGAGACCTATTTAGGAGAATTAGATCAAAATCACGCCTGGAGACCTGGTATGAATGTTTGTAGGTGTTGTTCGTTTCAGCGAATCTCCATGTCCACGGAGTATTGTCTTTTCCCCAAACCATAGTGGCCCCGTACTTGGGAGGAAATCCTGCGTCCGCTATTCTCGAATACACCCCAAGCTCTTCCAGAATAGGCATACTTGCGGGTAACAATGACTCCCCAACATGGTCTCTTGGAAATCGCTCTCTTTCAAGTAATACGACGGATAGACCTGCCCTCGCCGACATTGATGCAGCTGTGCTACCGGCCGGGCCCCCACCAATTACAACGATATCGGTAGTTTCCATAAATTATCTTTCACATAAGATCTTTGGCTGGAACGGTCACGGCCGTTATCATCAGTGCTTATTCTGGCTTCTAGCCAAGTTATCTGAGAAATCTGAAAGATTCTCTGATATCTTCAGCTAGCAATTCAGGTTCCTCCGTGGCAGAGAAATGTCCGCCGGAAGGCATCTTTGTAAATCTTTTCAAATTAAAGAATCTCTCCAGCCACTCGCGTGGAGGGTAGGAAATTTCCACAGGAAAGGACGCAAACGATGTTGGCACCTCCACCTTAGTTCCGTAACTCACGATTGGACCAGACTTACCAGACTCGTAATAGAGACGTATTGACGATTCGATGGTCTGGGTTGCCCAATATATAGTCAGGTGAGTAAGCAGTTGGTCCTTGGTAAATCTGCTTTCAATATCACCCCCACAATCACTCCATGCTCGCCATTTTTCTACTATCCAGGACGCAAGTCCCGCAGGGGAATCAGTGAGNCCATAGGCTAGAGTCTGTGGTTTCGTCCTCTGAATATGNCCATATGCCCCTTCATTTTCCTGCCACCAGTTTCGATGGCTGATAAAATCTCGCTCTTCATCAGAAAGTTTGATATCCGCGGGAATATCTGTCCCTGTAGATGACATTGTCAGGTGTATTGCCTTCAGCCTGTCACTGTGATTCGCCGCCAGTGCAGTGGTAACACCCGCTCCCCAGTCACCGCCCTGGGCGNTNAAGCTGGAATATCCCAGGTTATTCGTCATCAGCTCTACCCATAATCTGGCAATTTCAGCAACGTTCATCCCCGGATATGAAGGTTTCTCAGAATATCCGTATCCTGGAANGGAGGGCACGATGACATCAAAGCTGTCAGNAGCATCGCCCCCGTGGGATCCGGGATCCGTAAGAAGAGGGATAATATCTAGCATCTCGGCAAATGTGCTCGGCCAGCCNTGGGTGATCACCAGTGGGAGAGGATTTGGGCCTTTACCTTTTTCGAGTATGAAATGTATCTTGAGGCCCGAAACGTTGGTAGTGAAATTCTGGAAAGNATTTATCCTAGATTCCTGTTCTCGCCAGTTGAAAGTATTTTTCCAGTAATCGCAAAGGTCCATTACATAGCTCAAATTTGAGCCGTAATCCCATCCGCTGTCAGTAATCTCTCCTGGCCATCTTGTCCTGGCGATTCTTTCTATTAAGTCTTCAATGACCTCATCCTCTACGTAAATCTCAAACGGATCAATCGGATTGCGTCCAGACGTCATTATCTTTCCCTTTCTCACACATTAATGCCTATTACTGGCAAGNGTCTACATATATCTCTCACCACGCAGATACGAAGCTACTTTTTTTTGATTTATTGCTACTCACAGGGAAATCACCTGGTCCGGAGGATNAGGTTCCAGTGCTTCATAGAGATCCGGAAAGCATCCAACAGTGACACCATCTACNAGGTTCATGGGTTTAGCGTCTCCAGNTTCTCCTGTAGCAAGTCTCCTCCGTNTAACACATTGGTCGCAAATCAACAGCAGCATGCCCTTCTGCTTGGCCACTGTTGCCAACCTCCCCCTATAGGATCACCTTTCCGAAGCATGAAAGCGTTGTCGTCAAAGAAGAATATTCCAAGCCCTTCTGCTCCGTATCTGTCTTCTTCCAACTGGGGAAGAAGCATTGTGNCTTCCTTATAGTGGCAGCGTTAGGCGCATTGAGTATATAGGCAACTTTCAAGCTTTACTCCTCATCGCATTTAACAAAACAATCTGGTATCGGAAAAGCCAGAGCCGTAAGTGAGGCAGNCAATTTCCTCCATTGCCATATCCAAATANGATTGTCAGGAAGCTGATTTTAGATAAGTTTCGACCCTTGTATTCGCTTCTCTTGACCCTCCCATNCCTTCTCCCGAAGTACGTATTTTTGGATCTTTCCTGTAGCCGTTTTAGGAAGTTCTCCAAATTCCACGTATTTGGGGGCTTTGAAATGAGCAATCCGATCTCTGGTGAATTGGATCAGGTCATCTTCTGNAACAACAGATCCATCCCGAGCCATGACGAAAGCTTTCGGGACCTCTCCCCATCTTTCATCGGGTACGCCAACCACGCTAACTTCCAAGACGCCTTCGTGTTCCATAATCACCTTCTCGACTTCCTGACTGGAAATGTTCTCTCCACCTGAGATGATGATGTCCTTTGCCCTATCCTGGAGTTCGATATAGCCATCATCATGCCAAACTGCGAGATCACCTGAATGAAACCAGTCCCCTTCAAATGCCGTTGACGTAGCGGATTCATCTGAGAAATATCCCGACATAACGTTGTTACCTCGCATAACCACCTCGCCCATTTGAGATCCGTCCCGTGCAACATCTTTCATATCTGNGTCAACGACTCTAAGGCCTGTATCAGCCACGATAAATGGCACCCCTTGCCGGGCCTTCAAATTTGCTAATTCCTCCGGTGAAAGGCCGTCCCAAGACGGCTGAATGGCACATATTGTGTGAGGCCCATATGTCTCTGTAAGCCCATAGGCGTGTAATACCTCAGCGCCCATCTGTTCCATACTTCTTATTACCTGGGGAGCCGGCGGTGCCCCCGCGGTCATTATGGTGACCCCAGACAGGTCCTGAGATTCCGCGTCAGGACTCGAATACATGGAAGTTAAAACGGTCGGAGCACAACACATGTGCGAAACTCCCTCTTCTCGAATTTGCCTGTAAACCTCCCCCGGCTCGACTCTTCTCAGGCAAAGATGGTTCCCCCCAACTGCTGTCACACCCCATGTATAACACCAGCCATTACAGTGGAACATTGGCAATGTCCAAAGATAGTTCGTGCGAAATGTCATCCCGCTTTCTAGAACTTCGCCAAGTGCAGCAAGATATGCCCCCCGAGAGTGATATAGAACACCTTTAGGCATTCCGGTTGTGCCGGATGTGTAGTTGATTGCGATAGCGTCTTCTTCTGATTCCAGGGGTGTCCTATGTTCTCCNTCAGGCGCGGAAGCTAGGAATTCTTCATATTCAGGCCCGTCAATANTGGCATTNTTAGGAACCGTGTCGACTACCTGTACAAACCGAGACACGNTCGGAAGCTCGTCTTTAATATTATCGATTACATTTCCAAATTCGGAATCGAAAACGAGTACTTTTGCCCCGGAGTGATTCAAAATGTAGGATATCTCTCTTGCTGACAGTCGGATATTGATTGCGACAAGTACGGCTCCTATCTTTAGCGGACCATAATGTCCCTCTAGCATGGCCGGTATGTTAGGTACCAGGAAGGCTACCCTGTCACCTCTCTCGACACCTACTGTCTTAAGAGCCCCAGCAAGACTGTTAACCCGATCGTTAAACTGCGAGTACGAGTACACGGTTTCACCATATGACACGGCAGGCTTATCAGGATAAACGCTTGCGCTCCTGTCCAGAAAGGATATTGGGTTTAAGTCCTTGTAGTGCACATTGTCTGGCATCTGAGTCCTCTCCCTTACAAAAGTCAAATCAAATCTTTTTACTTGGAGGCGGTATTGTATATATTTAGCGGCACTATTGTGTAGATAGTATGGAAAAGTGCTTTCTTTCCCACTTATCTACGTCCTGAAAAAATCATGATTGTTTATACGTCGATTCGTCCGTAGCATTAGTTGCGACAGTTATTACATAGAAAAATCTCTCTTACCGGAGGCCAAGCCTAATGTTAGCGATCGACATGCATGTTCACGTTCCCAGAGAGCCCGGACTAAAACGATCCGCGATGGAACAAACTCTAAGAGATTATTTTCGGCTGCGTGGTGAGCCAGATGATGTCGAGGGAATGGCAAGAAAGTACGAAGAAATGGACATGGTTGGAGTTCTCGTATCCATCAATTCAGAGACAACAACAGGAGAAAAGCCGGATTCTAACGATTATATCGCCGATATCGTTAAGTCTTTTCCCAAAAGATTTATCGGATTCGCCGCAATTGATCCTTGGCAAGGTATATCCGCTGTAGACGAACTTGAACGATCCGTAAAAGATCTAGGATTGAGAGGGCTGAAGCTTCACCCAGTACAGCAAGCCTTCCACCCAAATGATGAGCAGTTTTATCCCCTCTATCAAAAATGCTCAGACCTTGAAATACCTGCCCTCTTCCACTGTGGTATGGCGGCGTCCGGGGCCGGAACACCTGGCGGTGGAGGACTTAAACTCAAGTACAGTGCTCCAATTCCGGGAATGGACGACGTGGCTGCAGATTTTCCGGAGCTGAAAATAATCATGGCGCACCCTGGTTGGCCGTGGATTGATCAACAGATTGCTGTTGCCCTTCACAAGCCGAATGTCTATCTGGACCTTTCTGGATGGTTGCCACGATATATTCCTGCCCAGTTAATAAAAGAAGCCGACACAAGGCTAAGAGATAAGGTGCTTTTCGGGTCTGACTACCCGTTTATAACTCCCGACAAATGGCTTGAAGAATGGGAAGATCTACCGATTAGAGACGAGGTTAGGCCTGGAATACTCCTGAACAATGCTAAGAAAGTACTCTCATTAGATTGAGACAGGAGTTGTTAGAGGATAACGACAAAATTTGGAATATCTAATCTGGAATCCGGGAGAGTTGGTGAGGCGGTAGTTACTTACTGTGAGGGAAAGATACCCTTCAAGACCGAGTATGGCAGACATGAGAGACCGAAAATATTCCTCGGTAATTAGCTTCCGGGTGTATCCATCACCAAACATCTATTTCATCTGAGATCTTCTCTGCAATCATTATTACTGTTGCGTTGGTATTAGCTCTTACAACGTCAGGCATAATCGAAGCATCAACTACTCTAAGCGCCGAAACGCCCTTTACTTTGCACGTGCCGTCAACAACTGAGAGCGGGTCATCAGCAGGCCCCATTT
>PAOO01000056.1 GCA_002708065.1 Chloroflexota bacterium
AACAAAGATCGCCCAGCAACTAGCTTCAATAGTAGGCCATATGACCCACTTTTCGTTATTACTGCCATTGCCTCCGAGCTGGTTAAAAACGAACAAAGCTGTCAGTATTAATAATAGTCCAAGCAAGGCAAAGGCATCAAATTTCTTACTCTCAACAAAATACTTCACGTAAAAAAGGCCAGTTAACATACCGATCAAAAATTGGTCTATGCGTCCCAAGATAGTCCAGTAACTAAGCGACAGCATATCTTCGCCCTGTAGCATCAGGTAATAGCGGATCGCAAAAAAAACCAGAATCAGAGCGGGTAATAGATGCCAATCGAACTTTTTAACCAACAAAAATAGAAAGGGAAACAGTAAGTAGAAATGCCATTCTATCGCTATCGACCAGAATACGAAGGTAAAAGGCCCGCCGTCTATGGCAAGGGGACTGTTAGCCAAAAAGAAAATAGAACGAGTCAATGAGGGCCAGCTAAAATTTTCGATATTGAAAATTATCCCCAGGGCAAGAAAGAATAAAAACAGAGGATAGGTTCTCAGAAATCGGTTTCGGTAAAACCCTGTGAAACTAAGCTTCCTGTTTGACGATCCCACTGTAAAGACAAAGGCACTAAGTACAAAAAAAAGTGAAACCGCAGTATGCCCTTCGAGAATCAATGACGAAAAAGGGTTTTGAGCGCGTGGCCAAAAACTCAAATCATAAGGCACATCACTCTGGAGTTTATGTGTGATCAAATGACAACTATGAAAGTATAAAACCAACAAAGCCGCTAGACCTCTAAGATGATCGAGTGCGGGTATATATCCGAAATTAGAACTTTTCATTATTGTTGTGAATGTATACTGTTACGAAAGCCAGAGAATACTAAGTAAATTTCAAATTTGCTAAAGTATTTACCTACTGAGGCCTACAAACTATAAATTGTATAGAATAAATTATTCATGTAAGAATAGTTGCTGACTGAAGCAGGCATATATCATATTGATGGGACTTTTAGTCACTTTCTTCCTCGTAAGTATTATCTTCTCTTTCCTTTGTTCTATATTGGAGGCAGTGCTTCTTAGTATTACCCCAGCTTTCGTTGGCATACAGCAAAATAAGAAAAGCCCTATCGCCAAAGACCTGGCACGCTTTAAAGCTGACATTGACCAACCGCTGGCTGCTATTCTCACGTTGAATACCATCGCCCACACAGTTGGTGCTATCGGTGTTGGTTCACAAGCAGCGATGATATTCAGCGAGGCAGATAATAATTTAATAGGGCTTTCATCGAGCAATTTGGAAGCTCTAATTGCCGGAGGCATGACCTTAGCGATACTAATATTCTCCGAAGTCATACCCAAAACACTCGGAGCCAATAATTGGGAATTACTAGCCCCTTTCACTGTAAGAGTATTGCGAGTCATGCTCTTTGTTCTTGGACCTTTTGTCTGGTTAAGTCAGCTCATCACAAGCAATCTTAAGAAAGACAAGGACAAACCGGTTCTAAGCCGCAGCGATTTTGCGGTAATGGCTGAAATGGGAAAAGAAGCTGGAATACTCGAGGAGGAAGAGCAAAAAATCATTCATAACCTGTTAAAGTTCAACAAGGTGCTGGTAAAAGACATTATGACACCTCGTATCGTGGTTGTCTCCGCCGATGAAACAACAAGCATCCGGGAATTTCATGAAAAACATGAGGGTTTACCATTCTCAAGAATACCAATCTACCGAGATAACTCCGATCATATTACCGGCTATGTTCTGAAAGATGAGCTGCTGCTTAATCTAGTTGAAGAAAACGACGATAAATCACTCGGAGAAATCCGCCGAGATGTACTAATAGTACACACAACTTTGGCTATCCCTGACCTGCTGGATAAATTTATTAATAAAAAGGAGCACATGGCACTTGTTGTTGATGAATTTGGAGGCATGGAAGGTATTGTCACTATGGAAGACATTATCGAAACACTGCTCGGGTTAGAGATCGTTGACGAATCTGATAACACGGAAGACATGCAAGCGCTCGCGCGTAGGAATTGGGAAAAACGCGCCAAACGTATGGGCATCATCCCTACTGAACCTGAACCTGAATCCAAATGAAAAGCAGGGTTTGACAAATTCAAGGTCTAATTTGATTTTCACTCTTTAAAACTGGCTAAAACCGATAAAACTTTAAGGCGTTTATAAGGTTCAGAATGTCGCATGAATCAGTTTTGTGCCAAATTGTAACCACTTTTATAAACCCAAAACTCTTGTGATAAGATTTTTGCACTTTGCTGAGTGGTGGCGTGAGAAAAATTTCCCGCTAATCGTAAAGAGCTAAAGAAAAGAGCTCGGAAGTTTTTCATTGCTCCCCCCCTTTTTTTTCTAAAGCATTGAGCGACTTTCAAGCCTCCACTTTAGCGCCTTATCGCATACCCATTAGTCATCCAAGCTAGACTCATTCACTAGCGAACAACAAGCTTATCGATAAGTGCGATTGGCAATTACAGCTTCTGCAATTACTAGCAGCATTACTAGGCTAAGAATCCACCACCAGATTCTCTGGGGTCTTTCTAGTTCTTCAATTAACTGTGCTGTTTGAACTTCGCGAGATTGAATGGGATTTGTGTCTGGATTGATTATAGAATCGTACAGGGTAGAAACCGTGATACGAATCAAATTAGATTCTTCGGGCAAAATATTGACTGCATAGCGCTCAATTTTACCGTCCACTTCCACCGTTATCAGACCCGGCGTGGTCGCCGTTATCATGAACTCGTCATTGGAAAAGTTAATATCTTGGCCGTTCGTGTCTGTAGCGCTTACGCTGATGGCTTCGCCCGAAGGCACTAGACTGAAGTTATCGCCTACCTGATAAGCTCGCTGTTTGGACTCAGGTTGAACTAAGTGACGCAGAGTTTGATGGACGAACGGCAAGAACAATCCCTGTAACGCCAAATTATTCCATTCCAGGTCCAGAGCGGAGGCAAATAGCATCACCGTCCCTTCTCCGATTTGCCGCTCAATCAAAGCAGGTTCGGCATTGTCAAACCGCATCAGTACATCGGCTTCGTCATGAGGCTGTAGGGACCAGTGCCCTTGGAAACGGGCGGACCAGTCAACGTCTAATGGCCTCATAATCGGATGGCGCCGATCAAAATCAGCAATCACCAGGTAATCCTCTCGGCCGAGTAAGGCCAAGTTCTGCAGAACAGCTGGGGAAATATTACTGAATTGACGATTGTAAAGTTCCTGATTTACGCGGTCACCAGGTGCAACAAGAAGAGCTCCGCCATTCTCCACATACTCGTTAATAGCCTCTGCCTGGTTGTTGCTGAGGTCCCCAACATTCAAAAGCACAACCACATCGTTTTGCCGCAGCACTGCGGCTGACAGAGCCACTGGCTCAATGGTATTGAGTTGAAATGGAGATTCTTCCGTACTGCTAACTGCCAGACCGAACCAATGCCCTTCATCATCAAACCAATTTTCAGAGGCTTCTCCGTTGACGAGCAACACTCTGATCTTCGGTAGCACATCTACTGTAAAGAAATATGAATTATCAACAGAAAATTCATCACCGCTAACTCGCACCTCACCGTCGTGGGTGCCCTCTAGATCAAACTCAGCAGTAAAACTAATAACTTCTTCGGAGCGCTCTCCAAGGTCTATCGGAACACGATCCACCATCTGTCCATCGATTCTTAAAGAAACCTCGCCCTGCTCCAGATAGAGAGTTCCAGTGGTTCGTACACGTGCTAATATTTGTTGTTGAGCGGCGGCGTCCAACAGTTGTTCCGGAGATCTCACGTCGGTTAACACCAAGTTGCTACTCTCTTCTTCCCCAACATCAATACCCGTAAAAGCTACCCCGGGAGATAATTTCCAGCCTTCGTCAATACCTTGTATGCCGCTCTCCTGGAAATCGGAAATCAGATAAACCGCGCGATTCTCGTAACGGGAGGTTTCGAGCAGCTGATCTGCCAGACGCAAGTTGGGCATGTAGCGCGTAGCCCCGAATCCAGCTTGCTCTATTTCCGTTATAACACTACGTATCCTGTCTATGTCCGTGTCCAATTCCCGAACTAACTCTGCCCTGTCAGAAAATCCGATCAGACCTACTTCGTCTCCGGAAGTCATGTAGCTCAAGATATCTAATGCTTCGTTCTTTGCCCGTTCAAAAGTATCCCCATACTGCATACTCATGGAAAGATCGAGGAGAATAACTGCCGATTGCGGATCAGCATCTAACAATCCTCTGACGGACTGGTTGAACAAAGGGCGAGCAAACGCGAAAACCAACAAACAAATAATTACAGATCGTAATATCAACAACATAATTTGTTGCAGATGCTGAAACAGCACCAGTTTCTTGGAGGTTTTTTTCAAAAAGCGGATAGTGCTAAAAAGCAGCTTCGGAGGCTTTTCACGGCGAATCAAATGAATTGCTATTGGAACCAAACCGGCCAGCAGCCCCACCAGAAGTATGGGTGTCAGAAATACCATCAGAAATGTTTCGCCCGCTTCGACATATACGATGTGAGCGCCTCATCAAGAGGATCAGCCGTATTCAATAGGCAATAATCCACTCCGCTGCTCTGACATTTTTTCTTACAATAGGACAAAAATTCATTGAGATTATTCAAATAGGCCTTGCGAATAGCCGCCGGTGATGTGATATAGGATTCATTATTTTCCATATCGATGAACTCGGACGCCTCATCAAACGGAAAATTCAGCTCAGCATCGTCCATTATCTGGAAAGTGATTATATCATTTCCCATGCCCCGTAGATTTTGTAAGGTATTAATGATGCGTTCTTCATCATCCAACATGTCAGTAATCAGGATAACGATGCTCTTTTTAGTCAGCGATGCTGCTAGATCAGTCAGAGGTTTAACTACGTCCGTCTTCGTGCCAGACTCCACTGTAGAAAGTGTTCGAAGAATATGCATCAAATGCGGTTGTCGACACTTAGCTGGAATATAATCCCTAACCTGGTCATCAAAGGTTATCAGGCCAACCGCATCCCGTTGACGCATAATGAAATAAGACAAGGCTGAAGCGAGAGTCACTCCATAGTTCAGTTTACTCAAGCCACCAGAGCTATAATCCATCGAGGCACTGGTATCTAGCAAAATCACGCAACGTACGTTGGTTTCGTCTTCATATTGCTTGATATAAAACTTGTCACTGCGAGCATAGAGTTTCCAGTCTAGGTGACGCATGTCATCACCTCGCTGGTAATGCCTGTAGTCGTTAAACTCCACACTGAATCCACGATGCGGGCTCTTGTGTAAACCAGACAGAAAACCTTCCACTGCAACACGAGCCCGAAGCTCGAGATTATCGAGACCGGCCAGTACAGTTGGGTCGAGAAAGTTTAGTGGCTCAGACATTTCTAAGCGTATATTAAGCTATTTCTGACGCCGGTTCTGGTACGGCTTCCAGTAATCGCTGTATAACATCGTCGGTAGTCACTCTCTCCGCTTCAGCATGGAAATTGAGGATTATCCGGTGCCGCAGTATCGGCAACGCCAATGCCCGCACATCTCCATAAGACACGTTGTAGCGACCAAACAATAAAGCTCTCACCTTACCTGCCAAAATCAAATTCTGGGAGGCGCGTATGCCTCCGCCCCAGCTTACCCAGTCTTTCACGAAATCTGGGGAAAACTCATTCTGTGGACGAGACGCATGCACTAACCTCACGGCATACTGGATAACAGCTTCCGCAGCCGGCACCAGTCGCGCAATACGCTGAAGTTCTAGTATATCTTCTCCGCCTAGGGGATGTTCCAGCGCCTCATCATGAGTCTGAGTGGTCTGTCTAACCACCGTTATTTCATCAGCTTCGGAAAGGTAGCCCAGCTCAATCTTAAACATGAAGCGATCTAGCTGAGCTTCGGGCAAGGGATAGGTACCTTCCAGTTCAATCGGATTCTGGGTCGCCAGTACGAAGAAAGGTTGGGCCATGGGGTGTGTCACACCAGCTGCTGTTACCTGCCTTTCCTCCATCGCTTCCAATAAGGCCGACTGGGTTTTAGGGGGAGTTCGATTAATTTCATCCGCGAGTAAAATGCTGGTAAAAATAGGTCCTTTGACGAATTTCAGCGTACGTCCACCTTCGCCTTCTTCAACTACTTCGGAACCTACAACGTCAGCAGGCATCAGGTCTGGCGTGAACTGGATGCGACTAAAATCCACTTGTAGAATATCAGCGACGGTCTTGATTAGCAGCGTTTTTGCCAAACCAGGTACACCAGTCACAAGAACATGGCCCCCGCCAAACAGGGCAATCAGCAACTCATCAATAATCGATTCCTGGCCAATGATTACCTTTTTTATCTCGGCAACAATTTTTTCCCTGCCCTCCTGCATTCGCTCTACTAATGCGAGATCATCCTGATTCTCAATTTCTAATACCTGTTCTGTTTCTGCCATGTGTTATTCCCGTGTATCAATGACTAAATGCATAGATTAAAAAATTGATGCCGATCTTGTAGGCTTCATTCGTATACTTGGTTGGATAGGGCCCATAGAATGTGTGTTCCCAACCATCGCCAAGGTCAGTGTTGTAGTTAGCGACCATCATCACCCGGCCATCGTCATCCAGTATCGAGTAAACTTCCGGAGGATAGGCTGGATCATCTAATCTCATAAAGCCGCCGAAATCCCAAGTGACCATACGACCGGGCACTTGGGCTAGCTCGTCAATATCGAAAAAAATATGGAAAATCTCGTGACTGGTATCCAATTTCACGATCTCCCGGTCTGGGAAAATTTTGCCTATTTCCATATACATGTCATCGAGGTGTGGCTGCCCCCAAAAATCATCGACCATGACAAATCCACCGCGAAACATGAATTCCCTGAGCACTTCGATTTCTTCAGGAGAAAAATTAGGACCTGAGTAAGAAGAACCGATAGGTACTCTTTTCCAGTTCATGTAAAGAAAAATATGCTCAAATAGTGCCGGGTCAGTAAGCTTAATATAGGCATGATTGCGGGGATTGGTGTCCACATTGGTATATCGTTGTACCCCCCTCAAAAAGTTTTCATCAGAATCGGGGTAATCAGTATCCCACCAGCCACCGCGACGGCGAAATCCGAAGCCACCCATGCCACCTCCATGATTGGTGTACTGTCCACGCATCCAGGTAAACTCGGTAATCTCGTTACCGTAAACAGAAATATCCTCATCATTGCCAAATTGCAGCACCTGCCCTTCAAGCAGCGTTGATGGGAGACTCAAGCTGGCGCATAACAGAAACAGGGTGAAAATTTTTTGCCGCAACTTAATTCATTTCCTTGTCAATAGATTCTAGTAATACCTCTTGCGCACGCTGGAAACTCGGCGCTATCTCCAGCGCGTATAGCACATTCTGCTTGGCTTCCATAGCTTGACCGTTGCGAAGGTAAGCCTCCGCTAGGTTGGTATGAGCTTCAACCGGATCATTGATTTCTAGTCTCAAAAGGATCTCATACTCGGTGACAGCCAATTCATTATCATCAATTCTGTCGGCATAAAGCGCTTTCAATTGATGTACGTCGGATCTATAAGGATCTACCTGAATTGCCCGGTCAATATAGTAAGCCGTCCTTTCAAAGTTACCTTCCTCAAGGGCAGCATCCGCCAAAATCATGGCTGAGTCGTAATCATGCTGTAAGTTCTCCAGCAATATTCCCAGCCATTGCAACTGGGCTTCTCGGTTACCTTCTTGCTCGTAAATTTGCGAGAGAACAAGGGCAGGACTCGGGTAACCGGTATAATTGGGCAGCAGACCGTAAGCCTGCTCTAGGGAAATTTTTGCTTCAGAGAAATTCTCTTCCTTGAACAACACTATACCGAGCTGCAGGTGCGCTTGGAAATCCCGCTCATTCTCCTCGATACGAGAACGCATGTGTTGTTTTAACGACGCATTATTATATAGCTCCGCCAAGATGGCACTAGAATTTTCACGGACGCCATGACCATGACCTTCTCCCTCATCCGGCATGTCTTCGGAATGCACGTATAGATTTATTTCTTCCACGCGCTGATTGATCCAGGAGCGAAAACCGCTATCGAATTCATCCATGGATAAATTAAAGACTTCGGAGAATCGCTCGTTGTCCTCCTTTATAAAGGCATATTGTTTAACCAATTGAACCAGTTTATCAAACCCGTAATTCTGAGAAATGTAATCCACTACCAAGTATGACTGGAAGTAGGCAAACCCAAGATCGGCGTTATTACGCGCGCCCGAAAAGCCGGAATTAAGCTCGGCGACGTGCAATAGTTTGTCTTCCTCGGCTGCACGCACAAGATCCAGTCCTTGTGACCTCCCCCAGTAAGGACGACCTTCCCGTTCCTCCCATACCGAGATACCCTCTGATAGCCATCGCGGCATACGATTATTAGTCATTTGCAATGTGATCACGTGCATGAATTCATGCCAGACGATCTCCTGCCAGTTCGCCGAAAGGGTATCTGGTGAAATCAAAGTAATCACCTTACCGAAGCAGATACCCACTAGAGGCCCAATATCCGGAAGACCAACGGAGCGCACGGCAAAGTCCTCAGTATTTTCAAATATCTCTATGAGAATAGGCCCTTCAGGTTCGAAGCCATATTTTTCAGTAAGAGTATCCCAGCTCTCTTCCAACAGTGGCTCCAGGTAAGGCCAAAGGATGTCAGCATCATTCTGGCTCATGTGCACTCTGAAATGCCCACTCTCCTGCGTGGTATAGGTTTCAAGGGTATCAAACACTTTCAGCATATTAGACGTCATAACATTAAAAGGATCGTTTTCGAACCCTATTTCCAAGTTGGCCTTGCCTTCTTCTTCTTCTCCAAGTCGAATCAGGTTGCTTCCAAGCAGTGTATATCCTTGCCAGTACTGCGGATCTGCTTCGATCGCCGCCCTGGCATACTCCACCGCCTCTGTGAATAGGTAATTATTTCCAAAGGCATCAGCCACATCGCCCAAAAATCTTGAATTATTGGGACTGAATGCATCAACTTGGGCACGGTATCTTTCATAATCTTCGTCGCGCTCCTCAAGCGCTGCACGAGCTGCAAGGACGCTAAGTGTTTTCACAGACTCGGGGTTCAGGGCCAAACCACGAGTGAAATAATCTTGAGCTTCGTCTTGCCGGCTGTTCATCATCAGTAATTGACCATAGGTCTCGAGAGCAGGAACAAAATTTGGATTTATAGCGAGGGCTCTCTGCAGGGCACGCTCATCTCCCACCACCTTGGCGATTCCAACCAGAGCGGGAGTATAGCGGCTGTTTATTTCCAGGGCTTCCTGGTAAGAACGCTCGGCATCGCTCGCATTGTATTTCTCAAGAAACAGGTCCCCCCACAAAACATGAGCCTCAAGATTGTTAGGGTTAGCGCGGATAGCTTCGTTGAACAGACTGTTGGCATCGTGAAAGTTGTCCATTAACCAACTTGCCAGAGCCACCATAGCAACGTCCTCGGAGGAGAATACCAGCCCATTGTTATATTGCTGAACTGCCTGATCAAGGGTCTGGATAGAGGCTTGTTTCTGGCCGACAAATTTCAAGAGACTGCCGTACTGTACTAAAGTACGGACAGGTGGATTATCCATATCCCGAACTATGACCTCTAGTATAGCCAGTGCTTCTTGGGACCGACCTATAGACCGCTTTACCTCAGCCAGCTGAGTACTGCACAAGGGGAAACGTGCATAGTCATCACCCTCGATGGCGTCTTCCACAACTCGCATGGCCTCCTGAGAGTTACCCATCATGAAGAAGGCTTTACTGGCTCCTACTAACCCATCATTGTGATCAAGTCCATCTGCCATCTGAAATACGTCACTGGCGGCCGCATAAGATCCAGCCAACAAGAGTTGCTCACCGCGCACTAAGGGTGACTCCCCAGTGTTGGTCTGGTTATCCTGAGCAAACGTGTTGAACGAAACCATGAGACCCCAAAGGACCAGCAACTGAACCTTCTTAATATGCCCAGTCATGTAGTTACGGTAATAGAGTTTCATTGAATTGCCTTGTAGTCCGAGCCAGTTCCACCAAAAATCCTTCCATTTGCTGCCAATAATCAGCTTCCAGAAAATCGGCCTTGCGTCCCCGTAATATAAAAACATCTCGCTCTAATTCTTGCATCCTAGCTTTGAGAGCAAGTTGTTCCCGTGACAAGTCTGCTTGACTATCAACCAGTGTGTCTATGTAAGCAATCTCTGCTAGCCTTCCATCAACTGCGTCGGAATTAGGCTCCAGTGCAAAAAGCGAATCACCGTTATCATCCAGACCCGCGTGTTCGGAAGCCAATCTACCCTGACCCTCATACCAGGCCTCAACGTTGCTCTTGGCGTATTCAAAAGCCTCCAGCATCGACACTCGGTTGTTCTTGTCCCGATCACCGTTGCGATTATCCAGCGCTTCGATAAAATAACGCGAAAACACCGGATCGTAACGCTCTGAAGGGGACCGAGTTGATGAAATTACTACGCGCCCCTCACTTGAAAGGGACGCTGAAAAGCCGTAGCTTGCGCTGGTTGTGTTTATGATGGCAATGTCTTGTTCATTAAATTGATCAAGCAAGTCGGCAAATTCAAGACCGGTTATGTCCGGGCCAACAATATTGAACTTGGCTTCTTCATCGGATCCAGATCCGTGCCCAATCAGGTAGAGGATGATCTGGTCACCGGTTTCAACTTGCTCCTTTAGATCTGCCAATCCCTGTTCAATACCGACACGATCACAGGCTCCATCCACACGCTCACCACCGGTAAAATTGGTTTCTCCACGATCATATAACAGGCTTATCGTGTCGGAGCTGTAACCATAATCCCGCGCCAGAATATCATGTAAGGAAAACGCCCATTGCCGAAACTTCAACTGATTTTCTTCACCCACTGAAGGCCCTACCAGAATCACAGCGTACTTCGAGGAATTAGGACTATTCAGAAAAAAATTGCTGCTATTTTCAACCCCAGAGAGCTGGGCTGCAGCCTCGGCAGTCATTCCGAAAAGTGTTATAGCAACAAGCAATGCTTTTGTATTTCTCATAAATCCACAGCTCACCACATCGCCCGTTCCAGTCCTCATTCTATGAAAGCCCACGCATACGTCTTGCAATCCAGTCTATGCTCATTATCAGGATCAACAAACCCAGTAACCAAGGCCGGTCCCATAAATCGATTTGAACCTCCCGTGAATATGCATTGGGGGTGAATTCGACAATATCGGCCAAGCTGCCCACTTCTGCGAGGTTAAAGTAACTGCCACCACTAACCTCAGCGATACGAGCTAGAAGACCAACATCCTTCTCAGCATTGGTATATTCTCGCAACGATGGGGTAACAACAAATGCTGCCCGCTTTTCGGACCCGTCTGCACTTGCATCTCCAGCCGCACTAGCTACATCTACTAACAGACTGTAGACACCTTCATCTTCCGCATTAAAACTCGCCCGGTACACTCCATCCTGTTCAATATCCCATTCCATAGGAATGTCTGTAGCCTGATCCAAGGGATTTGTAGTTTGCACCCAAAGGGCGGCGTCATTGTCAGGCTCGTATTGATCGTTTAAAACCCTAGCGATGATATTAACCTCGTCGCCTACATTGTAGAATTCCTGATCGAATTCTATCGTAATACGCTCCGGGGCTGATGTGCTTAGCCACCGTAATATCTGGCGCCAGATGGTTTCATGCGACAAATCGGCTGAGGGCTGCATCATCTGCCAACGCCAAGTACTCGCTGTGTTAATCGAGATACTGCGGCCACTACCATAACGCTGTGACGCAATAATGGGTAATGCCTGGTTCTGATACTGCAATAATGGATGTTCTAGAAGTACGGTTGCCCCAGACTTGATACGGCCAGTCACGTATATGCCCTGTAGCTCTGGGAATTGCCTCCATAAGTTGAGATTTTCTGAATCGTCGGTGGACAAACGCAGCAAGGGCGAGAATTCACCGTTGTTGGTCAATCTGGGGAAATACAATTCCCCAGTCGGGTGCTCTCCGCGTCGGATCCCCCCCCGCAGATGGGATGGCAGGAAACTCTCTTCCACCAGAGTTACCGGCAATATATCGGCGATCGGTGTGCTAATGAATTCCACATCCACCATACCACTCATCAGAAACCCTCCACCTCGCTCAGCCACA